>NZ_JH976063.1:0-522 GCF_000305755.2 Vibrio sp. HENC-03 | reverse complement strand
TAACGCCCTGTTAAGGTGTGAGCAACGCAATACCGATGTCACCGCATACCACCTTAAACACTAAAACCAACGCATACTGAAAATGCCACGCGTTGCGAATCACTCTTGAACAGTTTGTTATAACTCAAACCCAAATTGGCAGCTGATAGATTTTTCCATTTAGATCCACAACTACCGCTTCGACGTACACCTGATGGTTATCAGCACGATAAGCCGATATATAAAACTCTTCGAAGCATTCGATAGGTAAACTGTGAGATTCGCACAACTTAGGTAGCCACTTGCGATAAGCGAGAACCGTCTTACGTACTCTAGGCGTTAGTTTAAACAGCTCTTCATCTTTAGTTGGAATCCAACTAATTTTCACTAAATCACCCGCTTTAAGATTAGCTAGTTTGAAGATATCATCACGGACGAACCCACCATCGATGTAATTTGCGCCACTAAAAAATGATAGTGTAAAGTTCTTTGCCACACCTTTGATATTCTTCAGTTTCACAATTTCCCCTTGAGTTATAACGC
>NZ_JH976062.1:0-946 GCF_000305755.2 Vibrio sp. HENC-03 | reverse complement strand
CGAAGGTGATGACCGTTACCTTGAGTACACGATCAGCCTCAGTGAGCCTGTGAGTGAAGATGTCGTGCTTAACCTATCAACGGGTGGCACTGCGACTTCTGACGTAGACTACGATGCCACATACCTTGTTGCTGATGGCAATGGTGGCTACCGTGAAATTACGGCTGATGAATTGAAGATCGCCGCAGGGGAAACGGAGCTCAAAATTTACCTTCAAGTAAAAGACGATGCGGTGACTGAGAGCGCTGAAAGTGTTGAACTGACTGCATCGACGACCAGCGGTAAAGTCACTGGCACCAAAACAGACAGCGCGACAGCAAATATCCTTGATGACCAAGCAAATGGTGTCGATAAAGACGCAACCGCAGAGCTGACCGTGAGTACTGGAGGCGATGTCACCGAAGGTGATGACACTTACCTTGAGTACACGATCAGCCTCAGTGAGCCAGTGAGTGAAGATGTCGTACTTAACCTATCAACGGGTGGTACAGCGACTTCTGATGTTGACTTCGACGCGACGTACCTTGTTGCTGACGGTAATGGTGGCTACCGTGAAATCACGGCTGATGAATTGAAGATCGCGGCTGGAGAAACTGAGTTCAAAGTTTACCTTCAAGTAAAAGACGATGCGGTAACGGAGAACTCTGAAAGCGTTGAGCTGACTGCATCGACGACCAGCGGTAAAGTCACCGGCACCAAGTCTGACAGTGCGACAGCGAACATCCTTGATGACCAAGCAAACGGTGTCGATAAAGACGCAACCGCAGAGCTGACCGTGAGTACTGGAGGCGATGTCACCGAAGGTGATGACAGTTACCTTGAGTACACGATCAGCCTTAGTGAGCCAGTGAGTGAAGATGTCGTACTGAACCTATCGACTGATGGTACCGCGACTTCTGATGTTGACTACGACGCTAAGTACCTTGTTGCTGATGGCAATGGTGGC
>NZ_JH976061.1:0-767 GCF_000305755.2 Vibrio sp. HENC-03 | reverse complement strand
GTTTGACCGTTGATGTACGTCGCTAGCTCTTCGATATCGTCACCCGCTTTCGCGCTGATGTTGATTTCTTGCTCTTGACCAAAGCTGTCAGTCAGGCTGATTTTCAGGTCGTTTTTGCCCGCTTCAACGTTCCAGTTTTTGTCTTTACCGTTGTCAGCTTGGTAGCTCACGCCGCCCATCATTTTATTGTCTGAGCGCATGTCTTTTAGGTTAAGCATTACTGCTTCACCGTTGTCCGCACCGATTTGGAAAGACTGAGTGCCGTAAGTACCGTTAAGTAGACGGTTACCACCGAAAGATGTCGTTTCAGCGATACGGTTTAGTTCGTCGTTTAGTGCCGTTACTTCTTCTTGAATCGCAACACGCTCAGATTTTGAGTTAGAGCCGTTTGCTGATTGAAGAGATAGGTCACGCATACGTTGCAGGATGTTAGTTGTCTCGTTCATTGCACCTTCAGCAGTTTGTGCAATAGAGATACCGTCGTTCGCGTTACGAACAGCCACATCCAGGCCACGGCTTTGTACGTTCAAGCGGTTCGAGATTTGAAGACCCGCAGCGTCGTCTTTCGCGCTGTTGATTTTGAAACCTGAAGACAAACGTTCCATAGAAGTTTGTTGTGCTGAGTTTGCGTTGTTTAGGTAACGCTGAGCGGTCATCGCTGATACGTTTGTGTTTACATTCACTGCCATGGTGATTTCTCCAATTGATTTTCCGATGTAGCGGTTTCCGACGTCTCGGAAAACCAAGTAGTTCTCTCAAAGTTACTT
>NZ_JH976060.1:0-265 GCF_000305755.2 Vibrio sp. HENC-03 | reverse complement strand
TGGTATCAAATTAGGTTTCAATGATACGAAGTGACCATTGAATCGAAAGATTCAGCACAGTCAATTCAAACATTACTTATGTAATGTTCAGTATTCATTGAGCCGAACAAAATCTTAAATTGAAGAGTTTGATCATGGCTCAGATTGAACGCTGGCGGCAGGCCTAACACATGCAAGTCGAGCGGAAACGAGTTATCTGAACCTTCGGGGAACGATAACGGCGTCGAGCGGCGGACGGGTGAGTAATGCCTAGGAAATTGCCCTG
>NZ_JH976059.1:0-241 GCF_000305755.2 Vibrio sp. HENC-03 | reverse complement strand
GACTGCAACGCTTTCAGCACCCGTTTCGTTAACATCACTGATATTTTCAACGGTTAAGGTTGGGGTCATCGCTAGCGCTTTGCTAGAAGTGAATGATTCACCGGCATTGCCCGTTGCATCACTATAGCCTTGCAGCGTTAACGCCACACTCTTCACCGAATCCGCAACCGACGCCACTTCTGCTGTACCCACCCATTGGGTTTGAGTACCTGCTTGTGCTGTCCAGTTGATCGCCGCTGTA
>NZ_JH976058.1:0-229 GCF_000305755.2 Vibrio sp. HENC-03 | reverse complement strand
GTTCAACAAAGAAGGCCACGACATCGTTGACCACTTCACTTACGTGTTCATGGGTGACGGCTGTCTAATGGAAGGTATCTCGCACGAGGCATGTTCTCTTGCTGGTACACTAGGCCTTGGCAAACTGATCGCATTCTGGGATGACAACGGCATCTCTATCGATGGTCACGTTGAAGGTTGGTTCTCTGACGACACGCCTAAGCGTTTTGAATCTTACGGCTGGCACGTA
>NZ_JH976057.1:0-226 GCF_000305755.2 Vibrio sp. HENC-03 | reverse complement strand
GGTTTATAAGTAAAAGAGACGATACTGGGTCTGTAGCTCAGGTGGTTAGAGCGTTCGCCTGATAAGCGAGAGGTCGGTGGTTCGAGTCCACTCAGACCCACCAATTTCTTTTGAAATTGGTATGCAGTATCGACACCTTGATGGGGCTATAGCTCAGCTGGGAGAGCGCCTGCCTTGCACGCAGGAGGTCTGCGGTTCGATCCCGCATAGCTCCACCATCTTTAAG
>NZ_JH976056.1:0-325 GCF_000305755.2 Vibrio sp. HENC-03 | reverse complement strand
CTCGGAGAAATTCAAGCGTCGCACCATCGGTGAATCTGGCGACGTAAACCCGCAATGGGATCAACCATTGATGATTGAACACAGTTACGCCCTGCTTCTTGAACGCACTGGCGCTCTGGTTCCTCGTCGTGAATACCAGTTGCAACTTGAAATCAATCCAGAAGATCCATTGGCGGGTGCCATCGTGACAGCTCTTATCCCTGTCGACCCAGAAATTAAGAAGCACTTCGAAGCTTCGATGAAATCAGTTCAAGGTTAAAAAAATGTCTGTATGCGTCACCGTTGTTAACCAGTACGGCAATTTAAAAGCGACGAAAACTCACGT
>NZ_JH976055.1:0-264 GCF_000305755.2 Vibrio sp. HENC-03 | reverse complement strand
TTTTGCTGGTGCGCCCAAGTCGTTAGTACCATTCACCGTCACCGTAATGGTGCCGTCTTTAAGACCCGAAACATCGAGCGTTGAATTCCAATCACCGCCAGCATTTGGGTTTACATTTGCGCTCGCCTCGATCCCTTCGCTGTCCGTTGCCTTGATAGTCAAGCTATCCGTGCTCTCAAAGCGAGTGCTATTACCACTGACTGCAACGCTTTCAGCACCCGTTTCGTTAACATCACTGATATTTTCAACGGTTAAGGTTGGGGT
>NZ_JH976054.1:0-253 GCF_000305755.2 Vibrio sp. HENC-03 | reverse complement strand
GTAAACTTGGATGTTCTGAACTTTCATCAGAGCAGCCATACGCATAGCGTTACGTGCGTATTCCATGAACATTAGGAATGTTGCGCCGTAAGGAACGAAACCACCGTGGAGTGCGATACCGTTCATGATCGCAGTCATACCGAATTCACGTACACCGTAGTGGATGTAGTTACCAGAGAAGTCGTTTGCTTCTAGAGACTTAGAACCAGACCACATGGTTAGGTTAGAAGGCGCTAGGTCAGCAGAGCCGCCC
>NZ_JH976053.1:0-325 GCF_000305755.2 Vibrio sp. HENC-03 | reverse complement strand
CTCGGAGAAATTCAAGCGTCGCACCATCGGTGAATCTGGCGACGTAAACCCGCAATGGGATCAACCGTTGATGATTGAACACAGTTACGCCCTGCTTCTTGAACGCACTGGCGCTCTGGTTCCTCGTCGTGAGTACCAATTGCAACTTGAAATCAATCCAGAAGATCCATTGGCGGGTGCCATCGTGACAGCGCTTATCCCTGTCGACCCAGAACTTAAAAAGCACTTCGAAGCTTCAATGAAATCCGTTCAAGGTTAGAAAAATGTCTGTATGCGTCACCGTTGTTAACCAGTACGGCAATTTAAAAGCGACGAAAACTCACGT
>NZ_JH976052.1:0-349 GCF_000305755.2 Vibrio sp. HENC-03 | reverse complement strand
GGTTGATCCCATTGCGGGTTTACGTCGCCAGATTCACCGATGGTGCGACGCTTGAATTTCTCCGAGTTAATTTCGCGTAATGGACGTGAGATATTCAGTTGCGCACTGTCACCACGTGCCGAGTTCCAAGTGATGTCCATGCCAAGAACAAAAACAGATTTAGCCATTTGTTAAGTCTCCAATATGTGAGTCACCAACTTGCCGTAGGTATCGGGGAAGGTGAATTTTGTTCCATCACGGACGAGTGAGCCGACAACGGTTTCAATGTCGCCCTCATGGAATTCGATTAAAGAGTTGAGGATTTTCCCGTACTGGCGACGCATCCAGTGAGCCGAGGCCAACAGGTCTA
>NZ_JH976051.1:0-200 GCF_000305755.2 Vibrio sp. HENC-03 | reverse complement strand
GTGTCACCATCAAAGTCGGTCGCGATGATTGGGAAGTTGAGCGTTAACTCATCACTATCAACAGCATGATCGATTGGACCTTCAAGCGTGAAGTTATAAGAGCCATCAGTGTTCACTGTCAGTGTAAAGACCGACTCGGTGCCTGCTGTTGCTTGATAGGTAAAGCTGCCATCGCCGTTTGCGGTTTCAGTTAGCGTGAC
>NZ_JH976050.1:0-508 GCF_000305755.2 Vibrio sp. HENC-03 | reverse complement strand
AACAATCTTAAAGATTGTTTTGTCAGCTTTCCAAATTGTTAAAGAGCTAATCACTTCTTATGAAGTCATTTTCTAAAGACTTTCAGAGTCGAAGATTCTAACCACGTACGTTTTACTGAAGTGGTTTGGAATTCCTATCCAAAAATACTTAGAGAATGGTGGGCGATACCGGGCTCGAACCAGTGACCCCCTGCTTGTAAGGCAGGTGCTCTCCCAACTGAGCTAATCGCCCACATAAGTTTTGATTCTTCGTGGAGAAGAATGGTGGGTCGTGCAGGATTCGAACCTGCGACCAATTGATTAAAAGTCAACTGCTCTACCAACTGAGCTAACGACCCAATGGTATCCCGTAGGGGAGTCGAACCCCTGTTACCGCCGTGAAAGGGCGGTGTCCTAGGCCTCTAGACGAACGGGACACTGGATTGAAGATATTGGGATATCTTCGTCTCTTTTACTTATAAACCGTATCAATCTGTGTGGACACTCATCGTGTATAATCATCGTTTAA
>NZ_JH976049.1:275947-276452 GCF_000305755.2 Vibrio sp. HENC-03 | reverse complement strand
GTCGTAGTCAACATCAGAAGTCGCGGTACCATCGGTCGATAGGTTCAGTACGACATCTTCACTCACTGGCTCACTGAGGCTGATCGTGTACTCAAGGTAACGGTCATCACCTTCGGTGACATCGCCGCCAGCACTCACGGTCAGCTCTGCGGTTGCGTCTTTATCGACACCATTTGCTTGGTCATCAAGGATATTCGCTGTCGCACTGTCGGTCTTGGTGCCAGTGACTTTACCGCTGGTCGTCGATGCAGTCAGTTCAACGCTTTCAGAGTTCTCTGTCACCTCATCGTCTTTTACTTGAAGGTAAATTTTGAGCTCAGTTTCCCCTGCAGCGATCTTCAATTCATCAGCCGTGATTTCACGGTAACCACCATTGCCATCAGCAACAAGGTACGTCGCGTCGTAGTCAACATCAGAGGTCGCGGTGCCACCCGTTGAAAGGTTAAGCACGACATCTTCACTCACAGGCTCACTGAGGCTGATCGTGTACTCAAGGTAACGGTCA
>NZ_JH976049.1:272415-275937 GCF_000305755.2 Vibrio sp. HENC-03 | reverse complement strand
CCTCCCGCACTCACCATCAGCTCTGCGGTTGCGTCTTCGTCGACACCGTTTGCTTGGTCATCAAGGATGTTCGCTGTCGCGTTGTCAGTCTTGGTGCCGGTGACTTTACCGCTGGTCGTCGATGCTGTCAGTTCAACACTTTCAGAGTTCTCTGTCACCTCATCGTCTTTTACTTGAAGGTAAATTTTGAGCTCAGTTTCCCCTGCAGCGATCTTCAATTCATCAGCCGTGATTTCACGGTAACCACCATTGCCATCAGCAACAAGGTACGTCGCGTCGTAGTCAACATCAGAGGTCGCTGTACCATCGGTAGATAGGTTCAGTAAGACATCTTCACTGACTGGTTCACTAAGGCTGATCGTGTACTCAAGGTAACGGTCATCACCTTCGGTGACATCGCCGCCCGCACTCACGGTCAGCTCTGCGGTTGCGTCTTCGTCCACATTGTTTATTTGATCATCTTGGATATAACCAATACCACTCGCATTCCCAACTTCGACAACGATGCTCTCAAGGTTTTCAGTTTTTGAATCATCAATCGTCGGCACAATGATTTCGAAGCTACTAACACCTGCAGGAACAATCAGGTAGCCCCCTGCAAATACAACACCGTTCGTGTAGGTCGCATTAGGTAGGTTGACGTCTGAGTCATCTGCCGATGAGCCAGGGGCCAATGTATTTATTGGATACTTAACTGCCGTTTCTGTCGTCTCATCCAATATCACAGAAAACGTAACGTCTTCTCCTTCTGTGACTGTATTACCAGTTAAAGATAGACCTGGACCGTTTTCCGACACGTTGCCGTCTAGAACCTGATTGGCAATTGTCACCGTTGCAGGGTCACTTTCAGCGTTATCAGAATCAACTACAACATAGTCAAAACTATCTTCAGGTGGGAACCCCTCTACGTAACGCAACTCCCAATTCCCAGATGTTTTTGTCGAGAAGTCTAGTTGAGTAATTACCGCCCCTTCAGGTAGAGGGTAATCCTTACCGAAACCAATACTGGTCTCCTGGAATAGCATGTTATTGCCTTCTGGCTTCAAGAACTCAATAACTTGAGTTTGCTCTGCGCCGTTAGCATCAAGGTAGGTCACCGTGATAAGAGCAGCATTGTTGTCGCCGTGCTCAAACAAGCCTCCTAGACCATCTAGACCAAGATTCACGCTGCCAACAAGGTTCTCAGACAAATCAATGCTGATGGTTTCGCCGCGCTGAATGCCTTGGCCATCGTTATCAGCAATACCATGACCAATATGTGAGACTTCTCGGTTGTATTGAGCTAGCACACCACTATCAGAGGAGATATCAATAGACGCTCCATTTACTAGATATTCGGTTCGACTGTGTGACTCACCACCGTCTGCACTTAAACCCCAGTTGTAGAAATCCGTCGTTGACTCTTCTCCATTTGGAGAATTAGGTCTGTCTTTAATACCAAGCAAGAATCCGACATTATCCGCTTCGTAGTAGATGCTGTCTTTGTTGTACAAAGAACCATCAGCCGATGTAATTTCTTGAAGATCGCCATTTTCATCTTTGAAATACAAAGTGCCAGATGTAGGTAGCTCTGTTATTCGGATCTGAAGATCATCACCATTTAAGTCATCCTCAACGTCAGAAATATGGTCGCTTTCTGAGCCTTGGTCCAAAGGCTTATCATCAGTATCAAAAACTACGTTAGTTATAAGTTCGTCAGCGCTATGGTCAAAGTCTTCGTTAAGTGGCTTGTCGTTAACAGGAGTAACGTTTAGCGAAACCGTTGTGGTTTCAGTGACGCCACCAGAGGTGACTGTGTAAGTGAATTCGTCCGCACCGTTGTAATCTTGGTTTGGTGTGTAGGTGATCGTGCCGTCGTTGTTAACAACCACACTGCCGTTAGTCAGACCATCTCCAGATTCAACTGTAACAACTGGCGATTGGCCTTCGAAGCTATCGTTGTCCAACACATCCAAAATGGTTGGTGTATCTTCAACGATATTCGCACTGTCCAAAACGATATCTGCGACGGCGTTAACCGTGAAATCAACAGTCTGGCTAACGCTTTTACCATCAGGATCTGTCGCGGTAAACGTCAACTCCTCAGAACCATTCCAGTCTGCTGTTGGTGTAATCGTCGCAATACCATCAAAAATCGAAACTTGAATGTTGCTGTTACCAGAAACAGTAAACGTTAGTTCGCTGTCTGCATCGTCAACATCGCTAAACGCGTCATTTAAATCGATGGTATAAGGCGTAAAGTCCTCAGATAGAACTTGGTCAGCAATGGTATTCTCAACCACTGGCTTATCGTTTACAGGAGTAACGTTCAGCGTAACTGTTGTGGTTTCAGTGACGCCGCCAGAGGTGACTGTGTAAGTAAACTCGTCAGCACCGTTGTAATCTTGATTAGGCGTGTAAGTGATCGTGCCGTCGTTGTTCACAACCACACTGCCGTTAGTCGGACCATCTCCAGATTCAACTGTAACAACTGGTGATTGACCTTCGAAGCTATCATTGTCCAACACGTTCAAAACGGTTGGTGTATCTTCAACGATATTCGCGCTGTCCGAAACAATATCGACAACGGCATTGACTGTGAAATCAACCGTCTGACTCACTTCCAAACCACTTGGATCTGTCGCCGTAAACGTCAATTCTTCAGAACCGTTCCAGTCTGCTGTTGGTGTGATCGTCGCGATACCATCGACAATCGATACTTGAATATTGCTGTTACCTGAAACGCTGAACGCCAGCTCGCTTTCCGCGTCGTCAACATCGCTAAAGGCGTTATTCAAGTTGATGGTGTATTCAGCAAAGTCTTCCGGTAGAACTTGATCAGCAATGGTGTTTTCAACCACTGGTTTATCGTTCACTGGTGTTACGTTTAGAGATACTGTTGTCGTCTCAGTGACACCACCGGAGGTGACTGTATAAGTGAATTCATCCGCACCGTTGTAATCCTGGTTCGGCGTGTAAGTAATGGTGCCATCATCGTTAACAACCACACTACCGTTTTCAGGGCCATTGCCCGCTTCTACTGATACCACTGGCGATTGACCTTCGAAGCTATCGTTGCCCAACACATTCAAAATAGTCGGCATATCTTCAACAATATCTGCACTGTCAGCGACAATGTCGGCAACAGCGTTGACTGTGAAATCAACCGTCTGAATCACTTCCAAACCACTTGGGTCTGACGCGGTAAACGTTAGCTCTTCAGAACCATTCCAGTCTGCTGTTGGTGTAATCGTTGCAATACCATCAACAATTGAAACTTGGATATTGCTGTTACCAGAAACAGTAAATATCAGTTCGTTGTCTGCGTCATCAACGTCACTGAACGCGTCATTTAGATCGATGGTATAAGGCGTAAAGTCCTCTGATAGAACTTGGTCTGCAATGGTGTTTTCAACTACTGGTTTATCGTTAACAGGTGTAACGTTCAGCGTAACTGTTGTGGTTTCAGTGACGCCGCCAGAGGTGACTGTGTAAGTGAATTCGTCCGCACCGTTGTAATCTTGGTTTGGTGTGTAGGTGATC
>NZ_JH976049.1:90203-272347 GCF_000305755.2 Vibrio sp. HENC-03 | reverse complement strand
ACCATTTACAGGGCCATTGCCAGCTTCTACAGATACCACTGGCGATTGGCCTTCGAAAGTATCGTTATCCAACACGTTCAAAATGGTTGGCGTATCTTCAACGATATCTGCACTATCAGCGACAATATCGGCAACGGCGTTGACTGTGAAATCAACCGTCTGGCTCACTTCCAAACCGCTTAGATCTGTCGCGGTAAACGTTAACTCTTCAGAACCATTCCAGTCAGCGGTTGGGGTGATAGTTGCGATACCATCGACAATCGATACTTGTATATTGCTGTTACCAGAAACGCTGAACGTCAGTTCGCTGTCTGAGTTATCAACATCGCTGAATGCGTTATTTAAGTTAATCGTGTATTCGGCAAAGTCTTCTTGTAGAACTTGGGGTGGGATAACATTTTCGGTTGTTGGAGCATCATTAAGTGGATTAACTGTTACCGAGACTTCCGCTTCATCCTCTAACGCACCATCTGAAACGGTGTAGCCAATGGTTGCTTCGCCGTTGAAGTTTTCTGCTGGAGTAAAGACAAGCTTACCGTCTACGATCTCAACCGTACCTTGCTCTGCAGGAACAGACGCATTCACGATGGTCAGTGTGTCACCGTCAACATCGGTATCATTTGGTAATACATCAATGGTTACTGGCGTATCTTCGTCCGTCGCAGTGCTGTCATCATTCGCGATTGGGGCGTCGTTTACTGGATTTACGGTTACCGAAACTTCCGCTTCATCTTCTAATGCACCATCAGAAACTGTGTAGCTAATGGTTGCTTCGCCATTGAAGTTTTCTGCTGGAGTAAACACAAGCTTACCGTCTACGATCTCAACCGTACCTTGCTCTGCAGGAACAGACGCGTTCACGATGGTCAATGTGTCACCGTCAACATCGGTATCGTTTGGTAGCACATCAATGGTGACTGGCGTATCTTCGTCCGTCGTAGTGCTGTCGTCATTCGCGATTGGGGCGTCGTTTACTGGATTTACGGTTACCGAAACTTCCGCATCATCTTCTAATGTACCATCAGAAACTGTGTAGCTAATGGTAGCGTCGCCGTTGAAGTTTTCTGCTGGAGTAAAGACAAGCTTACCGTCTACGATCTCAACCGTACCTTGCTCTGCAGGAACAGAAGCATTCACGATGGTCAGCGTATCGCCGTCAACATCGGTGTCATTTAGTAGTACATCAATGGTAACTGGCGTATCTTCATCCGTTTCAGTACTGTCATTATTTGCTACTGGAGCATCATTTACAGGATTAACAGTAACCGACACCGTTGCTTCATCTGACAATTCACCATCAGTCACAACATAAGTTATGGTTGCTTCACCGTTAAAATCTTCAGCCGGAGTAAAGACCAATTCACCATCAACAATTTCAACACTTCCCTGCTCTTCAGGAACAATTGCCGATTCGATAAATAAGTTTTCACTATCCAAGTCTTCATCATTGGCAAGGACATCGATAGTGATAGAAGCATCTTCATCAGTCGCCACCGTATCATCGCCTGCCACTGGCGGCGCAGGTTCCGATGCGACAACATTTCCTCGCAAAGCACTAAGATATAGATCATTTAGTGATAGGATCTGCGTTTCTGAAAAGCCCAGAGATTCTATACCCGTTGTTTCAAATCCGGTACCTGCCAATAATTCGGCGCCAATACGATTAACTGTTCCGCTCGTCTGTAAACTTGAGCCAGTACTTTCCCCTGCCGCAGTAGCAAATTCGTCACCCAATTGCGTTGGATCTTGTCCAGATTCAAGTGCACCGATAATTTGAGCAACATCATCTGAAACATCTTGTACACCGTTGTCTTTTACTAGTTGAACCTTTAAGCCAATTTGCTCTACATCATTTCGTTCAACGATTACTTCACCCGGCAATGGTTGCTCATTCTCAGCAAGTGTTCGTAGCTTTCCATCCAAACCTACTACAACTAACTGTCCAACTGATGAAACTAAGGATGTACGATCCATATAAACCCCTGACCTAAAATTACTGTCAACATTTTGACCAATGATACTTATTTGCTATATATTGCCCGAATATATATCGCAATAACAGTGCATTAACACTAAATTACAACTTCCAAGTCACATATTAGTTATACAAATGTATATAACGGCTCAAAGTGATGAGAATCACAAACATATGGGCGCCCATACCAAATAAGCGATGAAAAACATGATATTAGTTCAAACTATAATGAGAATACCATACCAATAGAAAACACACAGTTACACATCAATAAGTATAGCAACTAGTCACATAGTTGATTGTTAATAGCTTTGTGCGTTAAATTATTGACGCCAATGGAGGCCAATTAATTTATAAGAACAATTTCTCGCCTCTAAAATTACTTAATTAGGAGAATCACAGTGAAGTGGACTCGTGCCAACGCCTTTTGCTTAGGTGTGCTCGCGACTAGCCCTGCAATAGGGCAAACGTTAGAGCAAGCAGTCGAAAATGCACTTAAGACGAACCCCGATATAAAAAGCGCGTTTAATGAATTCGTAAGTAAGCAGTACGTGAATGAAGCCTCGAGCGGCGCTTACCTCCCTTCGGTAGATCTTGATGCAGGAATTGGATATGAAGGCATCGATCCTGCAGAATCCGGAAGAGAGTCTACAGATCTCACTAGAAAAGAAGCGACCGTCACGCTCACTCAGTTGATATGGGATGGCTCAGCTACGCTCAATGACATAGACAGAACCGCAGCAGATGCTGAGTCTGTCAGATTTCAATTACTTGCAGATGCGCAAGACACTGCACTTGAAGTATCAAAAGTATATCTAGATGCTGTAAAAGCATACGAAATCTTAACGCTTTCAGAAAACAACCTGAAAGTGCACAAGAAAATCTATCAAGACATCAAAAAGCGAGTTGATTCTGGTATCGGCTCAACGGCTGATTTAACACAAGTAGAAGCACGTCTAGCTAAAGCTCATGGAAATCTAGCCGCTGCACAAAACAACTTATTCGACAGCCATACCATGTTTACTCGAATTGTCGGTCAATCACCTCAAGGGTTAATATTTCCTCGTGCAGATCAAAACTTCATCCCTTACACGATAGATGATGCGATCGACTTGGCATTTCAAGCCCACCCAGTAATTCAGATTTCAATGGCAGATGTCGATTCAGCGAAGTTCCAATATAAACAGTCGAAAGGAACTTACTACCCCACGCTATCTGTTGAAGCCGCGCAAACCTGGCGAGATGATGCAGGTGGTATTGAGGGGCGTGGTGACGAAACCACTGCGATGCTACGTATGCGTTACAACCTTTTCAATGGTGGTAGTGATGTAGCCAATGCAGAGAGCTTTGCGTACCAGTTAAACAAAGCAAAAGATCTGCGCGAAAGAGCGTATCGAAACGTTGAAGAAGGATTAAGACTCTCTTGGAGTGCTTTGGATCTCACACAGCAGCAAAAACAGTTCTTATCTGATCACGTTGATTCAGCCTCTCAAACCGTTATCGCTTATGAGAAACAGTATCGAATTGGTAAACGTACCCTACTCGACTTATTGAACACTGAAAACGAATTGTTTGAAGCTCGTAAAGATTATTTAGATGCGAAATACGCTGAGCAATACGCGAAGTACCGTGTAATGAACGCGACAGGTCAGTTACTCAACGCACTCCGTGTTGACGTTCCGGTCGAGTGGAATCAGAAGGTGGAGTACTAGACCATGAGAGCAACAAAAATTCTTTTAGCGCTAGGTGTATTGCTCACTACCCATTTTGCAGTAGCTGAGGATGAATACGAGTATGTAGAAACGCCTCACGCCGAGCAAATTGCAGACCTTCTGGACGATGATAATGATGGCGTAATCAATGCGCGAGATCTGTGTCCTGGAACGCCCGCGACTTCAGAGATCGACAACGACGGTTGTGGTGAGTACGTAAAATCGTCTGAAAAAATGCAAGTAAGAGTACTATTTGCAAATGACTCTGATGAAATTAACTCGGTGTTCCGTCGCCAAATTCGTGAATTATCAGAATTCTTAAAAGAGTACCCTAATACATCCATTGAGTTGCAAGGTTACGCTAGCAAAGTCGGTGGTTCACAACACAATTTAGACTTGTCAAAACGTCGAGCGAACAACGTTCGTACAGCACTGCTTGGGTATGGTATCGATTCAGATAGAGTTCGCATTGTTGGATTTGGTGATACGCACCTAGCCCAACAAGGTACCGATGAAGTGAGCCACGCTCTTAACCGTCGAGTGACTGCTTCAGTCATTGGTTACAAAGGTGAAATCAAGAAAGAATGGACTATTTTCACCACACTTCCAAAAAGTTAATTTGAGGAGCTTCGGCTCCTTTTCTTTTTCAACCTTGCTAAACCGTATTATGCTTTAGGAATCGGCACTTTAGTGGTAATCTACTCGCGTCATAACAATGAGAGTTTTGAAATGAGCAAACTTACATCAGATATCCAAGCAAACCTTGACCTTTTCGTTGCTGAAACCAAAGAAAACCAGTTGGTTTGGGGTCTACGTAATGAAGAAGGTTGGTTATCTTGTGAATCAACTGAATTCGAAAACAGCGAGGTTATGCCTTTCTGGTCTACTAAGGAAGATGCACAAACACACAACGTTGAAGAATGGGCAGATTTCGAAGTACTAGAAATCCCTCTAGATATCTTTGTTGAAGATTGGCTTCTAACTCTTGCAGAAGATGGCGTGCTTGTTGGTACAAACTGGAACGCTCAGCTAGAAGGTAAAGAGGTTGAACCTCAAGATCTAGCTAAACTGTACGTAGGCTAATTCCTAAAGACCTCAGCATCGTGCTGGGGTCTGCTTTATTGTTACTTACCTTTTCGATGTAAAGCTCGACCGAGCGCATAATTTTCTTCATTCCATTATCTATACCCTTCGGCTTTTGTCACAATGAACTGTACCTAATTGGTATATCATTCTGAGCAAACAATATAAAAATAACATAAGGTTACATCACTATGCGTACCCTGCTTTCTTTGCTTGCGTCACTCCTAATCGGCGGTCAGGCAAACGCAAGTGACACTCAAAATATCACCCAATGGCATGCTGTCTATCAAGCTACGATGAAAACAAACGCTAAGTCTGCGCTCAGCATGCTGCAAGATCGATATCATAGCGCCGATTCTAATAGCGAAAAGTTGTACGTTAGCGGCTTGATTTACGAATACATGTCGAATATTGATCAGCCGTATTATGGAAGCAGTCAAATATTAGAAAACCGCTTTGCCAAGCTTGAGTCCAAATACATTCTTGCACTGACAGAACGAAAAAATGGCAACTACGATACGTCAGTAAACGTTTTTACTTCCTTACTACAAAGTGCAAAACAGCGAAGTGATGAAGAAACTAAAGCATTGATGAACTATCAGCTTTGCTACACGTTGAATCAACAGGGCCAGTACCACAAAGCAAGCTTCTTTTGTTCATCATTAAACAATCATTTATCGGGCGATCATCAACAAAATATCCCTTCGGATCTTGCTTTACGTGTTATCGCGAACAACTTTGACTTTCGCGGCGAGTATGAGATTGCACTGAATTTGTACCGTCGATTACTGACAGAAATGCCGACTCAAAGTGACCCAACCGGTGTTTACAATGACGTTGGTAACTTACTGAGCGAGTTAGGTCAGTTTGAGCAATCCGAACAATACTTAATACAGGCCTTGTTGGCACGCCAACTTGAATCAACACCGCTAGAAGTCGCACAGGTCGAACATAGCTTGGCGGCGATGTATAGCAAGTCTATGGATTATGAAAAAGCGGTCAGCCACTACAAGAACGCATTGACGCTTCTTGAGGATCTTAACTATCCCTACGGTCAAGGGTTAACTTATCTTGGACTTGGTTCCGCTTATGTTGATTCTGGCGATTTGAAAAATGCAGTACCTTACATTAAAAGTGCACTTGCATTGGGTAGGCAATACGAAAATAAGCGTCTGCAAACTGAAAGCCATCTGACCGCGGGCTTTGCTTATTTGAAGCACGATTCTCTACGCGAGGCTTTGGAACACGCGCAAGCGGCGTTAGAACTCGCCAACAAAAACTCCACTTCAGCTCTACAAGCTAAAGCCCAGCTGTTGTTGTCGCAGATTTATCAAAAGCAAAATGATTTTTCTAACGCCCTCTCACACTATCAAAATTACGCAAAGCTCGAACTTGCTAGCCGTGATGCCAACAACGTAAAAGCAATTGAGGCGTTGGATCTAACAAAAAGCGAGTACGAATATGAACTTCAACTCGTCAAAATAGACAATGAGCGAAACCTTAAGCTCTTAGAACTTGAGAAGTTAGGTGAACAGCAACGAGCTTATAACTTTGTGAGTTTCTGTCTGCTTACTATTTTACTAGTCGTGTTGTTCGTATTGCGCAATACCAAGATCAAATCACGTTTAGATAGGCTTACCGGTTCGTTAAACCGAAGCACAATCATTGAAAAAATCAGAAATCAAACCGTCAGTGCTCCAGAAGACATGCGCTATGTATTAGCCCTGATCGACTTAGACAACTTTAAACTGCTCAATGACAAGCACGGACACCCAACTGGCGACTTGGTGTTGAAGCACGTGTGTAAAGCGATTCAAGTTAAATTGAATAAAGGTGAGTATCTTGGTCGATTGGGAGGCGAAGAGTTTATCTTGCTGCTGAAGAACGTGGATGAGATTGATGTGCCATTCCGTATCCAGAGCCTACACAAAACTATCTCTGAAAAACAAATTAAGAGCACTAACGACGAGACTCTCAATGTGACAGCAAGCTTGGCCTACCTCTCAACGTCTAAGCCACTCAGTAACTTCGATGAGTTGTATTCGATACTAGACCAAGCTTTGTATCAATCTAAAAAGAACGGACATAATGCCGTGATTGATGCGTACAACGAGCCTATTGACCTTCCGTCTTCTGCTTTTGCATCAACGACTGCATAACGGCGTCTTTGTTGTTTAGATAGTCATCTAAGCCCGCTTTGCGCAGGTCGCAAGACGGGCAATCACCACAACCATCACCGATGATGCCGTTGTAGCAAGTTAGCGTGCTTTCACGAACTAGTTGCAGCGCATCATATTGATCAGCCAGTGCCCACGTTTCTGCTTTGTTCAACCACATTAGCGGAGTTTTGATTTCAAACTGACGATCCATCCCCTTAACCAAAGCACTGTTCATCGCTTTCACGAAATCATCACGACAATCTGGATAGCCACTAAAGTCTGTTTCACAAACACCAGTAATGACGGTTTCTGCGCCAATTTGGTAAGCGTAGATGCCAGCAAGCGTTAGGAACAAAATATTGCGACCTGGAACAAATGAGTTCGGCAAACCGTTTTCTTGAAGTTCATGAGAAACTGGAATGTCGTCACGTGTCAGAGAGCTAATGGCCAGTTCATTCAGTAAGCCAACATCCATCACTTTGTGTGCAGCGACGCCAAGATCTTTTGCAACTTTCTCAGCCACTTCAATCTCCAGCTTATGACGCTGACCGTAATCGAATGTGATGGCATGTACTTCGTCAAACTCTTTTAAGGCTTGAACCAGACATGTTGTAGAGTCCTGTCCACCACTGAAAACAACGACTGCTTTTTTCATCTTTCTCTCCGAGCTTAAGCAATACTTAGGTATTTATGAGTTTGAACCGACAAACGCCAGTTGCGAGCAACACAGGTATCAATACACAGTTGTGTAGCGCGAGGCTTCTGACTGATAGGCTGAAGTGCGATTACTGTCTTCTCAGCGATGTCTGCTGACGCCAACAACGAATCAAGCTGATCGATGTCTTTTTGGGTACCCACCGGGTGTTTGATCTCATTTGCGCGTTCTAATGCACTTTTGAGTACTGGTAGCTTCCCTTTCATTGCGACCTTAGGTGACACTGTCACCCATGTACTTTCTGAAGTTACCACCTCTGAAGTACCACTGGTTTCGATTTGGCATTGGCAACCCATTTCTTCAAATGCAGCCGTCAACGCACGTAAATCATAAATGCATGGTTCGCCACCAGTGATCACAATGTGCTTCGCATTGAAGCCCTGCTTTTTGTATTCAGCTACGATGTCTTCTGCCGATGCGAAACACCACGTTGGAGAATCTTCTGTTTTCACCAAGATATCACCGATCTGGCGCTGGTCTTCCTCTTCTGCGTACCAAGTCTGTTTCGTATCGCACCAAGAACACCCAACCGGACATACTTGTAAACGCACAAAAACCGCTGGCACACCAGTGAAAACCCCTTCCCCTTGGATGGTTTCAAACATCTCATTTAGCTTATACAACGTAGAACTCACTCAACTCATTATACTTCGAGGCGAAGACCTTAATGGAGAGGCGCACTCAGGTCAATTTAAACCAAAAATAAATTGTTAAAATAGGTTGTTTTGTAGTTTCATACGCAGGTTCCCCATTTTTTAAGGTAAGTAAAGATGTACAAGCTGATCGCCCTAGACATGGACGGCACGTTGCTAAACAGCGACAAAGTAATTTCTGAAGAGAACAAGCAAGCCATTGCAAAAGCACGTGAAGCGGGTGTGACCGTTGTCCTTGCTTCTGGCCGCCCTCTTGAGGGAATGCAAGACAAGCTAGACGAGTTAAACATCAACTCAGACAAAGACTTTGTTTTGTACTACAACGGTTCTATGGTGAAAAACATTGGTACCAATGAAATCATCCACCAGCAGATCATTGATGGCAAAGCCGCGAAGAAAATTGCACGTAAAGCACGCGAGCTTGGCGCTTATGTTCACGCATTCAGCCAAGAGCATGGTCTGATCACAGAAGAAAACAACCCTTACACTGACATCGAAGCAAAAATCAATGGCGTAGAAGTCACTGAGATGAACTTTGATGCGCTTGAAGATGATCACGCTATCATCAAAGCAATGATGGTTGCAGAGCCAAGCAAACTAACTGAAGTTATCTCAGCCCTACCAGCAGAGCTAAAACAAGAGTTTACCGTTGTGCAAAGTGCGCCTTTCTTCTTAGAGTTCTTGAATCCATCAAGCAACAAAGGCGTTGGTGTTTCGGCAATCGCAGAATACTTAGGCATCAAAGCTGAAGAAGTGATTTGTATGGGCGATGCAGAGAACGATCACCACATGCTTGAATACGCAGGTCTTGGTATCGCAATGGCGAACGCAATGGAAGAAACCAAACAAATCGCAGACTACATCACAGTCAGCAACGACGAGCACGGTGTAGCAAAATCGATCGAGAAATTTGTGCTTAACGCGTAATCCTCTGAGTCGAACTGAATTGATGTAAAAAAGCCTCGCATTTGAGCGAGGCTTTTTGTTATCCATTTTCTAGCTAAGCGCCTTGTTTCGCACGCTTTCCACACGTCAGTTTTCTAGCTAACGTAATAAAAGTCAGCATTAGCAACGGATAATGGAACGTATTAAAGACCAGAGACCAGAACCCACTGAACGAAACCGTTGTTCCCAAGTAGAGATAGAGTTGATCAACCAACAACAAGGCCAAAATAACAAACAACATCTGCTGGCGCTCAAATCGAATATCCGACTCTTTAAATGTCATAACCAGTGCAGACGCTGTAATTAAAATCGCTAACCAACTGGTGAACACAGGCAATGGCCAGATAACAGAGATCACTGCCGTAATTGCTGTCATGGTGAACCAAACCCCTTTCGAGGTGAGCAGTCTATCGACGTCTATTTCTGGATTATCTTCCAAACGTAAAACATGCCATGCCACTAGAACGCCCAGTAACGCACCAACAGACATATCCAGAATAAACGCAGTCCCTAAGAAGAACTTGCAGAACATTACGGTTAAAGTGACCAAGCCCGTCAACAAAGTGATTCGATTTAATCCAAAACTCTTCGTTCTTTGGAATAAGAAGGTCATCACACAGAACCAAATCGCGATCGGCAAGCTTGGGAAACTAAAGCCAAAGCTATGCGTTAACTCTGTGATCGGCATATAAACGTGCGGCCTTGGTAGCGAGAACCCCTGCTGCGCAACCAATACCATTAGAGAAGTCGCAGTGATAGAGAAAAATAGACGGTAAACGAAACGGCTATCAAACTTCATCATGACAAACGGGAACAAGAACAACAGAAACGTCGGGTTGCTGATGCTCGTTACCAATTTCGCAACTTCACAGGTTGTTTCACGGCTTGCTGACGAAAATGACGCGATCCAGCTTTGTAGGTCAACCATCCAAGAAAGCTCAAGTTGACGAAAACCCGGTGCGGAGTCTATCAATTGGTCAACATAGACGACTGATTGATTTGTCGCTCGCGAATAAAATTCAGCCACCTCTTTCCATTGCGCAGGATAACGGTAAAGAGAAGCAGACATGTTGCTCGGGTTTGCAATCATTGCAGAGGCGACTTCTACGCCATAATGCGGCGCAAACCAAATTGGAAGCTCGTTCCCATCTAAAGTGTTGGTCATCGAAAACGCAATCACTTCTGAATCAGAGACACAATCATAGAATACAGCTGTATCCGTTCTACCTAGCTCCTCGCCGACAGTGACAACTAAGCCAGTTTCTTCCCAAGTTTCTCGTTGAGCCGCGAGTTTTGGTGACTCACCTTCAATAACAGTACCACCAGGAAGAGAAATCTTATTGGTTAATATTTCATGGATTAAAACCAGTTTGTCATCTGCGCGGACAATACAAAGCGCCCCTTTTACGTCTTCAGGAAGAGGATTCGCGGCAGATGTAGGAGATACAAACAAAGAAATGGAATACAGGATGAGAAAAAACAGCTGTCTCAGCACAAAATACGACCTTTAACAAAAAAGAAGAATCACTCAGCTATGATGGCAGGAATACCAATATTTTTCGACATAAATTAAGTAACCAGTTGTACATTTAGCACACATGTCAAAAAACGCTTTGCGACACTCTTCAAAATAGTTCTGACAAAAATCAGACATAACTCGAAATATTGGCTGCGATTTTGCCAGTTATATTAAGTTAACGTCAGAGGAATTTACGTGGATTTTACGCCTTCTCAGAATTGAAACAAGAAAGAGAGATTATTGTCGACAACAAATAAACTCTCTTTATGGTTCAGTTATGCATTTACAGCTTTAACCATGCATCTGTCCAAGCCGAGCCCACACCCGGCTCATATGCACTTGGAGTTGAGCCACACCACAAACTGTTTGGCCAAGGCTTACATTGGTAACTTGCACCGTTATTCGTCACCACATCCCCTGCAGAATAATTCGTACCCGCTTGGTAAGCTTCACCTGAAGATGGCGGCGTAGGCTCTGTTGGTGGATCTACCGGAGGATTAGTCCCAGAACAATCTGAGCTGCCTATTGACTGCCATACTCCCCATGGACCAGATTCTGATGGGTTATCGCCTTGAGTCCACCATTGCGCTTGCCATAATTGACTAGCCCAAGTAACGGTTTCACCCGTGTTGTATACACCACTCGCTTTCCATTCATTATCACAACTACCGGGAGGCGGTGTCGTTGTACTAGTGGCGGAAGCTGTAGCCACTGCTTGGTATGTAGTACTGGTTTTATCGATACCAAAAGCCAAAGCGACACTCGCCTCACCTGCTTGAGAAGCGCCAAATTCCACATCGACACGACACGAGCCGCCTGCATTGAGTGTCGATTGTGCACATTGGTCTCTGGTGATCATCGCAGATTTCGTGACGCCAGAACTTTGTAGCTCCACACTTTCGACAGTAAACGCAACATTACCGATATTTTGAATACTGAAACTGTGTTGCTTCAGCTCGCCCACTTTAAAAGAACTTAAAGTCTGATTTGCCGTGTAACCAACAGAAACATTATCTGTCGGAGGCGTTGTCGTACCTACTACGCCATCAACAAAACTACGTAACGCCGCAATGTCGCTATACACGCCGTACTTACCTGGTCGGGCACAGCCTATACCCCAACTGACGATACCTAGCTGAGTGACGAGACCGTTGTTCTTAACGACGATGGGACCGCCGCTGTCTCCCTGACAAGAATCAATGCCACCTTGCGGAACACCCGCACAGAATGATACGGAGCCAACTGTGGTGTAATTACCGCCGGCTTGTCGACAAGTCGCATCAGAGACCAGAGGAACATCCACTTCTTGCAGCGCGGTTGGTGAACTGCCCCCCTCCGAAGTTCGGCCTAGGCCAGCGACGGTTAACCAATCACCGACGCCTGCATATTGTGAGACACTACCTGCTGCTATATCCACTTTCGCAACACCAGAAGGAATTGAAGTGAGCTTAAGCAATGCGATGTCGTTAGAAAGCGTAGAAGCATTGTAAGAAGGATGAATATAGATCTGGCTGACGTTAGAGCGTACACCATCAATGCCGTTATAAATCACACCACCAATTTTTACCGCGATTTGATTTGGTGTGTCACCGTCAACACAGTGAGCAGCAGTAAGTACGAAACCATCCCCAATATAACTCGCCCCGCAGAAAGAACGATTACCATCGCGGCTAACTATCTGCGTATAAAATTTCCAGTCATTGGGGTTTGCCGTGATACCACCCACGATATCCGGCTGAATTTCATTGTTTTGTGTTTGCGTGACTTGATCTGCACTTGCCAACATTGGCAATAACGCCGTTGCAAGTAAGGTTTTTGATAGATTCAATGTTATTTTCCTCTTGTTTTATGAGGCACTATTCATGTGCCACTTACAAAACAAGCAAACAAAAACAACATCACCAATTTGGATGAGAATGAGTCGCCGCACATTGCGACAAAACTAATAGCAAATACTGACTAGTAGACTCAACTTTTGCATCGTCAGATTACATAAGTCACTAAGTTACCGTCTTAGCTACGCATTAATTAACGATTGGATAACGACTTTCTTAACCAATGAATATGATGCCCAAAACCTTGGTTCTCGTAGAGAGAAATCGCAGTTTGGTTAAAGTCCCAAACCTCCACAAACATCTGTTTCACTCCATAATCAACGAATGTCGCCTCAATTTTTTCAATCAAAGCCTTCGCGGTTCCTTGCTTGCGATACTCTGGTAAGACGTAGAGCTCATCAACACTTCCCATCATTACTGGTTTACTAACCGTAGAAATAAGCTCGCAGAAGTGCCCTGACACAAAGCCGATGATCTCACCCTCTACTCTAGCGACATAAACCAAACATTCAGGGTTATCGAGATAACGAGCAATGCTCTTTTCTTGTTCGATTTCTTCTGCGGTTTTAAACAGCTCTGGGGATTGAATGTGGTGCTCATCATGCAGCTCGAACATCAAATCATTGAGTTGTTCAAGATCGTCAAAAAGCGCTGGTTTGATTACAAAAGTAGACATAGGAAAAGAAGCCAAAAACAGGAATCCATATAGTGTGTGTTTAAACACGAGATTAGGCAAGCAGGAATGCAAAAGCCTCTTGCCGACAAAGCAAGAGGCTTCGATATTTACGATTGGTCGCAGCTAATCTAAGATCGTGCTTAATTAAAATCGTACTTAACTAGCCGCGTTTAAGCACGCGCTCGATTTCGCCTAGACTGGATGGATCATCAATGGTTGATGGCACCACGTATTGCTCGCCATCGGCTATTTGACGAATGGTTCTTCGCAGAATTTTACCTGAGCGGGTCTTTGGCAAACGGTCAACAACCAGCGCATGTTTAAAGCACGCTACTGCCCCAATCTCGCTGCGCACTTTACCCACCAACTCACCTTCTAGCGTTAGATCATCAATCTTCACACCATCTTTAAGAACCACGAACCCAAGTGGTAGCTGCCCTTTTAACTCATCGTGGATACCGACTACCGCGCATTCCGCAATCGCTGGGTGACCACCAACGATTTCTTCCATCTCGCCAGTAGAAAGACGGTGACCTGCGACGTTAATTACGTCGTCAATACGCCCCATAATAAACAGGTAGCCATCTTCATCTAGGTAACCGCCATCTCCCGATACGTAGTAACCCGGAAATTGACTTAGATAACCGGTTTCAAAGCGGTCATGGTTGCGCCAGACAGTCGGTAGACAGCTTGGTGGTAATGGGCGTTTCAATGCCACAAAACCTTGTTGATTTGCGCCCACTGGCATGCCCATTTCGTTCAGAATCTCTACCTGATAGCCAGGAATTGGCTTGGTAGCAGAGCCTGCTTTTACCGGCATCATCTCGATACCGGTCGGATTGCCCGCGATCGCCCATCCGGTCTCCGTTTGCCACCAGTGGTCAATGACCGGCTTATCTGCTTTGCTTTCAACCCATTCTAGCGTTGGTGGGTCAAGGCGTTCGCCTGCCATAAATATTGAGTCGAGGTTGGACAAGTCGTATTGCTTGATGAACTCGCCTTCTGGGTCTTCTTTCTTAATTGCACGGAAAGCGGTTGGCGCGGAGAAAAGCACGTCCACTTTGTATTCATCACAAACACGCCAGAATGCACCCGGATCAGGTGTTCTCACCGGTTTGCCTTCGAATAGAATTGTTGTACAACCATGAATCAGCGGCGCGTACACAATGTAAGAGTGACCAACGACCCAACCTACATCCGATGCAGCCCAGAACACACCGTCTTGAGGAATGTTATAAATCGACGTCATCGAATATTTCATCGCCACGGCATGACCACCATTGTCACGCACCACGCCTTTTGGTTTCCCTGTTGTGCCAGAGGTATAGAGAATATAAAGAGGATCTGTCGCAAGCACAGAGACACACGCATGAGGCAAAGCTTGTGCGTATTCTTGCTGCCAATCTAAATCACGTTCTAGATTAAGTTCGGCTTCGCACTGGGGGCGCTGAAGAACAAAGACTTTCTCTGGCTTCCAACGACTGTCCATAATGGCTTTATCAACCATTGGTTTGTATGGAAGTACCTTATTGATTTCGATGCCACAAGACGCCGTCATGATGACTTTGGGTTCCGCATCTTCAATTCGAACGGCGAGCTCATTCGGGGCAAAACCGCCAAAAACCACCGAATGAATCGCGCCCAATCGAGCACTCGCCAGCATCGCCATTGCCGCCTCTGGGATCATCGGCATGTAGATGACCACACGATCGCCTTTGGTTACGCCTCGGTTGGAAAGCATACCCGCGATTTTTGCTACTTGGTCGCGCAAATCTTGATAGCTGTAAGTTTGTTTTTGACCCGTCACTGGCGAATCATAAATCAGTGCGGTTTTATCGCCTCTTCCTTGCTCGCAATGATAATCGAGCGCGAGCCATGACGTGTTCAATACGCCATCAGGAAACCAACGTTCAATTCCATGTTCGTCAGCTTGTAAGATGGTGTTTGGCGCTTCAAACCAATCGATGTTTTCAGCTTGAGCACGCCAAAAGTTTTCCGGTTCATTTTGTGCCCAAAGATATTCTTTTTGATATGCAGACATATTGCTTCCTCCAGTATGTCCTGACATTGCTTCTCTTAAGTATCACTACCATGCAATTGTGTTATTCAAAGACATTGGAGGGAACACGCACAAAGCCCTCCATCAGTATTCTCGCGCTGCGGCTCATGATGGCTTTCTCAACCACCCAACCTTGTTCTGTTTGTTTGGCTTTTGCCCCCACCTTAAGCGTTCCTGATGGATGCCCAAACGTCACAGATTCTTTCTCTCCGCCACCAGCCGCCAAATTGACTAAAGTACCCGGGACGCATGCCGCCGAGGC
The DNA here is from genome assembly GCF_000305755.2 of Vibrio sp. HENC-03. Lineage (NCBI taxonomy): Bacteria > Pseudomonadati > Pseudomonadota > Gammaproteobacteria > Vibrionales > Vibrionaceae > Vibrio > Vibrio sp. HENC-03. The sequence goes on along the minus strand of NZ_JH976049.1, from coordinate 256,754 downwards.
AATAGCGACCGCTGCGGTTCCCATCATGGCATGGTGAAGCTTGCCCATAGATAAAGCTCGGACGAGAATATCGACCTCACCTGCTTCAACGGCTTTACCACTCGACGATAAATAGGATTTAGGCTGGGAAACAAACGCAATCTTAGGCGTATGTTGACGTGTTTGAGCCTCTTCGAGCGAATCAATAAGCCCCATTTTTAGTGCGCCATAAGCACGAATGGACTCAAACCTCGCAAGGGCTGATTCATCGTTATTGATGTCATCTTGAAGCTCAGTGCCTTGGTAACCGAGCGCTTCTGCGTCTACGAAGATCGTCGGTATGCCTGCGTTGATGAAGGTGGCATTGAAGGTCCCAACATCCGGCACGACCAAATCGTCTACTAGATTGCCGGTTGGAAACATGCTGCCTTCACCATCAGCAGGGTCGAGGAAATCAACTTGGATTTCAGCGGCAGGGAACGTCACTCCATCAAGCTCAAACTCCCCTGTTTCTTGAACGAAACCATTTACGATTGGCACATGAATCAATATGGTTTTGCCAATATTTACCTGCCATACACGAACGGTAACGATGCCGTTTTGAGGAATACGATCTTCGTCGATCAACCCTGCATGAATGGCGAAAGGTCCGACTGCAGCAGAAAGGTTGCCACAGTTACCACTCCAATCGACAAACGGCTTATCTATCGATACTTGTCCGAACAGGTAATCAACGTCGTGATCGGCTCGCTCACTGCGCGACACAATCACAGTTTTACTGGTGCTGGAAGTCGCGCCGCCCATGCCATCAATTTGTTTGGCATACGGGTCAGGGCTACCAATCACACGAAGTAGCAGTTTGTCTCTTGCCTCGCCTGCGACTTGAGCTGGCTGTGGCAAATCTTCAAGGTTGAAGAACACGCCTTTGCTCGTACCGCCGCGCATGTAAGTCGCCGGGACTTTGATTTGGCTTTGCATCTTGCTGTCCATATCTTGCTCCGTTATTACGCTGTCTATTGCGAGAGGAAATCTTGAGCAAAGCGCTGTAACACGCCACCCGCTTTGTACACGTGAACTTCATCTTCGGTGTCGAGTCGACAAGTCACTGGCACATCAACCTTATCGCCATTAGCACGGGTAATCACCAACGCCAAATCAGTACCTGGAGTGATATCGCCGATAACGTCATAAAGTTCAGTGCCATCTAATTCGAGCGTCTTTCGGTTCACGCCATCTTTAAATTGCAGAGGAAGCACGCCCATGCCAACTAAATTGGTACGGTGAATGCGCTCAAAACCTTCCGCGACAATGGCTTCTACCCCCGCCAAGCGAACGCCTTTCGCCGCCCAATCTCGCGACGATCCTTGACCATAATCCGCACCCGCGACCACGATAAGCGGCTGCTTGCGATTCATGTAAGTCTCAATCGCTTCCCACATACGTGTCACTTTGCCTTCAGGTTCGACTCTCGCCAGCGATCCTTGCACGACTTCGCCATTTTCCTTGACCATTTCGTTGAACAGTTTCGGGTTAGCGAAAGTGGCACGCTGCGCGGTTAAGTGATCGCCTCGGTGAGTCGCGTATGAGTTAAAGTCTTCTTCTGGAACGCCCATCTTCGCGAGGTATTCGCCTGCGGCGCTGCTTGCCAAAATCGCGTTCGATGGCGACAAATGGTCGGTCGTAATGTTGTCGCCTAAAACGGCGAGAGGACGCATTGAAGACAGAGTTCGCTCACCAGCTAAAGCACCTTCCCCCTCTTTTTGCCAGTAGGGAGGTCGACGGATATACGTACTCATCGGGCGCCAATCGTAGAGTGGATTTGGATTGCGAGCCTCATCATTCAGTTTGAACATTTGAATGTAGACTTGATTAAACTGCTCGGGCTTAACGTACTCACCCACCACAGCATCAATTTCTTCATCCGTTGGCCACAAGTCGTTGAGATAAACCGGCTTGCCGTCTTTGTCTGTACCTAAAGAATCACGTTCGATATCAAAACGAATCGTCCCAGCTAACGCATAAGCAACGACCAAAGGTGGCGATGCTAAAAATGCTTGTTTTGCGTAAGGATGAATTCGACCATCAAAGTTGCGGTTCCCAGAAAGTACCGCCGTTGAATACAGATCTCGGTCGATGATTTCTTGTTGGATTTTCGGGTCAAGTGCGCCACTCATGCCGTTACAGGTTGTACACGCATAGGCGACGATACCAAAACCAAGCTTCTCCAATTCAGGGAGTAAGCCAGACTCTTCAAGGTATAGTCGAGCTACTTTAGAGCCCGGAGCAAATGAAGACTTCACCCAAGGTTTGCGCACCAAGCCAAGCTCATTCGCTTTCTTAGCAACCAAACCGGCCGCTACAACGTTTCTTGGGTTACTCGTGTTGGTACAAGAAGTAATCGCCGCAATGATCACCGCGCCATCTGGAAGTTCGCCTTCCTTCTCTTGCCACTCGCCAGAAACACCACGTTCAGCAAGCTCTGCGGTAGGTAAACGACGATGAGGATTGGATGGTCCAGCCAAATTGCGCCCGACTTGGGACAAATCGAACTCAAGCACGCGTTCGTAAACCGCCGTGTCTAAATCATCTGCCCATAAACCAGTTTGCTTGGCGTACTTCTCGACCAAGTCGACCTGTTGATCATCGCGCCCCGTCAGTTTGAGGTAATTAATGGTCTGCTCATCAATGTAGAACATCCCAGCGGTTGCACCGTATTCTGGCGTCATGTTTGAGATGGTCGCACGGTCGCCAATGGTTAGGTCTCGCGCCCCTTCACCAAAGAATTCGAGATAGGATGAAACCACGCGTTCATTTCGCAGGAACTCGGTAATTGCCAACACGATATCGGTAGCGGTAATACCCGGTTGACGCTTACCAGTCAGCTTCACTCCAACAATGTCTGGTAGACGCATCATCGACGGGCGACCAAGCATAACCGTCTCCGCCTCTAAACCGCCGACACCAATCGCAATAACGCCAAGAGAATCAACGTGAGGTGTGTGACTGTCCGTGCCGACACAGGTATCTGGGTAAGCAATGCCCTGCTTAGCTTGCACAACCGGAGACATTTTCTCCAAGTTGATTTGGTGCATGATGCCGTTACCCGCAGGAATAACACTGACGTTCTCAAATGCCGTCTTACACCACTCGATAAAGTGGAATCGGTCTTCGTTTCTGCGCTCTTCTATCGCGCGGTTTTTCTCAAACGCCTCTGGGTCAAAGCCTGCGTGTTCAACTGCCAGTGAATGGTCAACGATCAATTGCGTTTCAACCACAGGGTTTACTTTCGCCGGGTCACCGCCTTGTTCAGCAATCGCATCACGCAGACCAGCAAGGTCGACTAATGCGGTTTGTCCAAGGATGTCATGACAAACCACGCGCGCCGGATACCAAGGAAAATCGAGGTCACGCTTGCGTTCAATCAACTGTTTTAAGCTATCAGTGAGCGTATTTGGGTCACAGCGACGAACCAACTGCTCTGCTAAAACGCGTGAGGTGTATGGGAGCTTTTCATAGGCTCCGGGAGAAATATCGTTAACTGCTTCTCGGGTATCAAAATAATCGAGTTGGGTTCCCGGGAGCGGCTTACGATATTGAGTATTTATATTTGTGGTGATGCTCATGGGCTTGCTTCCGCTTTAGTGTACATCTTGTGCCTGAACGCACCGCGATACTGTTTTTGAAATGGATTCGCGGTGAAAGAGACGCCCCTTGTGAATGCCATGCAAGATGAAACTCACAAAGAGGCGTCACGCGCTAGCGTTGTTCGATTGGCACCCAGTCTTGATGATCCGGTCCGGTATAATCCGCACTTGGGCGAATGATTCGATTGTTCGCGCGTTGTTCATACACGTGCGCCGCCCAACCTGTCAGTCGGCTCATTACAAAGATTGGCGTAAACAATTTGGTCGGAATATCCATGAAGTGGTAAGCCGAAGCATGGAAGAAGTCGGCATTACAGAACAGACCTTTCTCACGCTTCATGACGGATTCCACTCGCTCAGAAACCGCGTAAAGATGCGTGTCACCCACCTCTTTTGATAACGCTTCTGACCAACGCTTGATCAGTGCATTACGAGGATCACTTTCGCGATAAATCGCATGCCCAAAGCCCATGATTTTGTCTTTGTTCTCTAGCATCTGAAGAATGTTTGCTTCTGCTTCATCTGGCGTTTGCCAATCTTGAATCATCTCCATCGCCGCTTCGTTTGCACCGCCATGAAGTGGACCACGTAACGTACCGATAGCAGCCGTAATACAAGAATGAAGATCAGAAAGCGTAGAAGCACATACGCGCGCTGCAAATGTTGAGGCATTGAATTCATGCTCTGCGTAGAGTATCAGAGAACAATGCATCACCTTTTTGTGCGTTTCGCTTGGCGCTTTATCAGTAAGCAGTTTTAGGAAGTAGCCGCCAATGCAGTCTTCACTGTTATCGTGCGTTTTGATTCGCACGCCATCGTGGCTGAAGCGATACCAGTAACAGATTATGGCAGGGAAAAGCGCCAGCATTCGCTCAGTAGCATGGAGCTGTTGCTCAAAGTCCATTTCTTGCTCTAAGTTACCCAACATAGAGCAACCTGTGCGCATAACGTCCATCGGGTGAGCATCAGCAGGGATCAGCTCTAACGCTTGCTTAAGCTCCGCTGGTAAGCCACGCAAGCTCAATAGATGTGTCTTGTACGCGTCTAGCTCTTGTTGATTAGGTAAGTGACCGCGTAACAGCAAATGCGCCACTTCTTCAAATTGAGCATGATTTGCCAAGTCCGTAATATCGTAACCACGATACGTTAGACCCGTCCCCGTTTTACCGACAGTGCATAAAGCTGTGCTTCCGGCGCTTTGACCGCGTAGACCTGCGCCACCTATCTCAGCTTTCTTTTCTACAGAATGAGGCATTGTTGAACTCCTTTTCTGTCTGATTTGGCTCTCTTAATGAGCTCTTTTGAATCAGACAATTTTCACGTTATTGGATTAGAGATTCTTTTCTTGGGCTTCCGTTTGTTTCTTTGTTGACCTTATTTACCCTCCGAAAACAGCTTGTCTAACTTATTCTCGTAGTCGTGGTAATTAAGGTGCTCATACAGCTCTTTTCGTGTCTGCATTGAATCAAGCAACGCTTCTTGGTTGCCAACTTCTAGCAAGTGTTTGTAAACGATCTCGGCAGCTTTGTTCATCGCACGGAATGCGCTCAATGGGTACAAAACCATGTCCACTTTGGATTGCGCTAGCTCTTCACAGCCGTACAGAGGCGTTTGTCCAAACTCAGTAATGTTGGCAAGAATTGGAACGTGCTTCCCTGTCGCGTCTTCGAGCGCTGCCGAGAACTGCTGGTATTGGTCTAGCTGGTTCATGGCTTCTGGGAAGATCATGTCTGCGCCCGCTTCCACACATGCAATCGCACGTTCAATCGCACTGTCCATGCCTTCAACCGCCAACGCATCAGTACGAGCCATAATGACAAAGCTCTCGTCATTACGTGCATCCACCGCCGCTTTCACTCGGTCGACCATTTCTTGTTGGCTAACAATCGCTTTGTTTGGGCGATGACCACAACGCTTCTGCGCCACTTGGTCTTCCATGTGCACTGCCGCCGCACCCGCTTTTTCCATCGCTTTGATAGTGCGTGCGATGTTAAAAGCACCACCAAAGCCCGTATCGATATCAACCAATAAAGGCAAATCACACGCGTTGGTGATGCGGTCTACATCCACCAAAACATCGTTCAATGTTGTAATACCAAGATCTGGCAAACCGTAAGATGCGTTAGCGATGCCGCCACCCGACAAATAGATAGCTTGGTGACCCAAGTTTTTCGCCATCATGGCGCAGTATGGGTTAATGGTGCCGACGATCTGCAGCGGATTGTTTTGCTCAATGGCGAGTCTGAACTTCGCCCCCGGAGATAAGCTCATGACAATTTCCTTCTAGTCTTGTTCTCTATCTTTACTTTCAGAATGTAAAATCTGTAATTCGATAAGTTTTCGGCTGCCTGAGATGTGCCTTCTCATCAGCATTTCTGCCAACTCTTCATCACGGTTGCGAATCGCTTGCAGAATGAATTTGTGTTCGTTGAGTGCTTCATTAGGACGAGATTGCGCACGTGGCGATTGGTAACGATACATGCGCAGTAAGTGATATAACTCATCACAAAGCAAAGAGATTAGCTTGCTGTTTCGGCTCGCTTGAATGATTCGATAATGGAAGTCGAAGTCACCATGCTGGTGGAAGTAAGACGATCCTTCAACTTCGTCGATATGTTTGGAATGTGTCGACAATAGCATTTCCAAACTGAGTAATTCTTCTTGAGTGATATAGCGAGCCGCAAGTCTGGCAGCCATACCCTCTAATGCTTCGCGGACGGAATACAATTCGATGAGTTTTTCTGGAGAGAAAGTGATAACGCGAGCACCAACATGCGGAATGCGCTCAATCAAACCAAGTCCTTCAAGGCGCATCATGGCTTCACGTAAAGGACCTCTACTTACTTGATATTTCTTGGCTAATTCAGGCTCTGAGATTTTACTACCCGGTTCTATTTCACCACTCACAATCGCTTCCACTAACGATTCGGTCAGCGATTCAGATTTAGTGTGCTCCTTCTCAGAGACAATCACTTTATGACGAGTTTTCAATTCTGTATTCATATTCAAGGCACTCGTATTTAGAAATCAAAGTGTCAACAATTTGTTAACTTGAATATAAAATAGACGATCAGATTGTCGACAATCAAGCAAATTGTCGACAATTTAGACTAAGGTATAGTGTTATTGAGTGATTTATGAGTGGAAAAACATTCAGTTCTATAAGAGCAAGCTGAAATTGTCGACAATAAAAATTCAATAAATTCATAAAGTAAAAAGAATTAAGGAGCACAACAACTCCCTAATTGGGTTTAATTTGCTAACAAACGGTCGGATTTGCCTAGTTGACCAGTTTGTAGGTTAAGTCTTTTTCATCCAACAAACCGGATTCAACGAGGTTTCTCTCCAACATCATATCTTGCAGTTGTTTCAGCGAATTGATGTTGCCGTAACTGCGGCGGATCTGGTCAAACGCCTGTTCCAGTTGCGGTAAGTTTTGTGCATTCATCTGATCAGTCGTTGCTTCAGAAGCCGCCAAGAACCACTCCACATCCTTGGTGATTTCTTGCACTTGAATCAGGCTTTCACGCAATTTCGCTTGGTAGTGCTCCACCTCTTTGATAGCAGAAAAGAACTCCGTCCAAGCTTGCATGTTATCGATAGCTGATGTGGAAGACATGGTGGTTTTGTTGAGTTTCACTCGGGATTCATTGATCGCCTCTTTAAGCTTGAATAACCGCAAACTGAGTTCATCAGAACGCTTTGGCAGTAACTTAACTTCGTACTTCACTAGCTTACGAATCGCATGAATGTGTTCATCACGCTTACGCGCAGAAAGCGCCAAGAACTCGTGATCGACTTTTCCTACCGAGTTGGTTTTAAGTTGCTTGCGAGCAGATTCAATTTTTTTGTTAAGAAGAGATTTAACCCCTTTCTTTGAGCCTTCTTCCCACGCTTTGCGAGAAGCGGCTTTTAACGCTGCCCCACCTGCGACTTCCAACAGGGCTGCCCCCTCTTTCGAGCCGGGAAATGGAATCATCCCGATACCAGTCCTTACCCCTTTTTGTGCAATATCCATCGCGACCATTTTCTTGTCACGTTTCACCCAGTTCTTTGCAGATTGGTATTTATTACCGAATTTTCTCGCCCAACTTTTGTGATATGACTTACTGTCCTTTTCTACATTTTTCAAAAATTCTTTCGCCATCTTTTTTGCATTTTGACTCGCCATAAAGAACTCCTTTTCTTTTAATAAATCGAATAGCGAATAAGATCTAATACTGCTATTTTTTGAATAATTCGATTAATAATAGTATTTATATTTCAAATTTTTATTATTGAAAAGTTCAAGCATAAGGATATGCAATGGCTGATAAATACAGCAGTTCGGCTAGTTTGATGTCTGCAAAAGACTCAAGTAATCAAGAACATATCATAAGTAATGCAACAATAAAGCAAGCCTTGTCAGAGCCCTTTGAAATCAAAGCAATGCTGGTATCCAGTGGCTTTGACATGCAAGATCAACTAGGTCAGTTCCTTACCATAAACCGTTATTTCAACGAATCTGGCAGCAATACACTCAATCGTTCCTACAATGGAGTTGTGACATTGATCCAACATTTAGGAATGGATTCTAATTTGCAGAATCACCAATACGAAATAACGCTTAAACCTTGGTTTTGGTTATTAAAACACACACATTCTTTCCGGGTTTATCAAAATCAATCCACACAAGAAATTGTCAGTGATATTTTCGATAACGCAGGTTTCAAAGGTAACTATAAAATATCCAGCATGCCTTCGACCAAGCGTGAATATTGTTTGCAATATAACGAATCGGATTTTGACTTCGTTTCTCGCCTGCTCGCTGAGGAAGGCGTTCATTATTATTTTGAGCATGCGAGTGGTTCACACACTATGATTTTGCAAGATGCTCAAACTCCATTTGATAAAGCCAGCACTGCAAAATTTGATATGAAGGAAACGCCGACAGGCTCACTTCCTTTGCTTGAAAATTGGTGCCCTACCGTTGCTTTTCATGGAGCGAGTGTCGAGCTATCAAGCTACGATTATTCGCAGACGAAACTCATCACCAGCGGCAGTAAAACCTCCAGCAATACCATTGCCAACAACACTAAACTTGCCAACACGCGTTACCCGACTTTGGGTATCAGCGGGGACATGACGGATCTCTCTAGTAATCTTGCCAAGCGTCGAATCGAGTATGTTGAGCAGGATTACCAAAGTGTCATTGCCAGCGCAAAACATGATCTCTTCGAGCTCGGTACTTACTTCTCGCTTTCAAGCCATTTAGATAAAGATCAACTTGGTGACTTTTCGGTCATTAGCATGGAAGTGGAATACACTGAAAATGCACAGAGCAGCACCAGACTGAAAGTGATCCCAAAAGATACTCCTCACTACCCGCGACCTCGCTCAAAACAAGTGGTTCAGGGCTTGCAAAGCGCAGTCGTTGCTGGCTCAACCGCGGGTGATATTAATCAGGACGAACAAGGTCGCGTGCGTATTCAGTTCCAATGGGATACAGACGCAAGTGGTGACAAAACCAGTTGCTATGTTCGTGTCGCACAAATGCTTGCGGGAAGTGGTTACGGTGCTCAGTTTGTGCCGCGTGCCGGGCAAGAAGTTCTGGTCTCTTTCATTGATGGCGATCCAGATAGACCAATCATCACGGGCAGCGTTTACAACAGCAAAAATGCCCCGCCTTATGCCGAAGCCAATACAACAAAGTCTGGCATCAAAACCCAACTTTCTGGACAGAGTAACGAGCTCTACTTCGATGATAAAAAAGACAATGAACTGCTTTACCTTCATGCAGCCAAAGACCTGACGCAGGAAGTTGAAAACAACCAAACCGAAACCATTAAGGGCGAATTGAGCCAGACGGTCACCAAAGCGGTATCAGTGTCGACAGAAGACAACTACTCGCTGAGCGTAACCAAAGCACTTAGCGAAAAAGCCAAGTCGATTTCGATTGAAGCTGACGATTCTATCGAGCTCAAAGTTGGCTCAAGCAAAATAACCCTGTCCTCATCATCCATTGCCATCGAAGCAACCAATATCGACATCAAAGCGAGCAGCGCACTGAATTTGGAAGGGACCAACGTCACCAGCAAAGCCACTTCAGCCAACAAGGTTTCAGGCACCACGACGGCGCTTGAAGCAACCAGTTCAAACAGCATTTCTGGCCTGAGTATTTCCATCAAAGCGGACACCACGCTCTCTGCTGAAGGCTCTTTGAGTGCGGAGTTTAAATCAGGCCTCAAAGCGACATTCGATGGTGGCGTAATGGGTGAAGTGAAAGGCGCAATTGTAAAGGTTAACTAATGAAATATAAGAAGATTCCATACCAAACTGCTGGGCAAATACTACCGAGATTCAAAGCCAGTGACGAAGCAAAAGCGCTGCTCGACGAAGAAACCAGCATCAGCGATGCAATTCAATCACTCACAGACAAAGAGCTCTACAACGATCTCGTTCAGTTTTTGACTCACGCTCTACCCGTCCGGGAGGCAATCTGGTGGGGAGCGTTGTGTTTAAATCAACGCAATGAAGAATGGTCACCCCTTCAAAAACAAAGTGTCGAAACGTGTATGGCTTGGGTGCGTTCCCCCTCCGAAGAATTGCGCCGCAAAGCCGAACACCTCTCTCATCGATTGGAACTTAATTGCGGCCCATCTTGGCTTGCTCAAGCGGTATTTTGGAATGGTTCTGGCAGCATCGTTGCACCAGATATTCCACCCGTTATGCCTGATCCATTTCTGTACGCCAAAGCGACTGCAGGAGCGATCAATCACGCAGCCGCCCTTCCTGAATGGGACAAAACTAAACCTTACTATCAAGCCGCAATCGCGATGGCTCTGAATATTGCTGCGGGCGGTCAAGGCACTTCAGATAGCCAATCACAAACTGCAGTACAAGGAGAAGTGCGATGACGTTACCTGCTGCTCGTATCACTGACATGCATGTATGTCCGATGCAGACACCAGCAACCCCACCAATTCCTCATGTGGGTGGTCCGGTCACCGGCCCTGGAGCTCCAACCGTACTGATCGGTAGCTTACCTGCTGCCACTGTGAGTGATGTTTGTGTATGCGTTGGAACCCCGGATTCTATCGCGATGGGAAGCACGACCGTGCTATTAAGCAATAAGCCTGCAGCCCGAATGGGAGACACGACGTCTCACGGCGGAAGTATCGTTGCAGGAATGCCCACTGTACTAATAGGGGGATAAAACCACTTTATAAATCAGGACATTATATTGATAGATGTATTCCTCCGACCAATTTTTTGGATCAATATCTTACTTTTTATTAAATAGTTAATTTTTCTCAGCTATTTCAGAAAATTCTCACTAGACTCAAGTTTACAAACTATGAAACCAGAGTAATGGATTTATCTCTGACTTAATAAAACAATAATTCATGGATTGAATATGGTTAATATTGATAGTCTTTTGGCTCCGATCACAGATGGCTCGCCAAGTGGTGTCTATCTGAAGCTTGATAGAAGTGCCTATCGAGCACTTAGAAACAGTTACAATGCCGCGCAATCATCGTTTCGCCAATTGGTTGAAACGCCTGATGCATCCAGTGATCAAGCACTGCTTGAAAGCAATGATGACAACTGGACACAGTTGCGTACCGCGACATACCACGCCCTCACCCAGTCAAGCAAAGACTTGGAGTTGCTTGGTTGGTATATCACCAGTCAGTTGTTCACCGACGCTCCCTATCGAAATCTTGCCGACGCAACGCAAGTGCTTCTAAGCACCGTGGAGCAGTTTTGGGACTCGCTCAATCCGTTCCTTCCTGAAGACAAACTAAAAAGCGCAGAAGAGTCTGGCATCGCTAGAGAGCGAGCCGAGTTCCGAATGAAACCTCTGCTACAACTTGTCGGCGAAACTCACGATACCACTGCCCTGTATATGCCTTTGCAGTTGATTAGCCTGATTGACGGTATCACCTTTGGCGATTATCTACGCGCAGAGCGCAACGGCTCGCTTAGCGAAATCAAAACTAAAGCGCAAAACCTATTCAACGCTGACACGCAAGACACCTTAATGGATTTGGCGCAAACCTATCAAAATCTTGATGCTATAGAACAAGCCATCGCTCAACAGTGCCAGCCCGTTAATGCCACTCCTGTAAGTTTTAAATTCATCAAAGAAAACATCGCGGAACTGATTAACGCGATCCGTTATCTCACTGAAGACAAGTTTTCTAAATGGCCGCTAGATGATCAATTTAGATTGATTACCGAAGAAGATCAGGCTCCCCCCGTCGTATCAAACTCTCCTGAAACAACCTATCAGGCAACTGAAAATGCAGAAGTAGCACCAACCTCATCAGAGCCAGAAGCAGAACAAATTACGACGACACCGTTGCTAGAGCCGACTCCTTCAAATGAAACACACCAGCCAGCGGCACCCGCTGCGATGAATATCGCTGGTCAGATCCAAAATCGCGACCACGCTTTTCATGAACTTAGAAAGCTCGCCGATTACTTCAAACAAACCGAGCCACACAGCCCTGTTCCGTTCTTGCTAGAGCGCGCGATTCGATGGGGTTACCTAAGCTTGCCAGAACTACTCCAAGAAATGACCGGCGGCAACAGCCAAGTTCTGAGTCATATCAATCAACTCACCGGAATGGACAACTTAGAACAAACCATTCTGAAGACAATTCCTGAACCACAATCAGTGCAAGAGCCGGTTCCAACCGTTTCTGTGTCTGAGGTTCAAAACACCTCTAATGAGGAGTCTCAAAGTGCAACGTCAATTGAACCTACAACGTCAGAGCAAAGCGACACTCCTAATACAACCAACCAACCAGAAGTAAAAACTACTCAATCGTCGAGCGGTATTACCGATTTCGAGTGGTGAAGCAAAAAATGCTAATAAGCAAAGGAGAACCAAATGGCTTCTATTTACATGAGAATTGATGGCACTACACCAAAAGGTGCTGCAACGGTAGATAAGATCGGTGGCAAGGATGGATTTTTTGCTATTGATACAGTGAACTGGAGTGCCGTTCGTGGCGTTGGCATCGACGTCGGTAACGCGAACAACGCAGACCAAGGCATGGTCGCGCTAGGTGAAGTGAACATCACTCGTGGCTGTGATGGTGCAACGCCATACTTAACGACTTTCCTTTACGCACCAGGTGGTGAAGGTAAAACCATCGAAATCGTGATGACCAAACCAAACCGTGAAGGTTCTGGTGCAGATCCATACCTAATCCTGACACTGAGCGCAGCACGTATGTCGAGCTACAACATGGGCGCGTCGGATGGTCACCTGCCAAATGAATCATTCAGCCTGACATACACCGAGATTTCGAAAGCGTACTACATCGAAGGCGAAGGCGGCAAAATCGAGAAAGGGCCTGAAGTGGGCTTTGACGCGACGACAGCGAAAGTTACTTCGACAGCTTCTTAATGGAATAAGGAGATACCATTATGGCACTGAACTCCCAACACAAGCGAGTTAGCAAAAACCGTGTAAGTATTACTTACGATGTCGAGACGAATGGCGCAGTAGAAACCAAAGAACTCCCTTTTGTGGTGGGAGTCGTCGGTGATTATTCGGGTCACAAGCAAGACAAAGAAGACGTGGAAGATCGCACCTTCTATAACGTCGACAAAGACAACTTCGATACTGTCATGAAGCGCGTTGGCCCTGAGTTATCACTCAAAGTGGACAACGTTTTAGTTGATGACGATAGCCAAATCGAAGCGAGTCTGAAATTCTCATCAATGAAAGATTTCGAGCCTGAAGCCATCGTTGAGCAAGTTGAACCGCTCAAGAAGCTTGTTGAGACTCGTAACCAACTCAAAGTACTGCTTTCAAAAGCGGACCGTTCTCGTGATCTAGAGAAGCTACTCAAGGAAGTGCTGCAAAGTGCAGACACTATCAACGCCCTTTCCGATGAGCTAGGCATCCAGAAAGAAGGAGCAGAATAATGACGACGGAAGTTGAAAACCAACCACAAGCAGAAGCGGCTGAAGCTTCGCTGAGCTTTCTGGATCGTGCAATCGAAGCGACCACGCAAACGCCAGCGGACACAACAAAAGAACTGTTCTCAGTGTTGGCAGAGCAAGCGCTAAGCGGCACAGTAACATGGGACAAGAACGTCACCAAAACGATTGAAAACGCCATCGTAGAGATCGACAAAAAGCTTTCTAAACAGCTATCAAAAGTCATGCAAGAAAATGACTTCCAAAAGCTAGAAGGTTCATGGCGTGGTCTGCAAAAACTGGTTAAAGAGAGCGATCTAGGACGCTCACTGAAAATCAAAATGGTCGACTACACCAAAGACGAACTGCTTGATCAATTTGAAGATGCACCAGCCATCGACCGTAGCCCATTGTTTAACGCGGTATACCAAGGCGAATACGGCACAGCAGGTGGTGAACCATACGGTACCTTCATCGGTGACTACGAGTTCAGCGCAAAAGATGAAGACGTCGCCCTACTACGCTACATGGGTGAAGTAGCCGCTGCGTGTCACGCTCCGTTCGTTGCCGCAGCAAACGCAGAAATGTTTGAGTTCAATGACTTCACTACCTTCGAAGAAGGCAAACCTGTCGCGGCTGGTTTTGATTCTCCGGCTTACGCTGCATGGAACTCGTTCCGTGAAAGTGACGACGCGCGCTACGTAACTCTAACACTACCTCGCACACTGGCTCGCCTTCCTTATGGTGAGAAAGGTCTTGGCACCAAGCTGTTTAGCTACGAAGAGTTAAACACTGACCAAGATGGCAACCCGAATCCATCAAGCAATGATGAGTTGGTTTGGTCTAATGCCGCTTACGAGTTAGGTCTGAAAATGACGCAAGCGTTCACTGCGTACGGTTGGTGTACAGCGATTCGCGGTCTGGATAACGGTGGTAAAGTGGAAAACCTACCAAACCTAACGTACAAGACCGAAGCTGGGGACTTGGTTCAGCAATGTCCAACAGAAGTGAACCTAACCGACGAACGCGAGAAAGAGTTAAGTGACCTAGGCTTCTTGCCACTGGTTCACTACAAGAACTCAAACTACGGCGTGTTCATTGGCGGTCAAACAACACAGCAACCTAAGACGTACACAGATCCAGATGCAACAGCAAACGCAGCGATTTCAGCGCGTCTTCCTTACATCATGGCAAGTGGTCGCATCGCTCACTACTTGAAAGTCATGGGTCGCGACAAGCTAGGTTCGAACCTAGAAGCGCCAGACATTCAACGTGAACTGCAATTGTGGATCGATCAATACACCAACGCAGGTGCAATTGGTAACGATCAACGAGCGAAAACGCCATTGGCGGAGTCTCGCATTGAAGTGGTTGAACAACCGGGTAAGCCGGGCGCGTATTCAGCCGTTGCTCACCTAAGACCTTGGCTACAACTTGAAGAACTGACTACGTCGGTTCGTATGGTAGCGAAGATCCCAGGTTAAGCACGATAAAGCTTGGTCGAAGTAGGATGCTTCGACCAAGCCAATTCGATTTAGGTCACAAGGATAGTATGAGTAAGATTTATCACTCAAGTTGGCAGACCCAATTTACACAGCTAGACGATAAAGACAGCGACTTTTTACAAGAGGCGCTCTCTTTACTGTCTCAAGTGTCTCGCTCCGCGCTAGACAGTTCAGATGCGCTTATCACTCATGTTTCGCGCTTGATTGCAGAGATTGACAATAAGCTCTCGAAACAGATGGATAAATTACTGCATCATCCAGAATTTGAGGCACTGCAAACCAATTGGCTAGGGCTTCAAGGCTTAGCCACCCTGCCCGTTAATTACCAACGCACTCAACTCAAGCTTCTCAATATGAGTTGGGAAGAAGTGTCTTCCGACGTCAATCAAGCCTACAGCACCAAAACGTCTGAGCTGTACAATAAGATCGGCAACCAAGAGTTAAACACCTTGGGCGGACATCCATTCGGTTGCTTGTTATTCACACAGCCAGTAGCAGCAGATATGGATTTCGAATCTGACTACGATGATTTGTTCACTGTGGAGCTATTAAGCCGCTTGGGAGAAGCCACGTTATGCCCAATGCTATTTGCTCCGAATCGCGATTTCTTTGTCGAATCTGGTGCTGATTGGCTGTCTGATATCAACCGAATCGAAAAGATCCTTACCAGCCCTGATTACCAATCGTGGCAGTCTTTACGCAGTAAGTCCTCTGCGCGTTTTGTCGGTTTGGTGATGCCAGAAATGTGTATGCGTACACGTTATCAAAACGCCAAAGTGGGATTCATCTACAACGAGAAACAAAACGGACTTTGGGGCAATGCGGGCTTTGCGTTTGTATCCACCATTATGCGAGAGCATCAACGTGTGAGTTGGTTTGGCTTCTTGAAATCTCGTTGGAACGACAACAACCAAGGTGCCGTGGTCAATCAAAGCCAAAGCGATAGCCATTTTCTGATTCAACCACAAACCAAAGTGACCTTGTTTGGGCAACTGTCGACCTTCTACAGTCGAAGTGGTTTTATCCCTCTTACTAAGAGCCCTTTGAGCGATAAGTTTTACTTCAATGGTAACAATTCGATTTGGCACAACAGCGAGTCTGATAACGAGAAAGTCCTCACTCAAATCCAAACCTCGTTGATGTCTTGCCGTATTGCACATTATCTCAAAGTACAAGTACGCGAAATGATCGGTAGCTTCAAAACAGCTGCTGAGTGTGAGTTGTTCCTCTCCCAATGGGTTGAAAAATTCTCTAGTAACGTTGCGTACGCCAATGAAGAAACCCTATCAAAATACCCATTGAGTTTTGCAAAGATCAGCGTGTGCGACTCTGACCATCATCCGGGCAATTTCGTCTGTACATTGCGTATCGTCCCGCAGTATCAATACGACCATTTCAGCGGCGAAGTGGTGCTGACAACAGAATTGGATGAGGTGGCGTAATGAGTTTTTGGCGTACCTTTGTGCAAACAGCCCCTACGACTCGTCGAGATGATATCGAGGACATCAAGTATCACCTGACTCGTCTGTTCGATTCGGAAGCGTCACTGATGAGCATTGATGATCGGTTAACCGAAGTGCAGCGCTCTAACTACCGTTTTGGCATCGAGGATGTGCACCTGTTGAGTGCCAGTCTCGACCACCAGCAATTAGCCCTCAAACTAGAAAACTACATTCGACATTTCGAGCCACGCCTTAGCCAAGTCATGGTTGAACTGGTTGAGCGAAAAGCGGGAGAAAACACCATCGCTTTCAATATCGTCGCCAAAGCCAAAACGGCACAGGGCGAAAAAGAGCTGATTTTTGATTCCAAGATTTCATTAAGCGACATGACCACCGATATGAAGGAGGACTTGTATGAGTGATCCTCTACTGCGTTATTACGAGCAAGAGCTGACTTTTGTTCGCCGTGCTCTCGGTCAATTTGGTTCTGAACATCCAGAACACGCACAACGCCTAAACATCCATCAGGGACAAATCGAAGACCCAAGTTTGGCTCGCTTATTGGATGGCGTGGCACTATTGAATGCCAACGTCGAAAAACGTCTATCTGAGCAAATCCCTGAAGTTGTCGAAGGATTACTTGGCGTACTCTACCCAAGTTACATTCAAACGGTACCGAGTGTGGCATATCTAGAAATGAGCACAGACGCGCCTTCCACCGACAGCACGACGCTTCCCAAAGGCACACGCTTTTCTTCCGAGTCACAAGGCAAAACATGTTTGTTCACCACAACGGACGAGCTCAAAACGACACCATTTGCACTGATTGACACCAAAGCAAGCAGTGCGCCCTTTGAATTCAATCGCCCTCAAGGCAGTGAACAAACTACCGCTGTTATTCAGCTCACCCTGTCTACTGGCGATGATGATGTGCACTTCAGTCAATTAGCGTTAGAAGATCTCGACTTCTTCGTTCAAGGTTTCGAGAACAATGCGGATTCCTTGGTTGAACTGCTGCTCAGTGAAGCGCGTGCAATATCGATTTCCGACATAAATGGCGAGAATCACGCTGTCTTGGCTGCCAATCAGCTCAAGAGCCGAATCAGCGATAAACAGTTTCAATTTCTGCCACAAAAAGGCAATCAATTTTCTGGCTACCATTTGATGAACGAATTTTTCTTCTTCAAAGAGAAACGTCAGTTCTTCCGTCTTAAAGGCTTTGGTGAAGCCTGTCAGCAACATGATTGCTCCACTGTGGTATTAAACCTGTTCATGCACTCTTTGCCGATGGAGTTTATCCGCTTATTCGATAATCAAGTGTTTAAGCTCAATGTGGTGCCTGCGGTGAACTTATTCGAACAAACAGGCGAACCAACCAGCTATGACCAACGCAGCCTGACCATTCCCGTTAATGCCGATGCCCATACCGATAATGAAATTCAAGTGGTCGACATTTTGGATGTGTTTGAGATTACGTCGAGCGGTCAAAAACTGCTGACGCCACTGTTTAAAGACAGTTACCAAAGCGACCCACATTGTGATTACTGGCAAAGCCGAAAAGATTCCACAGGTGAACTGCGATTGGCGATCAGCCTAAATGCCAACCAAGAACTCGAATTCAACAAACTCTATGGTACTCACCTCCTTTGTACCAACGGCAAACAAGCATGCACCATCAACGGTGAGATGACATGTTTGGAACCGATCGATTTGCCCGGTGATTTTCATTCGCTCTACCCGCCGTCAGCTCCGATAGAACGTGAATCTGACGCTAATATGCACTGGCAATTTATCGGGCTTCTGAACAGTAACTTCTCGTCACTTTTGCACTCTGAAGATCCGACTCAGCAGCTTAAGCAAATGCTGCAATTGTGTAGTCGTAATCAGTTGGTAAGCGATGAAATTCAGATGATTCAGTCAGTAAAAGTGCGCTCGCAAGTTTCATCGATGCGCATTCTAGGCAAGAACGTCTTCTCTCCGGGCACAGAGATTGAAATCACTCTCGATACCTCTGGTAACTATCTGACTTTCACCGATGTATTGAATCGCTTCTTCCAACAGTTCTGTAGTTTTGATCGCTACATTCAGCTCACAATTCGTCTTTATGGCAAAGATGGCATTGCGAGGCGTTACCCAAAAATCCACGGGAGCCAGCGCTCGATGTAGCGTGGAAGATAGATGATGTCGATGTCACTGATTAACGATTTAAAAGCGAACCCACATGAGTATGACTTTGCTCAAGCAATGCGATTGCTGATGCAAATGGCAAAACAATCTGGGCACAAGCTGAAGTTAGAGCTTAAAGCGGAAGCCATGCCTCATGGTGATGCCGACGATATTCAATACTTCTCGTTCAGTGACCACAGCGCCAAGGTTCGTATTGCGCAGCAAGCACTATCTGGCGCACAAGGGGTTATCCCAAACTACATCTATGAAGAATTGTTGTTTGCACTGCATAACGACGATCACGCACTGAAAGACTTTTTAGACGTATTCAATCAGCGCCATTTTGAACTTGCCGCGCAGCTAGAACTCGCTCCTCACCTCTTGGTGCAGAAAGAGTTGGCAAAAGACAAAACCAATTTACTCAAACAACTGGCGAACCTGAAACACGAACACGGCGCGCTGTTCCAGTATTCGCTGTTGTTCGCTCAAGGGCATCGTAACTTAGAAACGTTAGAGCAGATCCTTAACGACTACTTCCCTTACCAAATCGATGTGTCGACTAAGAGCCATGAACGTCGCCAGTTACCCGCGAGCTCTCTTACCCGTTTAGGACAGAAAGACGACTACAACAGCGGGATCGGGCAAGGTTTCCTCATTGGCAAAACGTGCATGACTTACAACCAACATTTGGTGGTGAGTATCCAGCCTGCCAACCGCAAAGAACTGCATCAAATTCATAGAGATACTCAGTTGGCGAGCCACATGCGCCGGCTCATTCAACATTATTTACGAGACGCCACGCCGATTTCTATTTATCTCAACGTTAAGCGTGCGTATCTCGAAAAACCAAGGCTGTCTGCTCAACCAGATCAAGCCGCGAAATTGGGTGAAGTGGATTGCCTCGCCCCAGAACGTAAACCTACAGAGCGGATTCGGATTCTTCTGAAATAGCTAGGTAGACACCGCGACGACAAAGAAGGTTATCGCGCAAAAGACAAGGATAAGGTTATGACACAAGTAACGCTGACAAATTTAGTCGCCAAGTTATCGCCAGAGTTAAAACGTGCATTGGAAGCTTCTGCGGGTGCAGCTATGAACCAAGGCGTTGCTGCCATTGAGCCGGAACATTGGCTGCTCACGCTATTGAATCAGCAAGACGCGCACTTAAAAACTCTGATTGATAGTCAGAAGATCAACCAAGATCAACTTGCTAGTGAACTGGCGAATCGCATCGAGCGCTTACCAAAAGTACAAGACAGCCAACCAACGCTCAGCCATGCACTGACTGAACTACTCAAAGACGCTTGGATGATTGCCTCCGTTAACTATGGTCATGGTGAAATCATCAGCCTGCATCTCGTTCAAGCGCTGTTGCAACAGAATGTCATGGGCGTATCGAGCAACAATCTCGAATCACTACAGAACGTGTCGACCGAGTCCCTGCAAGGTTTAATCAACAAAACGCCGGTGAAGCGAGCAACGAAACAAAGCACAGGTGAAGCAAGTTCAGCCGCAAACACCGCAAGCGCGAACGACGCATTAAGCAAGTACACAATCAACCTGACTCAACAAGCGATTGAAGGCAATATCGATCCGATTTCTGGGCGTAATTCTGAAGTAAGAAAAGCCATCGACATTCTTTGTCGTAAGCGCCAGAACAACCCTATTTTTGTTGGTGAGCCGGGCGTGGGTAAAACCGCTGTCGTTGAAGGCTTAGCGCTGAGAATCGCAGCAGATGAAGTGCCAAGTGCGCTGCAAGGTGTTCAACTCCATTCGCTTGATTTAGGGCTGTTACAAGCAGGTGCGAGCGTAAAAGGCGAATTTGAAAACCGCCTTAAAGATGTCATCAATGAAGTAAAAAACAGCGATGTACCAATCATTGTATTTATTGATGAAGCACATACGCTGATCGGCGCTGGCGGTGCAGCAGGACAAAATGATGCTGCCAACTTATTGAAGCCGGCACTTGCGCGTGGTGAGTTCAAAACCATTGCCGCAACAACATGGGCAGAATACAAAAAGTACTTCGAGAAAGATCCTGCTTTGACCCGCCGTTTCCAAGTCGTCACGGTAGAAGAGCCAAATGCAGAAGATGCCAAACAAATGCTGCGTGGCATTGCGGCTTCATTGCAAAAGCACCACGGCGCTTTTATTACAGAATCAGCCATTGATGCAGCGGTTAACCTATCTATTCGCTACTTACCTTCTCGCCAATTGCCAGATAAAGCGATCAGCCTACTAGATACCGCCAGTGCGCGTATTGCATTAACTCAAGGTGCAAAACCAGAAGTGATTGAAGCGTTAGAGCAAACCATTCGTTATCAACAGAACGAGCAGTCTGCCTTAGAGAAAGAGTTTGATTTGTTCGGCACAGGCGCAGAAGAAATTGCCGAATTGAAGCAAGAAATCACCACCAACCAATCTCAATTAGCGGGCTACCAAACGCGTTGGGAGCAAGAGATTACTTTGGTTGATGAGATTAAAGCGCTTCAACAAAGCATCACAGAAAGCGAAACACCAGACGAAGCTCAGCAAAGCCAGTTGAATGCCCTTCTCGACCAATTACGTGAGCTTCAAGGCGAAGAACCGTTAGTTAATGCGATGGTGGACGATGCGACCATTGCTCAAGTCATTTCCGGTTGGACAGGCATTCCCGTCGGCAACATGATGAGTGATGAAATCGCTCGCCTATTGTCACTGGAATCAGAGCTAGATAAGCGTGTTATCGGTCAAAACGTGGCGAAACAAGAACTGGCAAAAGCGATTCGAATCTCGCGTGCTGGCTTAACCGACAATCGCAAACCAATCGGTGTGTTCTTGATGTGTGGTCCAAGTGGTGTCGGTAAAACGGAAACCGCCATGGCGCTCGCCGAGCAGCTTTACGGAGGCAGCAACGATCTCACGGTTATCAACATGACCGAGTTTAAAGAAGAACACAAAATCTCAATGTTACTTGGCTCGCCTGCCGGCTATGTTGGCTTTGGTGAAGGTGGCGTGTTAACCGAGGCGATTCGCCGCAATCCTTATTCTGTCTTGCTTTTGGATGAGATGGAAAAAGCGCATCCGGGCGTTCATGACCTCTTCTATCAAATCTTCGATAAAGGACACATCAAAGACAGCGAAGGTCGCACGGTGGATTTCAAAAACACCTTAATCATAATGACTTCTAACGCCGCTGACCAAGCGATTTGCGATGTGTGTGATGAAAACGCCGAACGCATCAGCAACGATGAACTGCTTGAAGCGATTCGTCCCGATCTACAACGCTACTTCAAACCAGCGTTCTTAGGACGTACTACCATCGTGCCTTATTACCCACTCAACGATGATGAGTTGGCGAAGATCACCGAAATCGCGCTAAACCGCATTCGTAAAAAACTGGCAGAACAGTATCAAGCGAGCTTTACGTGGGATGCAGGTTTTGTGGATTTGGTTGTCAGCAAAAACACCGACCCTACGACAGGTGGTCGCGCGGTTGAGCAAATCATTAACCGCTCTTTGATGCCGAAGTTGGCAGAAGAATGCATCGCGCGTCTGAGCGCACAACAACCGATTAGCCAAGTGACGGTGACCGCAGCGTCGACGCCACAGGGCTTTGACCTGGATATTCAGTAGTAACGAATCATGATGTTTAGAAGCGTACATTCACCCCATCTCGTCACCACCTCGATACTTGTTCAAGAGGCGGCGGTCAGCTGTGGGGTGAGCTTTTTCCGCAAAATAACCAAGCTGGTTTCATCGCTGTTTATTTTGCTTGGTGCCCTATTCTCGTTTGAAGCATGGGCGCAAGTTTGGATTGGTCCCGACCGATTACTGCTTGCGACCCACAAATGGGCACCGTACCAAACTCACCAAAATCAAAACATGGATGGGTTTGCGCTCAACCGCATCAAATGCGCGCTGGGCGAAATGGGACAACCTTACCAACTGACCATGACGGAATGGTCTGACGCACAACTCCACGTACACAGTGGTCAACAGCATGGCTTTTTCGTCTCGCCGAAAACCAGAGAACACGACAGCTACGCAACGTTGTCTGCTCCCATTACCGAGCAAAAGTTGCGTTGGTATTTTGGTCCCGGTGTAGAGCCTAAGCTTGATGATTTGTCAAAGTTGAACCTTAAGTTCTCGGCAGAATTTGGCTCAAGCACATGGTTTTGGCTGAAACGTAATGGATACAACGTCGTTAAGCAGCCACGAGATGCTAAGGTTTTACTAAGGCTTTTAAAACAAAGAGAAATTGACGTCGCACTGGAAGATGAACGGGTGTTCCACACGGAAATCAGCCAAGCCTCTCTTCCAAGCGATTACTTCTATTCTCAAGTATTCGAAACTAAGCCAATGGGCGTGTATTTCTCTAACCGCTTTTTGGACAAATATTCTGGTTTCTTAACCGCTTTCAACACAGCGTTGGCTAAATGCGAGGGATAACAAGTGGCGATCAGCATACATTTGATTTCTGTACCCTCTGAAGAGGTGGTGACTTCAAGAGTCATCTATCTGCCCGAGTCTGGCGGGCAGTTTGGGCGTTCTGCTTCTTGTGAAGTGGCATTGCCCGATCAATCAAAACGCATCTCGCGTATTCACGGACAAATTCGTCTCACTGAAACAGGTTATTTGGTGAAGAGTACCGGCAAGAACCCGGCTCGCCTTAACGATAAAGCCATGGTGAGAGACAAAGATTACCCACTCAACGATGGCGACATTTTAAAGATCGAAAGCTATTCGATGTTGGTATCAACACTCACGTCGAGCAAAGCGCCTGTCGAAGAGCAATCCGATGATCTCTTTGCGACCAAATTCGACCTGCAACTAGAAGACAATGTCGATTTTCTCGATGAAGGAGATATCGTCGAACCCGTGAAATCGGAAGTTCATTACTCTCACCAAAATGTAATGAGCGATGACCCCTTCTCTTCCGACCCGTTCGAAGACATCGATGATGATGAACTGGCGGATCACTTTGAAGTGGATGAAGTGTCGAAACAGCAGCAAGCAATGGAGCGTTCTACGGAGATTGAGTATCTTCCGGGAGACCACCTTCCAACGTCAGAGCTGGAAGCCTCCATCGAAAAGCTGATTACGATTACCGAGAAGAATCAGCAATACCTTCGCAACCCACCGCTTGCACATGATGCTTTGTTTGATGCCTTAGATAAAACACTCGATCAGTTCCTCAACGAGTTCGCGCCAAACCAACTAGAGAATCAATTTAGCGAATTTGTGTCTGGCGGATTGTTCAGTAGCAAAGACAAAAAGTATTGGAAAATTTACCGCAAACATTTCCAACATCGACAAGACAACGGTGATTTTCGTCGCCAGTTCAAAGCGATGTTTATGGAAAACATGCAAAAGCAAAGCGAGGAAAGCTGATGAAGATTTGGCTTAGTTTACTCGCTTTCGCTTTGGTGGGATGTTCATCTGACCCAACACCGGTTGTGACGCAATATCAATTGGCGGTGAGCGCCGAGAAGACGATTAACCCAAGTGTTAACAACAGTACTAATCCCGTAGTAGTACGCTTGTATCAACTGACCGATGCACAGCAGTTTAAGCAATTGCCGTTTATCGATTTGTACAACGATGACGTGAGCCTATTAGGCGCAAACTTGGTGTCGAAACAAGTGCTGCCCGTGGTGATGCCAGACAGCAATAGCAAACAAACCTTAGACATCAACAAGACCACTCAATACATCGGCGTATTGGTGGAATTTGCCGAATATGATGCAAGCACGGCGACGGTAGTGACAACCACGCCTCAGGAAGAAGAACAATATATCCAGTTAAAGATCAGCGGTAACAAAGCAGCATTGCAAACCGTGACACCAGATTCGCCTTGGTGGGATGTTTTTTAACTCGAATCAGTAGATAGGGAAATCTCGTGGACGCATATAAAAAGGTCGTTTGGCAAGAAGGTATGTTCATTGCCCCACAACACTTTCAACAACAAGACAGATACACACAAAACTACGTCAGACAAAACGTCGAAACGCTTGCTGGTTATGCCCCTTACTATGGTGTGACCGACTTGGTGATCAATCACGATCTACTTAAAATTGGCAAGCTTTCCGTCTCTTCTAGCGCGGGTTTGTTCCCAGATGGCACGCATTTCGAACTGAAACGCGAAGTCGCCAGAGATGTGCCGCACGGTACGATTGAGAAAATGGCTTACTTAGCGCTGCCTGTTTCTCTGCAAGGCAATAATGATTACGCCAATGATGAATCGGAACAAAGCCGCTATCTCACACGAACCATCAATGTGTTTGATACTTCAACCTCTGAGAATGCCAGCGTTGAGGTAGACGTCGCACAGCTCAATATAGCGATAAAACTCGAAGGCGAAGACACTTCGGGCTTTACCCTGATTCCTTTCGCCAAAGTATTGGAATGCAGCGAAACGGGCGAAGTGATGCTAGATCGCTCCTTTATTCCTGCGTGTTTGCACTATGGTGCATCACAGTTATTGGTTGAACGTTTGAAAGAGATTCATGCCCTCACCTCTAACCGTGCCACCAGCTTGCTCAAACGTATTCAAGCCGGACAAGGACAAAAGAGCCCACAATCGATGATGCAGGATTACCTGTGGCTGCAAACACTCAACACTTGGCTTCCGTGGTTTGATTTGTCTTTGTCGAATCCAAAGTTTCAAACCCATCAGCTTTATTTGGAGCTACGCAAGTTTGAAGCGCAAGTCATGGCATCCACACCTGCAATTCCAGAACCATGTCAACCGTTGGATTTCCATCGTCTGTACGATTGCTTTAATCCGCTTTTTTCGAATCTGCGCAATATGCTCACGCTGGTTCAGCAAGACTCTGTGATTGAGTTCGCCTTCGACACTTCATTGTTTGAGCGACGCCGCTTGCTGCGCACCTTGGTAAAAGATGGTCACAACCTGTCCGATCGCCGATTCGTTCTCAGTGTCCGTTCTAATATCAGCAGCACCGAGCTCAACGAGTTGTTCCCTGCAGCAGCCAAACTTAGCAGCAATAACAAGATTGTCGAGATTGTGCGTAATGCCCTTTCTGGCGTGCAACTGACGCCGCTTCCTGTTGCGCCAAGTGAACTAAAACCGATGCAAGGCACAGCGTATTTTGAAGTGGATACGTCAGACCGCAATTGGTTAGAAATGATTGAAAACCGCGATGCACTGGCGCTGCACGTCGATACACGTGTTGGCGACCTAGAAGTGATGCTGTACGCACTGAGGTAGTAAGCTATGAACTATTTGGATGAAGATACCTTAGTTTGGGACAGCAGCGAAAACGACTTCGTAAGTAAAGACACCGACATGCCAGACGTAAAGTGGCATTCGGTCAACGCTGCTCAAGCCAATATAGGATTCTTACATCATTTCGATAAAGCCGAGAATCAGCTGATCAACATCAGTTCTGAGTTACTGGCTGTCACGCTCAAGATCAACACTTTGCCGGAGCCCGAAGACATCACCACGCTCAGGCATCAACTGGTGGCTTCCATCAATGAGATCAAAACCAAAGGCGCAGAGCTGACCTACCCAGTCGCCGTGATCGACAAGCTGTGTTTCTTGTATGCCGTGGTTTTGGATGAGTTGATTGTCTACACCGATTGGGGTGAAAAACGCGGATGGGAGAACAAAACCTTACTCAGTGAACTGTTTGGTATGCGCAACGGTGGTGAGCTTTTCTTTACTGTGGCAGAGAAAGCAGCGCGCCAACCGCACAAGCTGATCGACTTATTAGAAGTGGTTTATCTGTTTCTCAATATCGGGTTTAAAGGTCAGTACCGCGAAACGGGCAGCGAACAGCTAAAGAGTTTTACCTACCGCTTAGAGCAGATTTTAAGTCAGTACCGACAAGCCGGTGGAATCTATTGTCATACTAAGGTTTCGGTGCCTAAAACACGTAAACCAACGCGCAAGAAACGTTACCTTGTCACCACGTTATTTTTCCTAACTATCATTGGTTTGAGCGTTGCTCTGACCTATTTCTGGTACAACAAAACCAAACCACAGCGAGCACGAGATTTTGTCCAGCTTGGTGAGTACAGCCAACGCTATATTGAATCTGGTCGTGCGGAAGACATCGTTTATGTCAGCACTGACGACGATTTAAAAGGCAATAAAGTCGCGGTAAATACCACCCAACCACCTCGTCCAATCCCGAGCCAACCAAAAGCCGTGACGCCACAAGCGAAAACTTCAACGCCAGAGACGACGAGTGCTCTAGTCACGAGCTCTGCAGCGGACACTGATTGGCTGGTGCAACTTGCGACCTTCTCTAACCTTAAAAACGCCGAGAAATTTATCGCCCAACTGCCGACATCCAACTATCAACCTGTCGCGGATAACATCAACTCCTACGTTCGCGTCATCGTTCGATGTGACAGCTCAGAACAAGCGAAAACCATCAATAACTGGTATCGAGAGAATGCCAACGTCAACGGCTTAGTGGTGCATAACAAAAACAAACAAAGCGAGGTTGAGTCACAATGACGCAAGACAACCCAAACACACCAACAAGAAAAAAGGCAATCATTTGGAGCCTTGTTACCCTTCTCCTTCTGGCAATCTTAGGCGGCTTACTGACTTGGTTTGTTGCGTATCCTGATTTCTTATGGATAGGCGTCATCACGACAACCATTGTGGCACTGCTGTCTGCTGGGCTTTGCTTTTGGTTAATCAACCGCAAGGTGAAAAAGAGTCTTGAGCAAGACCAAGAACGTGCACTAATTATCAAACGATCCAAGTTACTCGCCTTCCACTTCAAGAAAATGCTCGGTGTACAAAAGCGTAAAAAGCGCTTAACCAGCCGTTACGATCAGCCGATTTACCTGTTACTCAGTGATAACCCAAGCAAAGACAAAAGCATCATCACGCAGATGGGTTACGAAGCTTATAAGGTGGATGACTTTGGTAACGACATTGAGTTTCCGATTCTATTTTGGCTCAGTGAACACTCAATTCTGATTTCCATCAGCATGGGCGAAGATCAACAACCGCTTTACTTAAAAACGCTGTGCCAGTGCCTAAATAAATGGCGTCCGAGACAAGCGATTAACGGCTTGTTGCTCACCACAGAAATTGAACAGTTAGTTGGCAATAGTGAAACCCTTTCACAAAAAGCCGACCAATTGAAATCGCAAATCAAAGCATTCAATCGTTCATTTGGTTTGAACCTACCTATCTACAATATCCTAACTAACATGGGTCAAGTGAGCGATTTCTGTCAGTTCTTTTCTGCGTTTGATGAAGCGAGACGCAATGAAGTGTTCGGCGCCACCAGCCCAGTGCAAAAACATGGTGGCATTGATGCCGATTGGTTCAATGACGAATACGACCATCTCATTGGTCAGTTAATTTCGAACATGAGCAATGCGTTGGGAGCGCAGCTTAACCAAGATTTCCGCAATGCCATTTGTGGTGCGCCATACCAATTTGGTCTGCTTAAACAGAATTTGTGGCACTTCTTACAGCGTTTGCATCGAGGTGACCAATACACAGATGGGCTCAACTTCCGCGGCTTCTACTTTACCCACAGTGGCAGTGATTTCGCACAGCATGATTTACTGGCGAACGTAGTCAATCAATCCCTCGGCAATGAGCAATATCAGCAACACCAACAAATGCCTGTTCAACAAACTTTGTTTGCTCAGCATTTGATGTCTCATGTCGTGCTAAATGAAAACACTTTAGTCGGGGTTAACCGCCATAAAGAGAATTGGTTGTGGTTCAGCCAAACCGCCTACACCCTAATTTGGCTCGGTTTATTGATTGGTACACTGACGATTCTCAAGCTCGACTTCGATTATCAAACCAATCGTGAAGCCAAAGCTGATGGCATGTTAGAGCGTTACAAAGAAGCGATCGCAGCACAGCCATACAGCAAAGAAGATTTGGTGGGCAACATTCCAAACTTGTACACCATGCATCGCATTTACGCGTTATATCAGGAGCCTGAACCTTGGTATACATTGCCATTCCTACCGAATGCGACCATCAAACCAGAAGTCGAGGCAGCTTACACCAAAGAACTGCAACAAGTGCTGATCCCTTCTATGGCGCACACCATTGAGAGCGACTTGTATGTGTATGTGAACTTGGAAGATCAAGCCAGAACGCTCGAATTGCTGAACGACTATCGACTGCTGTTTGATAAAAATCGTACCAACATTGAAGAGCTCAAAAGCTACTTCCTAGCAAACTTAGAGCACCAAGGCGAAGCGGACAAAACCAATGTAGCTCAGCTCAAAGTGCTGCTCGACGATGTGTTTAACCAGCACTTGGTGGCGACAACTGCCAATCAAGAGCTTGAAGGGCTGGCGAAGCAAGTCATCAATCAATCCAACATCGAGACGCTACTCTACCAACACATTTTGAACGATCATGCGTACGAGAAGCGCATCGATGTGCGTAAAGAACTGGGCTCCAACTTTAACCAAATATACCAATTCAAACCTGGCTACGTGGGTTATTTCGTGCCTTACTTGTACACACCGACTGGCTTTAACGAGCTGGATCTTTCAGTGGAATCCCCTCTTCTTATCGAAGCTTTATCCGCTTATGAAGGCATTGCAGGGCAAGCACCAAGCGCACTAGAGATGCATAGAATCAGTCACGATTTGAAGCGCATGTACCAGAACGATTACATCAATTACTGGCGAGATTTTATTAACAGCATCGAGGTGAAAACCATTTCCGGTTCTGAGCAGTTAAATGCCAGCTTGAACGTACTCAACAATGCCTCAAACAATCCAATGTCTAAGCTGTTTACCACCATCAGCAACTACACTTCGGTTCTTGTACCAGAGCCAAAAGATGCGAAGAAGAAAACCGATGAGGAGATTGCCGATGCTGCGCAAGACAACGAGAAAAAGGAATCCGCTAGACAAATCACACTGACGTTTAATGATTTCCACAAACAAGTGACGCCAGACGATCAGGGTAAGAAACCAATAGATTCCGTGCTGGAAGGTTTTGCGAACACGGCCAAATGGCTCGATCAGTTTTACAAATCCAACACGCCAGACAAAGTGGCTTACGAAACGTTATCTGCAGGTTTAAAGGCGCAAAACCCGGTCGCACAGTTGGCGTCATTGACCGATTCCCAGCCACCACTATCCGGTGAAGTGATTGACTATGTGACAGTGCAAACCAATGAGTTGGTGATGAACTTAGCTCACCAATACCTTAATAGTATGTGGAACACCGAAGTTTACCAGCCTTATGAAAACACCATCGCGGCTTTCTACCCGTTTAAGAAAAGTGCCGACAGCGACGCAAGCACAGCGGATGTTGCTGCCTTCTTTAAAACCGATGGCACGTTGGACACCTTCTATCAAACCATGTTGAAAGGCTTCTCGACAGAGCAACGTGCGCCATTTATGTCCGGCTTACTGCCAAATACTGGCTTTGCGTTAGATCCTGCGATTTGGCTGATGTTTGATAAAGCCAAAGACATTCGCTCTGCCCTGTTTTTGGCTGATCCAAAAAACGTTGCGATTCAATTCCAGATGAAACCAACAGAAATGAGCTCGGCGCTGACTGAGTTTTCCATTCGTGCTGAAAAACCGATTTTCACCTATCAACACGGTCCGATGCTGTGGACTCAACAAAGCTGGAAAGGCGATTCTGTCGCGCAAGATGCACTAACGGTGCGTCTACAAAAACAAGCAACGCCGATTGCCAATGAACAGTTTAAAGGCAGTTGGGCATGGTTCCGCTTGATTGAGCCGCGCGTCACTTCAACCTCTTCGCAAAGTACCCAGCTTGAGTTTGATTACAATGGCGACAAGGTTCGCTTAACGATTAAAACTCAAGGTCAGAACAATCCGTTCGTGCCGAATTTCTTTGCGGGCTTTGTGTTACCTGCGAGCATTTAGTGATGAACACGTTCGCCAATAAAACCCTGTTTAGAGCCTGTGGCGTTACTTATGTAGCGCCTTTGAGCAACAACGTGTTTCAGTGCGAGCACAAACTTTATGGCACGGTAGTCATCAAAGTAGCGCGCAGCTTGGCTGAGAAACGAGCTTTGATGGCGGAAGCGGACTTTCTATCCAAATACGCGTCGGATTACTGGGCGAACTTTCATGGTTACGGCTCACAGAACCACGCCGACTGGTTAATGAGCCAATATCTGGAAGGCAAAACACTTAACGCAATAGAACCTGATTTGTTACCTCAAGACATAATAACCAAGCTTGAATTCACTTTGCTCAATCTACACAAAACGGGATATCTGCATGGCGATATCAAGCCACATAACGTCATCGTGACGCCAAATAACCAAGTTCGGCTTATCGACTTTGGCAGTGTGATTCGAGTTGATGCTAAATACCGAGAGCATACACATACAACCGTTAGCCGGGCCTACAGTGCAACACGCCCTTGTCTGCGTATCGGTCAGGCAAGTAAGAACGATGACTTCTATGCCTTGGCCATGACCTTGCTCAGCTGCCACGATCAACATCCCTTTGCTGGTCTCTCGTTACAAGAAGCGGCAGAATTGCTACCTACCCCAAGCAACATTGATTTACCAACGCGCTACCAAGTTCTGATACAAAAAGAGTGGCAACGAATGCGCCACTCTTTGAAGTTGTAGGGTTTAAACGCTCTAAGGTCTCTGGTTTATGCGTCTGATGATTTCGACTTCAGATACTTCTCAATATCCACCTCATCAACCTGTTCGGTTGGCATAAACTTGTTGGCATAGTCACGGTAAACCCCGCTTTCTAAGAACAACAAGAACAAATCCATATCCAAATGCTCGTCCAGTGCCATCTTGTACATGATGTCGACCGCAACACTCACTGGCTTGGCTTTTTTGTAAGGTCGATCACCTGCGGTTAACGCTTCAAAAATATCGGCAATCACTAAGATGCGTTCTGGGGTTGATAAATCTTCGGCACTCAACCGACGCGGATAGCCTGTGCCTTTCAAGGTCTCATGGTGAGTCGAAGCGTAACGCGGTACGTTACTTAACTCCGGAGGGAATGGCAGTGCCCCCAGCATTTTGATGCCACTGATCATGTGCTCGTTAATCTTGAAACGGTCTTCTGGTGTTAACGTCCCGCGGGAAATGGTCAGGTTGTACACTTCACCCAAGTTATATTGATGCTCTGGCACTTGCACCTTAATACCATGCTCGGGTGCAAATTCCATTGGGCGAACACGCTCGATAATATGGTCAGGCTTATCCGCTAAAAGGTTTTCAACCACAGGTAGTGTCACGTCAGATTTTGGCTTAATCATTTCTTCAAATGGAGAAAGGCCAAGATGATCATCATAGTGACGCAACCAAGTTTGTTGGGCGATTTGTTTAATGCGCTCAATCTTCTCGTCACTCATGAACTCACCACCCACGTTGGCGTTGGCAACAAATCGGAAGTCTTCATCCAACTGCGCAACTCGTTGGTCGAACTTGGCTTGCGCCTCTTCTTTTGACAGTTCACCAGTAGATATCGACTTCCACATTTCCACTTCAGCATCTCGCCTTAGTACTTCGAAACGAGTACGAATTTCATTGATGCGGTTATAGTTGGCTTCTAACTTAGTGCCTTTATCAACGATGTGTTCTGGCGTGGTGATCTTGCCACAGTCATGTAACCAAGCCGCGATACGGAATTCACGTCGTTCGTCTTCATTGTTGAACTTAAAGTCTTTGAACTTACCGGTGTCGCACTTCTCTACTGCCTCTGCCAACATCATGCCGATTTCCGGAACACGATTACAGTGCCCCGCAGTATAAGGAGACTTGTCATCGATCGCTTGCGCGATAAGGCGAATAAAGGCTTCAACAAACTCTTCTTGCTGTTGCTCGTGATGCTGAATCTCTTCCGTCATTTCAGTGACCGAGCCGGACAAATCTGACACTTCTTTGATTCTCGTCTCGACGGGAACCAAACGATCAAATTGGCGTTCTTTAATCTTTATTGTCTCTCGACGTAACGCCAAGATAGGACGAACGATTGGAGCACCAACCTTCCATGCCAATGGAAACAAAATAAGCATCACAAAAGCGGTAATCACTATCGCTTTCGACAAACGACTGGTTACGGCATCAGTGATAACTTTGCCAGAAACAAGCACCGCAAAGTAATCGTTCGTGCCACGTGTCGACTGCAGCTTTGTAATGTAGAGAAAGCGATCTTCGCCCTCGATGTTTACCTTGTTCATCGCATCATGTTTTTCTTCCTGAATCACGAGTTCATAAACTTCAGGATATGGAACAAAACTACCTCGCCACTGGTGAGGCTTAAGCCACTTCTCCTTTAAGGCCATTTTTTGTTCAGGAGTAATAGCAGCAATGGCTTGATTGATAACCTCGACGACCGCTTTGTCTTTGTTTTTCATAAAAAGTGAATATTCGAGCGGCGGTGCGTCCAGTTTAGCAACATGTACATGAGTGAGTC
Organism: Vibrio sp. HENC-03; assembly: GCF_000305755.2. Taxonomy (NCBI): domain Bacteria; kingdom Pseudomonadati; phylum Pseudomonadota; class Gammaproteobacteria; order Vibrionales; family Vibrionaceae; genus Vibrio; species Vibrio sp. HENC-03. The sequence goes on along the minus strand of NZ_JH976049.1, from coordinate 223,712 downwards.
TGACCAATCGCTTTATTTCAACCATGGTCAAATAGCTATCAACGAGATACTTTATCTCCCCCATATGTAAAGCCCGTTTAGCCAGATCTAAATTGGGTTCCTCAATAATGTTGAGTGTTGGATAGCGTTCAAGTAGCCACTCTTTCATGCCAAAACCAGCGACGACGCCAACCGTTTGATTGCTAAGTTCATCCAAGGACGTAGGCATCGGGTTTTCTGTTTTAGTCGCAATCGCAAGTTGGCCGGTAAAAATTGGAGTGCTCTTTATACCTAAGCCATCAGGTGTTCCGAGTACAGGCTGCAGAATATCGATTTCACTCTGACGGTATTTTCTCACTAGATCTTCAGAGCTGAAACCGTTCACAAATTCTAGAATCATGCCTGTTTTCTGAGAGACTAAGTTGAGCACATCAACTGCGTACCCTCCAGGTTCACCACTTTGCGTATAGTCGTAAGGCCCCCAATCATTTTGATTGGAAATCACAAACTCTCTTTGGTTGAATAATGTTTTTTGCTGTTCATTCAGTGCCAAGAGGGACGAGTCCGGGATCTTAACCTCGTGAAAAACATTAACACTTGAGGCAACCACCTCACCGCGATCATTGAAAATGAAGGCTTCAACACCATCTTCTTTCTTCATCCCAAGCTCGGTCGCACTAATTTTCTCGCTCAATGATGACAGTACAGTATCAACACCGATTACCGCTCCTTTACTACGGACAGAGTAGGTTTGCCCCGTGATCTTTAAGTGTTGAAACAGATAAGGATTCGTTTTGTAAACGCTATCTCTTGAAGCACTATCAAACCAAGGCCTTCGTGATGGATAAAAGTTACTTTTCTCTTCAGATTGACGAACGAGGTCCAGTCCCTCAGAGTAGTAAAATGTCTGTTTTGAACGCTGCTCACCTTCGCCCGTTACTTTGATAACAACCCAACGTTCTTCATTTGATGCATCGATTTGTCCACGCACAATCGGGGAAGATTCTAAGTTGATGACCTGATAAAAAAACTCTTCATTGTCAGCAAAATAAATACTGTAAAAGACAGGGTTGTCGATCAGAGTTTGGATGAATACCCGTTGAATTTCAGTTTCACTAAACTCGGAATCACTAAAATCCGCCACACTTCGCAGAATTCCCGCGCTACTCGTCGCACTCGCATCAATTTGATGAATATGGTTACTGACGTCTTTGGCTGTCATGGTTAAGTGCGTCAGGATATGTTCTTCCGACATTTGCTTGCCGAAGTAATACTGCATCCCGAGACCAAGTGATGCAGTCACTGCCGTAGCGATGATAAATAAGCTACCTACCGTAAACTTGATGGAAAACTTGCGAGGAGTACCTGATTTAGTTTTCACGTAATAAAGCCCTCCGATGGCTTCAACAGCAAACTAAGTAACTCTTTTTTAAAATAGAACATCTTGAGTTACATGCACTTCAAGTCTAGTACATATTTTTCATACACTTGCATTGCGTTAGGGCGCAGATCACTTTTACACAATAAAAAGAGCGATACCGAAGTACCGCTCTTTGCTGATGTGTTTGGGAGGGTTAAATCATTGCGACTCAGTGGAAGAGATACTTTTGAATATCAACCTCGTCCACTTGCGTTTCTGGCATAAACTTCTTCGCGTATTCGAGGTAAACGCCGCTCTCTAGGAACAACAAGAACAAGTCCATATCCAAGTGCTCATCCAACGCCATCTTATACATAATGTCGATGGCCACACTCACTGGCTTCGCTTTCTTGTAAGGTCGGTCTCCCGCCGTTAATGCCTCAAAAATGTCCGAAATCACTAGGATGCGCTCTGGAATCGACAAGTCATCCGCACTCAACTTACGGGGGTATCCTGTCCCTTTCAGCGTCTCGTGGTGAGTAGACGCATAACGCGGAACATTGCTTAGCTCTGGTGGGAACGGCAAGGCCTCAAGCATCTTAATGCCACTTATCATGTGTTCATTGATTTTGAAGCGATCTTCTGGTGTCAGCGTACCGCGAGAAATCGTCAGGTTATAAACTTCACCCATGTTGTACTGATGCTCCGGTACTTGCATTTGAATGCCATGCTCCGGCGCAAACTCAACAGGGCGAATACGCTTGATGATATGTTCTGGCTTGTCTTCCAACAGTTTTTCCCTAACCGGCAACTGCGTGTTGAAAGTTGGCTTGTTCATTTCTTCAAATGGTGACAAACCTAAGCGGTCATCAAAGTATCGTAACCACGTTTTCTCAGCGATTTGCTTCACGCGCTCGATCTTATCTTCACTCATGAACTCACCACCAATGTTTGCATTGGCGATAAACTCAAAGTCATCGTTGAGCTGACGTACTTTTTCTTCAAACTCGGCTTTTGCGACGTCTTTGTCTACCTCGCCACGCAACAAGGTATTGAGGTATTCTATTTCTAAGTCTCTGCGTAACACTTCAAATCGAGTGCGAATTTCATTGATTCGGTTGTAGTTCGCCTCTAGCTTGGTGCCTTTATCAACGATGTGCTCAGGTGTGGTGATTTTGCCACAGTCGTGCAACCAAGCCGCGATACGGAACTCTCTTCGCTCAGCGTCATTTTGGAAGGCGAAGTTTTTGAATTTACCGCTTTGACACTTTTCAGCCGCTTCCGCCAGCATCATGCCGATTTCTGGAACTCGGTTACAATGCCCTGCGGTATATGGGGATTTGTCATCGATCGCTTGTGCGATAAGGCGAATGAAGGCTTCAACAAACTCTTCTTGCTGCTTCTCGTGTGTCTGAATCTCAGCCACCATTTCCATCATGGCTTCCGAAAGTTCATCAATCTCTTTAACTCTTGTAGTCACCGGCCACACTTGATCGAAATTTCGAGCACGAATCTTTCTCGTTCTCGCTTTCAGTGCGTAGATTGAACGAGTCATTGGTGTGCCGAGTCGCCAAGCCAGAGGGAAAAGGCCTAACATAACTAACGCAGTAAACAGCAACGAGTTAAACAAACGCTCTGTTACTGCATCGGTGACGATTTCTTTCGGAATCACTACCGAGAAGTAATCATCACCACCGCTGGAACTTGAGATCGGGGTGACATAAACAAAGTAGTTTTGTCCTTCAATACTTCGTCTCACCATGGTGTTGTAGTTAGACGTGTCTTTCGACAATTGAAATACTTCAGGGTATGGCACAAACGTTCCGCGCCAATGGTTTGATTCCAGCCATTTTTGCGTTAACGCTTCTCTTTGCTCCGGTGTAATCGACTCGATAGCAAGGTTGAGCACCTCTAATAAGCCCGCGTGCTTTTGGTTTATGTAAATGTGATAAGGCACTGGCTTCGCATCCAGTTTTCTTACCGTGACGGTCGATGTTCTCTCCAAGCCATTCAGTTCATCCAACGTCAAATAGGTATCAACCAAATAAGGAATCTCGCCTTTCTCTAGTGCTTCCTTTGCATCACTTAAGCTTTCAAATTCAACGATGTTCAGCTTAGGGTAGTTTTCTTGTAACCACTCCTTCATTCCAAACCCGCAAACAACACCCACTTCCTCAGGGAAGTTTTTAAGTGAAGTAGGAATGAAGCGTTGGCTTTTCCCTGCTATCGCCAAGTCTGCGGTGTACATGGTAGCGCTCTGCTCGCCGTATTCAGGTACTTCACCAGACACGGAATGCAAAACATCAATGGTGCCTCTCAAGTACTTTTTCGACAGCGTGATCGATTCAAAACCATTGATAAAATCGAACTCTAAGCCGGTTTGCTGAGAGAGAATTCTCAACAAATCGACCGCATAACCTTGAGGTTCACCAGCTTGAGAAAAGTCATAAGGTCCCCAGTCGTTTTGGTTCGAAACCAATAATGCCGGTGAGTTCATCACAAGCGCACGTTGAGGCTCAGTCAGCGTCAATTGTTCGGAAGGTGGCACTTCGATATCGCGTTCTAGATCGATGTTCGACGCAATCACTTCACCCTTATGGTTGAAGATAAAAGACTCCGCCCCACTTTCTAAACTCATACCCAGCGCGGTTGACGCGATTTTTGAGTTCAGCGTCGACAGTTCAATATCGATACCGATAACATCTTTACCACTGCGGATCGCATAGCTCTGACCCGTAACCTTCATGTTTTTAAACAGGTAAGGCTCGGTCTTATAGACGTTTGTTTCTGTCGCCCCGATAAACCATGGTCGGCGGGTAGGATAAAATGACGTTTTGCTCGCAACGGTTCGGTTCACATTAAAGTTGCTGTCCACGTACGACACGATCATTTGTCTATCCGGACCAATCCCGGTGGCTTTAGCGATGGCCCAGCGATCTACCGCATCGGCGCTCATCTTATCGCGAATCGTTACCGAGGTTTTTAGGTTTATGATTTGAAAGAAATCTTCATTCTCGCTACCCACATACAAGCTTTGAATGAACGGGTTTTCATCCAAAACCTGAGCAAACAAGGTGAGAATTTCTTTTTCAGAAAAGTTGTGGTCAGACATAGAAAGAAAGCTCTTGAGCATTCTTGTACTGCTGATCGCATTGCTATCGACTTGGTGAATGTATTCACTTACATCTGCCGCTGCCGTACTCAACCTTGAGATGACGTGCTCCTGCGACATTTTCTGCCCAAAGTAATACTGCATACCCATAGCAAAGATCGCCGTAAGTGCCGTCACTAACATGAACATGCTACTTACAATGAACTTGATTGAATATTTACTTTTTAGCTCAGAACTGCGTTTCATTCTTGCGCCCCGGCATCACCATAAAGTGCCAAAACTGTCGGCTTTACATCACCATTTACTATCAAAATACTAAATAACCCCATACATAAGCGTAGACTTATACAACGTAATATTTGCTATCAATTTTGCAAAACCTATGTTTAAAACGATCCGATAAATAAGATTGTCCTTCACAGAACCAAATTTATTACTTGTTAATTGACTCAAATTGATGGTTAACAGCGATTATTTTTTGATGCATATCGCAAGCAAATCCATTCTTCAAAAGGCATTCACAAAACCAGACAACACCTTCATCGACACCACCTTTCTAATAAGCTCAATGTTTATACTAGTGGGAATGAAGACACACTGCTTGTCGTGAAAATAAGAAAAAAAGCATCGCTTGTATTTGGGTGAGAAGAAGCACTGATAGGTTTTATCTGTTGAAACAATCGTTCATCTCAAATTTATCCCGAGCACCTCGCTCGGTACTATGACGCCTCTTTTGTGTTACTCCCCATTTATAAGAAATCTCTATGAAACAAAAAGGATTCTCCCTAACGGAAGTGGTGGTTGCGGTTGTGGTACTGGCGATCATTGGACTGTTTTCTGCTCCTAAGGTGATGCAAATGCAACGCGAGGCTCGAATCAATACCTTAGAAGCTTTCGTTGGCGCTTTTCATGCCACCAATGAGGTCGTGATGACCAAGGCCAAAATACAAGGCGTTGAAAAGGAACCTTTGGCAAAACTGTCAGATCATGACATTTATATTCGAATGGGTTCACTCGCGTTGGATGATTTTAACGTGGCGAATGCAATGCAAATCGATGGGTTTAATCTTGCCAATATGGGCTCGACGGAAACACCCTCATTGCTGGTCTATTTAGGTAAGGAAAAATCCCTACAACAAATCCGAGATGCAGGCTGTTTTATCAATATTCATCGTCCTTTCACGGCTTTCGATGTAGAAGGCATCGTGGCCATGGATGAGCTGAAAGTGAGTAGATTCTACGACTATTGTTAGCTCATCATTTTAGAGAGATTAGATTACCGGAAAGCCTTACTGCACATTAGGCGTATGCTTGCTAACGTCCTGTATGCCTTTGAGGTTTTATTATGATCGTTGTAAAAAAAGCAGACGCCTCTGACGTTGCGAAAATTGCCCCTCTTTACCTGAAGTATCTTGAGTTCTACCAAGTCGATGTTTCAGGTAAAGATCCCGAGGCTTTTATCAAAGCTCGTATTGAGAATGAAGAATCAGTCGTGTACTACGCGACTGATGAAAGTGGGCAAACGCTTGGTTTTGCGCAGCTTTATCCACTCTTCTGTTCGTTAGAAATGAAAAAGATTTGGCTTCTCTACGATTTGTATGTGGATTCATCCCAGAGAAAACGAGGGATTGGTGAACGCTTATTGGAACAAGCAGACCAACTGGCAAAAGAGACCGACTCTGCCTTTGTTATGTTAAGCACAGGCATAGACAACAAAGCCGCTCAATCTGTGTATGAGAAACACGGTTACGTACGCGATGTCGAGTTTTATAACTATGTTCACATGCTTAAGTAATCAAACCCGCACGTGAGCAAAAAGCGAAAAGCCGAGTTGTACTCGGCTTTTTATGTTCAACTTACGCCACTTTGTACTTGCTGATAGACAATCAAAAACAAACCAGCAAATACCGCTACCGTCAGTAATATCTTTAACCAAAGAAACTTCATGATTACCTACTCTTCTGGCGCATATTGTTCAAACACTTCTTGAGCTGTCATTTTCTTGCTGTGTGGCTGCAAATCATAGTACGCAGGCTTCTCATCCGTGAAGATCTCTAAGCTCAATTTGAAATCTGGCTCATTAAATAACCCAGCTGAAAGAATGTATTCATCCGTTGCCAATAAATGGTAATAGATGTTCGTGCCGCATTCAGCACAAAAACCTCGTACTGCCCATTGGGATGATTGATAGCGTTTAGGCTCAGCACCACTAAATGTCACATCGGGGCCGCAATGCACCGCATGCAGAGGTCCACTTGACCATTTTCGACACATATCGCAATGACAAAAGCTCACTTCATTGTGCTGAGGTGCAGTCACTTCAATAGCGCCACATAAACATGTTCCTTTCATCGCTGTTCCTCCCTATTCAATCTCCATCATTATGGCGGTTTTAGACTCTTAATTGATGTGACCAACCTAGTCTTTCACCACATTCTCCGGCCGGCATGTTTGCGTGAACTTTATGAACAAAATGTCGCTTATGCTCAATATTCTCTTTATCTACGCATTAGAGACATCACGTTAACACCTTATTAACCTTTAGCTCATCACTAGCGAGTCTCCCTACCTCGTTAGGAGAACAAATAATAAGGCTCTTCAAAACAAGAGAGTCACCAACATAAGGAACGTGAAACATGTTAAAGGTACTCAAACCAACGCTCGCCGCATCCATCATTGCAGCCTCATTTTCTTTCCACGCTTTTGCTGCTGATGTTGAAAAACTCCACTTTCTAATCCCAGGAGGTGCTGGTGGCGGTTGGGATATGACGGCTCGTGGCACAGGTGATGTTCTGGTTAAATCCGACATCGTTGAGAATGTCTCTTTCCAAAACCTCTCTGGTGGCGGTGGTGGTAAAGCCATTGCGCACCTCATCGAAACCGCTGAGCGTCAACCTGACACGTTGATGGTCAACTCCACCCCAATCGTTGTTCGCTCACTGACGGGTATCTTCCCGCAATCTTTCCGAGATCTGACGCCAGTAGCCGCAACAATTGCTGACTACGGCGCTATCGTGACTTCCGCGGATTCGAAATACAACACATGGGAAGATGTGGTCAAAGATTTCGAATCTAACCCACGTAAAGTAAAAATCGCTGGCGGTTCTGCTCGTGGCTCGATGGATCATCTAGTTGTCGCGGCCGCATTTAAAGGCGAAGGTTTTGACGCACGTAAAGTTCGCTACATCGCATATGACGCTGGCGGCAAAGCAATGGCAGCACTTCTATCTGGCGAAACACAATTGCTTTCAACCGGTCTTGGCGAAGTGCTAGAGATGTCGAAATCTGGTCAGGTAAAAGTACTGGCGATTACGGCACCAAAACGTCTAGACGCAGCACCAAACATCCCTACCCTGAAAGAATATGGCAATGAGACTGTATTCGCGAACTGGCGTGGTTTCTTTGCCGCTCCTGGCACAAGCCAAGCCAAGCTCGACGAATGGAACGCAGCTCTGACCAAGATGTACAAAACGGACGAATGGCAAGTTGTCCGTGACCGCAACGGTTGGATTGACAACTACAAAGCGGATAAAGAGTTCTTCGCGTTCCTAGAAGAACAAGAGCAGCAAATGGGCGATCTAATGCGCGAGTTAGGTTTCCTGAAGAAGCAATAACTCCCAACCGAGTTTATGGGGTTAGCTATCCCTAGCCCCAGTTGTATTTGCACTCTAATTTCACCGTATATGGGCATTGTCGATAATCGACAAGTAAAAACTCCTTTGTTTATTGATTGGTAAACACTAAGTAACTCGACTAGCAGCGATGCGCTTAATTGTTAATGACTTAGTCCTTCTTCATTAACGCCCATATACGGTCTTTTCCTGTTGTTCTAGGAGTTGGATATGTCTCATTCAACCAATATTTTTACCAAAGAGAATTTGTTGTGCCGCGATCGTTTCGGCGCGATGATCTTTTTGTTGTTTTGCCTATGCTATGGCTACCAAACTACGCAAATCCCTCTCTTTCCCGGGGATGAATACGAACCCTTCACGGCTCGCACCTTACCAACCATTCTGACCTACGTCGGGATTGGTTTAGCGTTAATGCTATTGGTCACTGGTCAGCCCGATAAACAAAGCGGCGCTGTGATCTCATTCAACTGGAAATTGCTCATCGCGTTTTTAGTTTTGATGGCGCTTTATGGTCTGGGTTTGACTTATATCGGCTTTGTATTAGCGACGGGATTCTTCCTGCTTGCGGGTTTTTATCTTCTTGGCGAACGACGTAAATCGGTGTTGTTCGGCGCCTCATTCCCGTTCGTTATCGCGTTTTACTTGTTGCTCACTCAAGGTCTGGATATCTACCTTGAGCCTGGTCTGATTTTCACCATCTGGTAGTCAAAAGAAAGGACTGAATTATGTTAGATGGAATTCTACAAGGTTTATCCACCGCCGTGATGCCAATGAACATCATGATGGTGATTGTTGGCTGTTTCGTCGGTACGTTTATCGGCATGCTACCGGGGCTTGGTCCTATTTCTGCCATCGCTCTGATGATCCCTATCACCTATGGGTTGGATCCGTCTTCGGGTCTGATTCTGATGGCTGGTGTTTACTATGGCGCGGTATTTGGTGGTTCAACTTCTTCTATTCTTATCAACGCACCGGGTTGTTCTTCAACCGTAGTCACCGCGTTTGATGGCTACCCAATGGCACAGAAAGGGCAAGCAGGTAAAGCACTAGCGCTGGCGGCGTACTCTTCTTTCACTGGCGGTACGCTTTCAGCAATTATGCTGCTTGTGGCGGCACCAGCGCTGGCTAACGTCTCGCTAAGCTTTCAATCTTCTGATTACTTTGCGCTAATGCTTCTTGGCTTATCCGCCGTGGCTGCTTTCGCAGGTAAAGGACAAGTAATAAAAGCATGGATGATGACCATTCTAGGTTTGATGTTGTCTACTGTCGGTATTGATAAAGGCGTCGGTGTTGAACGCTTCACCTTTGGTCTGACAGACTTGATGGATGGTTTCAGCTTCCTATTGTTGGCGATGGCGACCTTTGCGCTTGGTGAAACGTTGATGGGGATTTTGAAACCATCTGAAGACACACGTGATGAGGAACAAGATAAGCTGAGCAACATTGGCTCGATGAAAGTCACCAAGGAAGAAATCAAAGAAGTAGCGCCGGTTTCTATTCGCTCTTCAATCCTTGGCTTCTTTACTGGTGTGCTTCCGGGCGCAGGTGCAACCATCGCAGCCTTCTTAAGTTACGGCATGGAACGTAACCTTGCTCCAAAGGATAAAAAAGAACAATTTGGTAAAGGCAGCATCCGAGGTTTAGTGGCTCCGGAGTCAGCGAACAACGCAGCATCAAGTGGCTCTTTTGTTCCCCTACTTACTCTTGGTATTCCGGGCTCTGGTACAACCGCAATTATGCTAGGAGCGTTAATCGCCTACGGTATTCAACCGGGTCCTCGTCTGTTTGTTGAGCATCCAGATGTGTTCTGGTCGGTAATTATCTCCATGTACTTCGGCAACATTGTGTTGGTTATTCTTAACCTACCGCTGATCCCATACATCTCAAAGCTGTTGGCCGTACCAAGAACCGTGTTGTTGCCGATGATTCTATTCTTCTCTATCACTGGTGTGTATCTGGTTTCTTTCAACACCATGGACGTGTTTGTGATGTTACTTGTGGCAATGGCTGCCATCGCACTAAGGCTGGCAAACTTCCCTCTCGCACCGCTGTTGCTTGGCTTTATCCTTGGTGGATTAATGGAAGAGAACCTGCGCCGTGCATTGATGATTTCCGACGGTGAACTGAGCTTCTTATGGGAACGCCCAATCACACTGACATTCACAGTGCTTGCGGTATTGGTACTTGGCAGTCCGCTGTTTGTAAAACTCTTTCAAAAGCTTAAAGCACAACCAGTAAAAGTTGAGCAATAAGCATTCTATCTCTCCCTCAAGATAGACCTTTGAAACCAAGCCACCCTCCGCGGTGGCTTTTTTCTTGGACTAATCGCTACTTTATTTCTTTGGGTGAGTTGCGTAGTGTTAACCGTTCAGAAACAAAAATTATAAAAACAAAAAGGACCTTTATGCTGCTGGAATTTGCTCTCTTGTTTGCCGCGGGCGTCGTGGGTGGGATCATGAACTCCGTCGCCGGTGGTGGTAGCTTCATAACCTTCCCTGCATTGATGGCGGTTGGCGTGCCACCCATCATGGCGAACGCGACGAATACCTATGCTTCCTGCGCAGGCTACATTAGTGGTGCAATCGGCTTTCGCGAAGAAATCATGAAGAACAAGCAAGAGCTGGCTTTCACTATCTCTTTCAGTTTGATTGGTGGCGCTGTCGGCGCTTACCTTTTGCTGAATACGCCAGAATCTGTTTTTCTTGAAGCGATTCCATGGCTATTGTTATTCGCAACCGTACTTTTTTTAACTGGCTCACGCATGACTGCGTTGATTAAGTCTCTGACCAAAGAGACCAAACACGCCGGCATTTTAGGCGTAATTGCTTTGAGCCTGCTTCTAGTTGGAGTTTCTGCTTATGGTGGCTTCTTCAATGCCGGATTGGGCGTGATCGTCTTGAGTTATTTAGTGGTTGCAGGACACCAAGACATCAACTTAATGAACGGGCTTAAGCTGCTGGTTTCGACCTGTGTTTCCCTGATTGCCATCGTGATTTTTGTGGCCAACGGTTCAATCGATTGGACCAAAGGCAGCGTTGTGATGGTTGGTACGTTAGTAGGTGGCTACTTGGCAGCACGTGTTTCTCGCCAGTTGAATCCCAGCCACGTAAAAGGCTTTGTCGCCCTCTCTTCTATCGCGATTACCATTTACTTCTTCGTAGATGTATATGCCTAACTCAATACCACGATATAACCAAAGCCAAGTGCGAATAACACACAAACTAAAACGCCATCGCAAGTTACGATGGCGTTTTTATTGGTTCTCAGTGAGATTACTTAATCAAGCCCACTTCTTTGTAGTACTTCTCAGCACCTGGGTGAAGTGGCGCAGATAGACCATCTTTCACCATTTCTTCTTTCTTCAAGTTTGCAAATGCTGGGTGTAGACGGCGGAAGTCGTCAAAGTTTTCGAATACCGCTTTCACTACGTTGTAAACCACTTCGTCTGGCACGGCCGTTGAAGAAACAAACGTCGCACCTACACCAAAGGTTTGTACATCGCTTTCTGAACCGCGGTACATACCACCCGGTACGTTTGCGATACGGTAGAAGCTGTTATCAGAAACCAACTTCTCTACTTGTGGGCCGGCTACCGTTACGATGTTGCTGTCACAAGAGGTAGTCGCTTCTTTAATCGCACCACTTGGGTGACCTACTGTGTAGATCATCGCGTCGATCTTGTTGTCACATAGTGCTTTAGACTGCTCTGATGCTTTTAACTCAGACACCAGTTTAAAATCGTCATTCGTCCAGCCGTACTCTTTCATCAGCACTTCCATAGTACCGCGCTGACCTGAGCCTGGGTTACCAATGTTCACTCGTTTGCCTTTTAGGTCATCAAACGTTGTGATGTTCGCGTCTTTACGAGCCACAACGGTGAACGGTTCTGGGTGAACAGAGAACACAGCACGAAGCTCTTTGAATGGTCCTTTATCTTCAAACTTGCTCGTACCGTTATAAGCATGGTACTGCCAGTCTGACTGAGCGATACCTAAATCCAACTCACCTGCACGAATGGTATTGATGTTGTAGATAGAACCACCGGTACTTTCTACTGAACAACGGATGCCATGGTCAGCACGTGATTTGTTCACCAAACGACAAATAGCACCACCCGTTGGGTAGTACACGCCAGTTACACCGCCCGTACCAATGGTTACGAACGTATCTTTAGCAGAAACTGAAAAACTTGCACTTAGTGCAGCCAGAGAAGCCGCGACAGCAATTTGCTTGAGCTTTAACATTGAACGTCCTTATTTTTTCCTTTGTTTATGGCCAGATAAGTATAGCAACCGTTAACAAGTTGATAACGTTCGAGATCACATCCTGAGAATAATCACGACGCCGCAAAAGGCTTTGATCGGTAAGCAATTATGAACCGTGTACGACTTTAGTTTTAGTCCAAATAAAAAAGCCCGCAGAGTTTGCCTGCGGGCTGTTCGGTGTTTCAAGCGTACTTAGTCGAGCGCTAAGGTTTTCTCTTCGACGTTGTCATTGGTTGCGGAGGCACTTTGCTTCCCTTTCCTGTGTGTCCATAGATAAATGGATGGAATCACGGTAAGTGTGACAATCATTGAGATCACACAGCCCCAACCGACCACCAGCGCCATCGGTGACATGTAGTTATCGTAGCCACCCAAGCCATACGCAAGTGGGATAAGCCCTGCAACGGTTGTGATTGTGGTTAAGGTGATTGGTCTTACGCGGCTTTGCGTTCCACGAATGACAAACTCCAACAAGTTAGTGTCGTTACATTCAGCTTCGTGTTCTTTGAAGTGCCAAATCAACACCAAGCTGTTGTTCACCATAATACCAATCAAGGCAATCATCCCGATGATAGAGAAAAAGCTCAGCACCTGATTATGTAAGAACAGAATGAACAGCGCGCCTGCGATGCCAAATGGAATCACCGTTAACACAATGATGGTTTCACGCATTCGGTCAAACAGAAGAATCAGAAGCAACGCAATACCAATAAACGCCACGCTAATCGCGATCATAAAGCCTTGTTGCGCTTCTTGTGTTTCTAAGATCTGCCCGGTCGCGATGATAGAAGCACCGCCGTATTCTTTATTGGCAAAAGCTTCTTGAACCGCAGCAAAAACGGCAACTGGATCGGTGACGGTCGAATCGACACCGGACGACACTCGAATCACTCGCTCACCATTAAAGTGTTTGATTTGCGCTTCTGCATCGGCATTTTTCCAACGAACCAACTCACTTAATGGGACCAGCTTGTTATTACCAGCACGAACCAGAATGTTATCCAGTTCTTTTAAGGATTTGTCGTCTTCTTCTAGTGCGACTCGGAAATAAACTTCTTCTTCGCCATTAAAGATCCGCGTCACGCGTTGACCGTCAATCGCAAACTTGATGATATCGCCGACCTTGTTGGCACTGATACCGTAGTACTTGAGCCAGTGATGTTGCAGCTCAGCTTGAATCTGTGGTGCTGGTGCATTTAAATCACGTCGTACTCGGCTCGTCCCTTCCAATGATTCAATGTACGCCGTCAAATCATTAGCAAGCTTTTCTCGCCCTTCATCCGTACCGCCGACTACACGCAAATCCACCGGACGCCCTACCGGAGGACCGCCGCCATCAATATCGAACTCAATTTGAGCCAACCCTGTAATTTGCGTTGCTTTCTCTTCCCACTCTTCGACGATTTGCTCTGCGGTTCTTGTTCGGCTGTTTGGTGGTGTTAATGAAATCACCCAATAGCTATTTGGTGAACTTACTTCGCCATACCAATAATTCACCTCTTCGGTGCTTTTGATCAGCGCTTCGAGTTGTTGTGTTTCTTTCCAGACGTCATCCAAATCTAACTCTGGATTCGATTCAGCACTGATTTCTATCAAATACGCGCCGTCTGTTGGGAAGAATAAAAAGCTTAAGCTCTTATATGAAATGGCTCCTAAAGTCAGAATCACGACTGTAATGCATGGCAACGCGACCTTGCTGTTTCGAATGACAAATTCAATCAAACGATTCAGCGCGCTTAAATCTAAAAATGGCTTTTTCTTTACCTGACTCTTCTTGCTCAAAATGCCTTTTAAATGGGCAGGAATAAAGAACAGCGCGTCGATAAACGAAAAGCACAACGCAATAATGACCGTAAGTGGAATCACATACACCAATTTACCGCTGTTCCCTGGTAAGAAAAGCAAAGGAATGAAGGCAATCATGGTCGATAAAATGCTTGCCAACACCGCTGGGAATACACTCTTTACCCCTTGAGTGACGGCCTTATCAACCGGATAACCCTCTTCAACTAATGCGACGATTTTATCGCTCACCACCACGGCATCATCGACAATAATTCCGACGATCAAAATTAAGGCGGACATGGTGAACACGTCGAGTATCTGACCGAAAGGAGGCAGCAAAGCCAGCGTGCCAAAGATACACACGGGAATAGAAACCGCGACCCAAAATGCAATGCGTCTATCAAGGAAAAGCGCCAACGTAATCAGCACCAAACCAAGCCCAACCAAGCCGTTATCTTGCACGATGCGCGCTTTCTCTTGGATGTCTTCGGATAAGTCAGAACCGATGGCGATAGTGTATTTGTCACCGAGCAGTTTTTGCTGATTTGCAATCAGAGCTTTCACCGCGTTAGAGGTGCTAATAACGTCCGCACTTTCATTGGTTCTTAAATCAAAAAGAATGCTCTTATTACCGTTGATTGAGCCATAAACCTCACCTTTTTCAAACCCATCCTCAATGAGACCTGCAACGTCTTTAAGCTGAATATTTGGGCTGAATGAGATGAACATTTCACGCAGCTCTTCAATACTATCCAGCTCGGCAGAGGTCATCAGTTCTGGGTTGTTCTTTAAGGTTTCTAGACGACCACCGCTGATCAGCGTATTACGCTCTGCAATCAATGCCGCCACTTGATCCAGTGTTAAGCCGTAGCGTCTTAAAGAAATCGGTTCGAGTTGAATTAAGAATTCTGGCGCACGCAAATCGACAGTGTAAACTTCACCAATCCCCTCGACGCGTCGCAGAGCCAACTCTAGGTCTTTGGCTTTATCTCGCAGTGCTTTATAACCAACATCGCCAGAGATACCAACCACTATGAAATCCAAGCTGTATGACTTTTTGATCGACAAGGTTGGTGCTTCGGTCACACCAGCGGGTAAATCCGTTACCCTTGCCAGTGCATCTCGAATGTCTTGGTAAACTGCATTCGGATCAGAGACATTGCTATCCAACACCACACTGATGTTTGAGACGCCAGTCTCCGACGTGGAGGTGAACTCTTTCAAGCCTGAAATGGACAGCAGTTCTTTCTCGATTTTACTGGTGATGTTGCTTTCAATGTCTTTCGCACTGGCACCAGGATAAACCGTGACGATATCGCCTTTTCCTAAGTCAAATCGAGGCTTCTCAGCAAGGGGAAGATTGTAGGCAGTAAGGGCACCAATGCTGATGATCAAAATGGTCAGGATTTTAGACGCGAACTTTCGATGAGAGAGCAAATCTAAGAAGAAATTCACATTGCCTCCTGATCATTGAAATACACGTACGATTCCATACCCGGATTAAGCTCGCCGTTGGCGTTATCGACCGTCACTTCGACAAGGAAGCCCGGCTCACTGTTTTGGAATGCAGGAGAAAGCAAAGTGATGGTGCCATCCAGCGTTTGCTCAACGGAAGGCACTTCGACCTTAACCTTCTCGCCTTTGCTGAACTTGTTGAAATCAATTTCTAACAGATGAAAACGCACTTTCAATCGTTCCATATCAGCGATGGTAAAGAGCGCATCGCCCACCGAAATAAACTGCCCTAGCTCAACAGAGCGATTGATGATCACTCCATCAAAAGGCGCATCCGGAGAGGCTTTATCCAATGTTCGTGCAGCGATTTTGTAGTGTGTATTGCTTACGTTGAATTGAGCTCGACCAATGTTGGTCACACGAATTTGGTTGTCCACGTCACTTGCCGAGACGCCGTTGCTGGTCAGCAGGGATTGATAACGTTTTAGTTGTTTCTCTTGAATATCCAACTCGGCACGACTCACCTCTAACTCGTTACGGGCTAAGTCCAAACTCAATGCATAATCTTCTGAAGATAATGATAAAAGCTCCTGCCCTTGAGTCACAGAATCACCGTTATCGTAGCGATAAGAATCCACCACGCCGACAACTTCACTTTTTACCACGACGCTTTTTTCAGGAATCAATTGACCAACGACATAATCGCTCGACGCATGAGCTGCACTTGATAGGAGAAACAAGGGTATTAATACGGTTCTTTTTTTCATTTAGTTATCTCATTTCCGATGAACCCAATGACTTGTGTAATTGTTCTGTCCGAAAGGAACCACTGAGTTGAACATGCAAGCCACTGATGTTTAATAAAGCGTTAACCAAAAACAAAACCAACAGTTAACCCATTTATTCATTGATGCTTGATATATAAATTATCAGCAGCGGTGTGGAAAAAAAGTGAGTCTGTATTGCTGCAATTACCCTCTCTATTTTTGTTGTTTTAACAAAAGCTTTTTGCCATTACTGCCGTTAATTGCAAATCATCAAAAGAGTAGACTGTGGGCAATTCGAAATAGGAGCTTCTTATGAGCAACGCACTTTTCAACGCATTCCAATTCGGCGATTTTGCTGTAAACAACCGCATCGCAATGGCACCAATGACTCGCTCACGCACTTCACAACCGGGCGACGTGCCAAACGATATGATGGCGACTTATTACCAACAACGCGCCACAGCAGGTTTGATCATTACTGAAGGCGCACCAATTTCAGCAGTAGGTCGCGGCTACTCAATGACACCGGGTATTTACACCCAAGAACACATTGAAGGCTGGAAAAAGACCACCGACGCGGTACATAAGGCTGGCGGTAAAGTCTTTATTCAACTTTGGCATGTTGGTCGTCGCAGCCACGACACGATCGCTGGCGAACAACCTGTATCGGCTTCTGCAATCAAAGAACCAGACATGGTGTTTGGCCCTCTTCCAGAAGGCGGGTTTGGTATGATCGAAACCTCAATGCCGCGCGCAATGAGTGAAGACGACATCAAACAAACCACCGCAGATTTTGTGCAAGCGGCGAAAAACGCGATGGAAGCTGGCTTTGATGGTCTTGAGATCCACGGTGCTCACGGTTACCTGCTTGATCAGTTTATGCGCAAAGCATCTAACCAACGTGATGACCAATACGGTGGCTCTCAAGAGAATCGTATGCGCTTTATGTTGGAAGTGACCGAAGCGATCGCAAAAGAAATTGGCGGCGATAAAACAGCTATCCGCCTGTCTCCTTTCGTTACCGAAGGTTCAAACATCGTTGATGACGAAATTGTTGAATTAACAGTGAAGGCACTAGAGAAGCTTGCCCCGATGAACCTTGCTTACATTCACTTCAGTGAGAATATCTCTAACTACACAGAAGCAACGGACGCCTTCCGCAAACAAGTTCGCGAGGTGTACCCAAACCCAATCATGGTTGCAGGTAAACTCACCGCAGAAAAAGGCCAAGCATTGTTAGATTCTGGCTTAGTGGATTTGGTGGCGTTCGGCCAACCGTTCATCACTAACCCAGACTTCGTCTACCGCGTGGAAAACGGCATCGAGCTAACGCCAGTTGGTTACGATGCGCATTCCACCTTCTACGGCGGTGATGAAAAAGGTTACACCGATTACCCTTGCGCGACCGCATAAGTGAACATAAAAAGCCCCGAAAATTCGGGGCTTTGTTTTACTGCTTTTTCTGTTGCCTTAAAAGGCGATTTATTTAGAAGAAGCCTAACGGATTGACGTCGTAGCTAATGAGTAGGTTTTTCGTATTCTGGTAGTGATCGAGCATCATCTTATGGGTTTCACGGCCGATACCTGATTTCTTGTATCCGCCAAACGCAGCGTGTGCAGGGTAAGCGTGGTAACAGTTTATCCAAATACGCCCTGCTTCGATGTTTCGCCCCATGCGATAAGCAAGGTTTTGGTCTCGTGTCCACACACCTGCACCCAAGCCATATTCTGTGTCATTGGCAATCGCTAGTGCTTCCGCTTCATCTTTGAAGGTGGTCACTGCGATGACCGGGCCAAAGATCTCTTCTTGGAATACGCGCATCTTGTTGTGACCTTGTAACAAAGTCGGTTGAATGTAGTAGCCCTGCTCCAAGTCGTTTTCTTGTTTCGCTACATCGCCACCAAACACGACTTTCGCGCCTTCTTGACGACCGATTTCTAGGTAGCTCAGGATCTTATCGAACTGCTCTTGCGAAGCTTGAGCGCCAACCTGAGTATCGGTATCGAGTGGGTTACCCTGCTTGATTGTCTGCGCGCGCTCTGCGACTTTAGCGATAAACTTGTCGTACACAGACTCATGCACTAACACACGTGATGGACAGGTACACACCTCGCCTTGGTTGAAGAACGCAAGCAAAGTGCCTTCAATACACTTATCTAGGTATTCGTCTTCATGATCAAACACATCTGGGAAGTAGATATTTGGAGATTTGCCACCAAGCTCAACCGTTGATGGAATAAGGTTCTCTGCGGCACATTTCAGAATATGGTTACCGACTTCTGTTGAACCCGTAAATGCCAACTTAGCGATTCGGTTACTCGTCGCCAGTGCTTGCCCTGCTTCTGAGCCAAAGCCATTGACTACATTCACCACGCCGGCTGGCAGAAGATCACCAATTTTTTCCATCAGAACGAGAATCGAAGTTGGCGTTTGTTCGGCAGGTTTTAGCACGACACAACAGCCCGCAGCCAATGCTGGAGCCAACTTCCAAGCCGCCATCAACATTGGGAAGTTCCAAGGGATGATCTGCCCAACTACCCCAATCGGCTCAGGGAAGTGATAACTTGCGGTATGCTCATCTAACTCAGCCGCACTGCCTTCTTGAGCGCGGATACAACCTGCAAAGTAGCGGAAATGGTCGACGACCAAAGGCAAGTCTGCTGCTAGCGTTTCACGGACGGGTTTGCCGTTTTCCCATGTTTCTGCCACAGCCAACTCTTCAAGGTGTTGCTCAATGCGATCTGCAATCTTAAGTAGGATGTTCGAACGTTCAGTCACACTGGTTTTCGCCCATTGCGCTCTTACGCCATGTGCAGCATCCAGTGCAAGGTTGATGTCTGCTTCTCCGGAACGAGCCACCTTACAATACGCTTGACCATTGATTGGCGATGTATTGTCAAAGTATTCACCACCCGTTGGTTTTACCCATTCGCCACCGATGTAGTTGTCGTAATGCGATTTGAAATTAACGATGGCATTTTCAGTACCTGGCTGTGCATAAATCATAACTCTTCCTTTTGTTCTCGTTCAGTTTTTTGTTTTAAACAACCGAGTGTTCAATTCTGTTGTGTTGTTCACTTCATTACTCAAGTCACATGCCAACAACGCACGTCTTGTTGTTAATTAAATGTAAAACTATGATTGCCAAGCGATAACAAACCAAGTGAGTGACGTTTGAGCGGATGTATGGTGTGAACACCAGTGTTCAAGTGTTCCAAAATGGCACACCCTCACTGTGACAAAATGGTACAGTCATGGAACTTCAACACATTACCAACAGCAATTGGCTTTCCACATCATGGGACAGAAGTGAGCAAGCTGGTTTAAAACAGCGACGTCGACCAGACGATATTCGCGTGACTTCCGCGTTTCTTGAAGACAGACGCCACCAGCTCAATTTCTTGATCGATGCGGTCAAACAATTCGCTCTGCCCCTGTTTAACCAATTGTTTGCGCACAGCGACAGTCGCCTAATATTGACCGATGCAGATGGCGTGATCATCGGTAGCTGGGGACAACCTAAATTCCGCGAAAAGTTGACCGAGATTGCTCTCAGTTCTGGTGCATGCTGGCAAGAAAAGCTCAAAGGAACGAATGCCATTGGTACAGCATTAGTAGAAGCAAAACCGGTCTCTGTGATTGGTGACCAACACTTCATACAACATCATCGTTTCATCAGTTGCTCGGCAAGCCCTATCTTTGATCATTTGGGTCACTTGATTGGGGTTCTGGACATCACCAGTGAACAAAAGAAGCATGACTTTTCAACGCAGGTATTAGTGCAAAACATGGTTCAACAAGTGGAGAATCAACTGCTCAACCAAATTCCTCAAGGGCATATTCGAGTGGATTTAGCTTGTGAGCAAGGTCTACTGAATAGCGGTTGGCAAGGCATCATCATTGCCAATGAGGAGGGTCAGATTCTGGCTCATAACCAAGTTGCCTCACAACTGCTGGATCAAACCAATGTTGTTGGACAACAACTCGCCTCCATACTTGACGATTCTGCCAGTAACCAATCTTTAGTCTTCAAAACTCAGCCACTATCGGAGCGAAAAGCATCATCCCGTGCCATTTCTGCCTCGAATGACCTGCATTACGGCGATACCACCGTCGAGCACTGTTGGCAGCAAGCCAATCGCGTTATCGACAAAGACATTAGCTTGTTGATCCTTGGCGAAACAGGCGTAGGTAAAAACGAGTTTGTTAAAGCTCTGCACAAAAACAGCCAGAGAAAAAACGGCCCCTTGGTTTCCGTGAACTGCGGCGCGCTGCCAAAAGACTTGGTCGAATCCGAACTGTTTGGTTATGTCGCAGGTGCATTCACCGGAGCAAACAACAAAGGCTATCAAGGTAAGATCCGTCAAGCCCACAAAGGCATCTTGTTCTTAGATGAAATTGCAGATTTACCATTAGAAGCACAGAGCCGACTGCTGCATGTTCTCCAAGACAAAACCGTGTTGCCTGTCGGCTCTAACCAGACCATCCAAGTGGATACACAGATCATTGCCGCAACACACAAAGACTTAGAACGATTGGTTGAGCAAGGGGAATTTCGTCAGGATCTTTATTACCGCCTAAACGGACTCATCGTCGAATTGCCTCGTTTCCAAGAGCGTAGCGACAAACAAGCGCTGATTGAGAACATTCATCGTCGTCACGCCGAGTCTGAACAAAGCATTTGCTCTCACCTGCTGTCATTAATGTTGGACTATAGTTGGCCGGGGAATCTGCGTGAGCTCGACAGCTTAATCAAAGTGTCAGCCTTGATGGCGCAAGGAGAAGTGCAACTCGAGCTTAGCCACGTACCGAACCATCTTGCCAAAAAGCTGAGCCAAGCAAGCGTTATCGGAGAGGTGGGTACGTCAAAAACCAGAGACATGCGTACGACTGTGGAAGATAAACTGCTGAAAACCTACCAAGCAAACCAAGGCAACATCAGCAAAACCTCACGCATGCTGGGTCTGAGCCGCAATACCATTTATCGCAAACTCAAGAGCCTTGGAATGCTGAAATAATGAAATGTGAGAGATAAAAAAAGAGCACCTCTTGGGGTGCTCTTCTTATTTTGAAACCTAGCCTTACAGTCCGCCTTCTTGCTGCGCCTGTTTTACTAATGCCTGACGTTGAGTTTCCGTTTCAGAATTCACTTTCTGTTCCTTGTGCGTTTCCTGATCCATATCTGCCGGAATGAAAACAAAGTACTTGTTAAGAGTCATCGTAAGAACCTCAATTAATAGTGTTAAATCACCTTCTTGGTAAATGTAAACAACACCAGCAAAAACGACTTATGCCGGTTCCTTGTTGTAGGTTTCAAAAAATAGAGGATGTTTGTCTACTAAACATCCTCCATATGCATGCTAATTATAGGAGGAGATCAAGGGCTTACCTAACACTGTTTTTCATCTTTTACGTAATCTTAGTTTCGATATCAGTATTAATACACCATACCCTTACGAGCTAACTCTATGTCACAAAAGAAAAAAATGATGCAGATTTTATTGGAACAGAGGATGAGAGGCGTTGATACTTAAAGCTCAATGTTTTGAGGCGCTTACTTCGTGAAAAATACCATTGATTTAAATTTGTATCGCTTTCTTTATCTGCTCAGCCAGCAAAAAACGCAAGCGAAAGTGTGTCACACCCTCGACATCAGCAAAGCGACTTTTACTCGACAGCTCGCCGAATGTCGCCAGCGATTTGATAACGAACTGTTCAATGCAGAGAAAGGCTTCTACACCCCCACTCTCCTTTGCCAGCAGCTATGTGAAGCAATAAGCGAGCCGTTAGAACAGCTTGAGCAGATACCGCAACTGGCACAAAGCTACAATGCGAATCAGCATGCTAACGAATACCTATTCAGCATTATCAATCCTCTTTCTGCCATGTTGACGATTCCTTTGGTCACCGCCCTCACAACAGAAGAGCAAAAGCCTAAGATCGCCTTTATTGATTGGTCGATTGAAAGCATAGAAAACCCCAAACGTGGTGCTGTCGCGATTGGTATTGGTGGTTTTCCGAATGAACTCAATGAAAGGATGGTCGAACGCAAAGTCAGCTCAGTGCCCATTTTCGCTTACGTCAATGATCAACACCCACTCAGTCAACAGCAAGAAATTGAGCTAAGCGATATGGAGAACCTAGATACGGTGCGCGTCTCAATGGGATCGCTCGATGTGAGCGCTTATTACGAGCGAATGCGTAAGTTAACTGGCGTGAATCTAGAACAAAAACTGACTGTCTCCTCTATGAGTGCTGCGCTAGATTGCGTCAAAGTCAGCCCGTATGTATTTGTTGGCATGTATATCGATGACCAAGAGCTGCCTGCAGGTATTCGTCGATTGCCTTTGAAGTTAGAAGGCAAACCTATGATGTTTGACGTTGGTATCCAGTACCATCGTGCCTTCTACCAACATCCAATCATTGCTCAAGTAGAAGCCTTTATTAAAAGAGCGCTTAGATAAACCACTAAATTCAATTGCCACATCGTCAACGAATACAAAAAAGCCGACCAATAAACAGGTCGGCTTACTTCTTCAGCTTCTAGGACTTAAGCTCTTATCTTATTTGACCTCGGTGATATCACTTGGCTTCCAAGTACCGTCGTACCAAGGTTCTAGTGGACCATATACACGCAAGATGGTGAACCAGCCTTTGTTAGGTACGGTTTGAATCCAGTTTGCTTCTTTGCCTTTTGGAGCTTTCGGGCCAAAGTACAAATCAATCGAGCCATCTGAGTTCTCAATCATCTCATCACGTTTGTCGTTCTTACTTGGGAACGGTTGACTCGTTTGTAGCTCCGAACGTGTTTGCGTATCGTAAGCCACCACAGACCAGAAGTTCTTCGCCGGCACATTGGCAGGAATCGTCAGTTTGTAATTCTTGCCGCCATCAAAGTACTCGCCTTGTGCAGACTTATCGACAATCGCGTACTTAGACCCTTTACCGACCATCTTCAATGCCATTGCAGGCGTGTTAACCGTTGCCATGTAGAAGAAATAGGTACGTGCATCTAGGTTTCGCCCACCGTTCCCTTCTTCAATTAGCCACTGGTAATCATTGCCAATGAATGCGGTCTTCCAGTTACGGTCGTTCCAAATATATGCATTCTCGGTGCGTGGGTTGAACATCAGTGCACGCGCCGTTGCATTACCAATCGCAGCACCATCTTCAAGGATCTTTTGCATGCGAGCATCCGGTGCAAATGGCTGGCCCTTCTGAATACCGATAGTCGCAATCAAACCACGCATTTCTGGGTCGATGAATTCAATCGGCTCTTTGTCGATCACCGTTTTGATTTCATCATAGAAATGGTCGTCGTTCGCATGGATAGTATTGAAAGACTTACCACTACCTGAGATGAATTCCATCTTAGGTTGTTCACCCTTCTTCGCCAGTGGGTAAATCTTCAAACCGGTGTGGTATGAGTTGACCGCTGCATCCGTCTTACCATCTTTCAGGAAGCCACGCGCAATAAACCAGTTGGTGTAACTTGTCGATTGCGAAACATGGTACCCCTCAGGCACTGGACCGTCGTAGTTTGGTGGCAAGATAAGGTATTTACCACCCTGACCTTTATCTGGACCTACAACGCCCATATCAGTCACAAAACGGAAGAAGGCATCGTTGACTGTAGTTGGCCCCATGCCCGGCGGGATTTCCACAACCGTTGGACCATCACGTTCTAAATCAAGAAACGCCGATGCGTAAACCGTGTCTGTGTTACCCGTTAAAAATAGAGGGTTTGAATCCATCAGATCATCAAACAGCATCACCTGATTTGAACTGGTTAGCCCCATCTTCTCATGCCCGACTCTCAACGCTTCCATAGAGGCCATAGGAATCGCGTTCATAAACACTTCTGTCGCACGCATGGTATCGAGATTGTTGTACAGCGTATCCATGGTTTGTTGGCTTGGCACGCCATCCTTGAAATTCAGAGTACCAATGCTGGTTTCAACCTTATCAGGTGTCATGATGCTTGATGGAATGTCAGTGTTGTAAGCGCCTGTGCTTGCCATCACTGATGATGAAACCAATAGGCTAGTAATCAATGCGACACGTTTAAGTTGAGTCTTTAACATAAGAGTTTCCTGCGTTTTCAGTTGGGATGCATTTACTTTAGTCAAAGATAAAAATCATTTTTGACGCTCAACAGAATCAAAAATGCTGTCCAAAACGCTATGCAATGAAACTCACAACAATTGGCGATTAAAAACTGTCTATCAGGTCAATATTTAATCTTTTTTGAGAAATATTTAGCCTACTTTTTGGGTATCTTCTGAGCAAAAAAGAGACAATACAAATGCGGAGTGAAAGCACTCTGGCTCTACCCACTCAGCTCTGGGAGGCGTTATGAAAAGTAAAAAATTAGGTCATGTGATGTCATTCAGCAGAATGTTTTCCTTCATTGCCTTTCTGACAGCCACATTCGCTTGGGTATTAAGTATGTATGCCCTCTTTACGGTTTCCGTTGTGGCTCTCTTCGTCAGTGCTCTTCTCTACTTGAATGACAGATTCGGCCATCACCCAAAAGGCAATGTAAAAGAAAAGAGCGCTTAGGCGCTCTTTGAGTGCTAATGAACAATGCTTCTAGACTTTAGATAAGCATTTATTTCATCCAGCTGATATAAGTTGCCGTCTTCTGTCATAGTCAACATCGTCTCATCTCGACATAGCTCAGGCTCTCTGACCATTACCTCAATGCTCGGCTTACTCGATGCTAAAGAAAATAACGGGCATTCATAGTAGCCTTGACCTGTCGCGAGTGAAATTAATCTTTCTTGCTCTATAAGAGAAGCGGGCCACGCTAGAGCTATTGCTGACAACAACATAACTTCAAGCGAACGACTTAATGCCGTCGACACGGCTTTGCCTATCTTTGCTTTGTATATGGCATAAACACAACTTACAAGAATAGTGATACTAGCGCCAATAACGATTACATAGCGCGTATTAATGTAGATTATTTGATATTGCTTAGCTAATTGAACCTGTAAGCTTAGAGATTCGAAATGATCACTGAGCAACGTAAAAGCAATGCCACATGTAATCAAGCTGATAACAAGAGCGACCAGGCTAACTTTTTTTATGCTTGGCATATCATCCATTGCCCTACTATTCCCTATTAGAGCCTGATGCTCTTTCACGTGTCTTTAATAACTTATCAACCCTTTCTAATTCGTGAAAATAGCCATACATAGCAATGCGATTGATCTCGGCATCCGAGCAAAGCCTCTCATTTTTTACCATTGCTTCTATCGTCATTCCGCTGGACGCGATTGTGAAAGGTGGGCACGCTGAGTAACCATTATTTTCTGCAATATACTTCAATCGCCAAAATTCAAAAACTTGAATTGGAATAGCAACGATAAGGGACAAGACAACTGCTATGGTTATCAATTGAATCGGCACTTTGACTAACAGTGTCATTCGATCAAATAAAAGATAAACCAATAATATGGGACATAAGAGTAAGCTTGCGATACTTAAAACATATGACGCATCAATGTAGACCACTTGAAAATCACTACTGAACTGAAGCGTTAGAGATTCGAAAGCGAAATGATGATAAAGGCGATAAATGGCATAGATGATCAACAATATGAACATAAGCGACGCAAGAACTGGATGAAATGGATGCTTCTGTTGTGTCATATCTATTATCGTGACCTTGTAGTTGAGGGGGCGCCAGAGAGCGGCTTAGCTTCACTCTTCGGAAAGGAATATTAAACTTATCGCGAAAGCATGCTCTCCCATTTGTAAGAACTGCGTTTGACTTCAAATCATTGTGAAACTGTTAGTTTTAGTAGTATCTCTCTCATGAATTGCAGGTAATAAAAAAGGATGCCACTTGGGCATCCTTTTGCTTTTATCCGTTTACTGACTGCGGATTAAACGTCGTACGTTGTAGACGCTGTGTCGCCGCCTGTACCAGTCCAGTTAGTGTGGAAGAATTCACCACGTGGACGGTCAATACGCTCGTAAGTGTGAGCACCGAAGTAGTCACGTTGAGCTTGAAGCAGGTTCGCTGGTAGACGAGCTGTTGTGTAACCGTCTAGGAAAGATAGCGCAGAAATCGTACATGGCATTGGGATACCAGACTCTAGAGATTTCGCTGCTACTTTACGCCATGCTGCTAGGCTGCCTTGTAGGATGTTTTTGAAGTACTCGTCAGAACCAAGGAATGCGATGTCTGGGTTCGCTTCGTACGCATCACGGATGTTGCCTAGGAATGCAGAACGGATGATACAACCACCACGCCACATTAGAGCTACGTTACCGTAGTTTAGGTCCCAACCGTTTTCGTTAGACGCTTCGCGCATTAGCATGAAGCCTTGAGCGTAAGAGATGATCTTAGAAGCTAGTAGCGCTTGACGTAGTGCATCAACCCACTCTTGCTTGTCGCCTTCAACTGGAGTGATTGTCTTACCGAATAGAGATTCAGCTTCAACACGTTGGTCTTTCAGTGCAGATAGACAACGAGAGAATACAGACTCAGAGATAAGCGTTAGTGGAATGCCTAGGTCTAGTGCGTTGATACCAGTCCATTTACCAGTACCTTTTTGGCCTGCTGTGTCTAGGATCTTCTCAACTAGAGGCTCGCCGTCTTCATCTTTGTAGCCAAGGATGTCAGCAGTGATTTCAACAAGGTAGCTGTCTAGCTCAGTCTTGTTCCAATCAGCGAATACTGCTTGCATCTCGTCTGCAGACATACCAAGACCGTCTTTCATGAACTGGTAAGCTTCAGTGATAAGCTGCATGTCGCCGTATTCGATACCGTTGTGTACCATCTTAACGAAGTGACCAGCACCGTCGTTACCAACCCAGTCACAACATGGCTCGCCAGCGTCAGTTTTTGCAGAGATACCTTGGAAGATTGGCTTAACCGCTTCCCAAGCTTCAGCCGCGCCGCCAGGCATGATTGAAGGACCAAAACGTGCACCTTCTTCACCACCAGATACACCAGTACCGATGAAGTGAATGCCTTTCTCACGGCAATGTGCTACGCGACGGTTTGTATCTGGGTAGTTAGTGTTACCACCGTCGATAATGATGTCGCCTTCGTCTAGAAGCGGAATTAGGTTGTCAATGAACGTGTCAACAACGTCACCTGCACGAACCATAAGCATCACTTTACGTGGTGTTTCTAGCTTCTCTACTAGTTCTTCTAGAGAGTATGCACCGATGATGTTTGTGCCTTTCGCTGGACCTTCCAGGAACTCGTCTACTTTCGCAGCAGTACGGTTGTGAGCCACAACTTTAAAGCCGTGGTCGTTCATGTTTAGGATAAGGTTTTGACCCATTACAGCAAGGCCGATTACACCGATATCACCTTTCATTGTTTCTCTCCAATTGTCTTTTATTCGACCAGCGGCCGCATTAAGCGATTTTTGCCGCTGCGTCTAAATCTAAATACCATTCCGTCAGACCCGCTTTCGCTTGGATCTTCGCTGCCGGATATGGAAGTACGCGTGCTGGTGAGCTGTTAATCTCTTCGATAATGTCTGCTTTACCAGCGCCAAGTACCAAGTAACTGATGCGCTTCGCTGCTTCTAGTACACGTGCCGTTTTCGATACACGAATCTGACCAGACTCAGGATGAGACGCCAATACTGATAGGTTCTCATCATCGTAGTTTGTCTGACCTGGGAACAGCGATGCGGTATGACCGTCTGCGCCAACACCAAGCAAGATCCAATCAAACACAGGAGTGCCATTTTCAGTTGGAATCACTTCTGCCATCTCTTTCGCAAAGCGTTGTGCTTCAACTTCTGGCTCGTCTTCACCACGAATGCGGTGGATATTCTCAGCAGGAATGCTTACTTGGCTAAATAGTAGCGTATTTGCTTCACCGTAGTTGCTTTCTGCATCATCAGGAGCAACACAGCGCTCATCACCCCACCAGAAGTGCAGGTTTTGCCACTGAATTGACGCCGCGTAAGCTTCTGTTGCCAATAGCTTAAACAGCATTTTAGGTGTGCTGCCGCCAGAAAGAGAGATGTGAACAGGTCGGCCCATTTCGCTAAACGCTTTCATGTCGTTAGCAAGGCTTTCTACTACCTGCTCTGCTGTTTGGTAGATCTTATGGTTGATCATAGTTCGCAGTAGTCCGTATCTGTTAGGTTTTTACAAGGGAAGCGCCATGCGCGGTTAGCTCGCTGTAGCAAGTCGTCCGCTTCTTTTGGTCCCCATGTACCACATGCGTATCCGAATAGCGCTTGTGGGTCTTGCTTGAAATCTAGAATTGGTTGCACGTATTTCCAACACGCTTCAACCGCATCGCTACGAGCAAATAGCGTTGCATCACCGTTTAGGGCATCAAGAAGTAGACGCTCATAAGCAGTCAGCATTTGGGTTTCTTGCAGGTCAGCGTAGTGGAAGTTCATTTTCACTTCCTTCGCTTTAAAGCCTGCGCCCGGCTCTTTCAGACCAAAGCTCATTTGGATGCCTTCGTCTGGCTGAATACGAATAATCAGCTTGTTCTCTGGTGCGTTTTGACCAAACACTGGGTGTGGTGTCTGTTTAAAGTGGATAACCACCTCAGTAACGCGAGTCGGTAAACGCTTACCTGTACGCACGTAGAAAGGCACGCCATTCCAACGCCAGTTGTTGATGTAAGCTTTCAGGCCGATGTATGTCTCAGTACGAGAATCGTCTGCTACGCCGTTCTCTTCACGGTAACCAGGAAGTTGTTGACCACGAACTTCAGACGCCGTGTACTGACCCAATACAAGGTCGTTGCGAAGTGCATCTTCATCCAGTGGCTTAAGACACTGAAGCACTTTCACGACTTCATCACGCATCGCGTCAGCATTGATTTGTGCAGGTGGCTCCATACCAACCATTGCCAATACTTGTAGCAAGTGGTTTTGGAACATGTCGCGAACCGCACCTGAACCATCGTAGTAACCGCCACGCTCTTCTACGCCTAAGAATTCTGCGCCTGTGATTTCCACGTAATCAATGAAGTTACGGTTCCACAATGGCTCAAACATAGCGTTAGAGAAACGAAGTACAAGAAGGTTTTGAACCGTTTCTTTACCTAGGTAGTGGTCGATACGGTAGATTTGATGCTCTTGGAAGTGCTCGTGGATTTCTTTGTCCAACGTACGCGCTGATTCAAGATCGTAACCAAAAGGTTTCTCGATGATCAGGCGTTTCCAACCATCGTCCTCGTTGTTCAGACCGTGTGCTGCAAGGCTTGCAGGGATCACGCTGTAGAGGCTTGGTGGCGTCGCAAGATAGAAAAGCGTATTACGTTGTTCGAATTGGTATTCGTCTGCTAGTTGGTCTAAACGAGTCGCCAACTTGCTGTAATCTTGTGTGTCAGAAGTATTGATTGCTTGGTAATGCAGGTGGTTGATAAATGCATTAAGCGTTTCTGGCTCAGTTTTCTCCATTTCCTGAAGCGATTTTTTCAGCTTTTCGCGGTAAGAATCGTCGCTGTATTCAGTACGACTTACGCCAAGAATAGCAAAATTCTCTGGAAGCTGTTTGTTCGCATAGAGGTGGTATAGAGCAGGAATTAACTTACGGTATGTAAGGTCGCCTGAAGCACCAAAAATAACGATGCTGCTGTTTTCTGGTATTACCATCATCTTTCCCTTAAAAACGAGGTACTTATTGTGTGCCCGGATACGGCTAAAAGGATTGAGCCAACCCTATCAATGGCACCCCAAAATAGAAAATTGGTCTTACCTATTACGTTGATAGGTAAAGCCTATAGTCCCAAATCACTGCAACTGCTGAGCTCCTTAAACATAGTCTGGATTTCAACATTTGTAGGTCGTTTAGAACGCTTATGTCTCTCGAGTACAACCTTGCACTCTGCGGAGGAGATTTCCGACACGGGGGCGTATTGTCTACGACTATTTGATTTACATCAACACTTGGTGGTGCAAACGTTTAAATAATTTACACGATATACACCAAAGCATTGAATAATAAGAAGTAATCAATAACCTTTCGAGAGTTATAAAATTTAAGCAAAAACTCTAAATTGAAGAATAAATGTTCAAATTTGCAATCCATTACATAAGTAATGCGATTCAGGTGGAGTTTACTCCTCAATTCGCAACTCGTTGAGAATGATACTTAATGAATTATAACCGAGCGTTCTATCGGGAAGCAGGTAGAGAGGTAGTAGTTAATACTTAGAAATGAAAGGATGGCTAGATAAAAGCCACCACTTTATGAGTTAAAACGACAATGATTACCTTATCACTTTTTTATAACTGCGCTCTGGTCGCCCTACTGTGCCGTAGTTTAAGTCGGCTTCCAGTTCACCCGAACTGATCAGGTATTCAAGATAACGTCTGGCCGTTGTTCGGCTGGCACCTATCTGCTCGCCTGCTTCGTCCGCCGTATACATGCCTTCTCCAACAAACAAAGCACGAATCTTGTCTAAAGTTACGCCATCGATTCCTTTTGGTAAGCGTTGTGGCGTGTTGTCTGATCCTGTGTTTGATTGCAGCATCTTATCAACCAAGTTCTGGTCTAAGCTTTCTGCCACGTTCAACTGTTGTCGTTGAGAGATGTACTTTTGCAATGCCGCCTCTAGTCGAGGGAACATGACGGGCTTGAGTAAATAATCAACGACCCCGCCTCGCATCGCTTGTTGAAGCGTGTCCACATCCCTCGCCGCGGTAATTAAAATCACGTCACAAGTTTGATTGTTCGAGCGCAGCGTATTGAGGATCTCCAAGCCCGTCCCGTCTGGCAGATAAACATCCATTAGTAACAGGTCTGGTTTAAGGATCTCTAGCTGCATTTCTGCTTCCATCCGTGTCGTTGCAATGCCCACCACTTCCAAACCGGAGAGTTGGCTCAGATACTTGTGGTGAAGCTCTGCAATGGCAATATCATCCTCGATGATCATGACTCGCGTTGCCGTATTCATACTTGTTCTTCCTTAGGCAAATACACGGTAATTCTCGTTCCATGTTCTGTATTTGGTAGCATCTCAACATAACCGTGATAACGCGTCGCCAGTTGATTCACAAGGTGTAATCCTACCCCTCGATTCTGGCGAGACTTGGTTGAAATGCCCTTTTTCAAGAGCTCTTGTGGCTCAATGTTTTCCGGTAGCCCACAACCTTGGTCGACCACCTCTAAAATCACTTCGTTTCCGTAATCACTGATCGAAACATCAATGCTGCGACGCTCTAACGCAAACGCAGATTCAACACGAATAGCAGACAAAGTTGCGTCAAATGCGTTATCGACAAGGTTGCCGAGAATGGTCACCAAATCTTCGGCGTTGAGCCATTCTGGTAGCGGCTCTAAGCGACTGCCTTCTTCGACCACCAGCTGCAAACCAAGCTCCCGTGCACGTTCTGTTTTGCCTAAAAGCATGCCAGCGATAAGCGGATCTTTAATGGTGTCTCGCAAGAACTCAATCATCGCTTGGTAATGCGCAGTCTCTTGTCCAATAAGCTGCTGCACCGCTTCTAGCTCACCCATTTGAACCAAGCCGCTAATGGTGTTGAGTTTGTTTCTGTGCTCATGCGTTTGTGAGCGAAGCAAATCCGCGTACTCTTTGGTTTGCGAAAGTTGCTCAGTGAGTTCGTTGATTTCATCACGCAAACGGAAGCTCGATACGGCACCGACGATTTTACCATCCACAAAGATCGGTGAACGGTTTGCAATTAAGCGTTTGTGATTGAGGAAGATCTCGATGTCGTGATCTTCTTGTCCTGTTTCTAACACCGTATACAAATCGCTATCTCGCAGCGTATCGGTCAACGGTTTGTTGAGCGCGGTTTCTCGTTCAATACCCAGAATTTGGCATGCGCTACGGTTGATTGAGCGTAATACACCTTGTGCATCAACACTGAGCACCCCTTCTTTAATGGTGCTCATAGTCACATCCAATTCACCGTATAAGCGACCAATCTCTTCCGGCTCAAAGCCCATGATCGCTCGTTGGAACTTACGTGACGCATAGTTAGAGACCACAGCATTGGCTGCAACCACAACCAATGCCATTACAATTAGAAAAGCAAGAAACGGCTCGATGCGGTCTTGCAGGCGCTCCAAGAGATAACCGACAGAAACCACCCCAATAATGTTGCCTTGCTGGTCAAAAACCGCCGCTTTACCACGAACGGAATAACCCAACGATCCTTGAGCTGTCGAGATGTATGACTTACCTTCCACCAGCGCTCTTTGGTTATCACCGCCTTTCATCGGCTTACCAATACGTTCGTCGACGGGGTGAATCAGACGTACGCCATTTTTATCGCCGATAACAATAAACGCAGCACCTAACGCATCGGTCATTTCACGAAATCGCTGTTGGTATGGGTCAGGTTTTTGAGATTCGATCATCTCGATGACGATGTGGGATGTCGATAAGAAACGTGCGACACCTAGCGCTTTCTCTCCCATCTCTTGTTCTTGATCGAATTTAAGGTAAGTAAAGCCCGCAGCCACAAGGATAAGAAGTTCAATCAAACCCGATAACGTCATAATAATGAGCATGCGCTTACGAAAGCTGATCGAACTCCAACTCATTGATACATCCCTTACCGTTGCGAACATTCCACGTCACTGTGGAGACTCGTTCTAAATTAACACTGAGTTAACAATGAGGCTTTTACTAAATGACAAATCTGTGAACGAACGAAATGATCTCGTGTGTTTCCGATTAATAACTAAGCGAGCAGAAGCACAAGCACTTCAAAAGTGAGAGAAAAAGTTGACGAAATAGGACGCAGAAACAGAAAGATAAGCGGTCAGGCGCTCATGTATCTCACCTGACCTTGTTGGTTTTATCGAGAAGCAAAAACGCGCTCTAAACGATCCAGTGCTTCCTCAATCACTGCAGTCGGACAAGCCACATTCATACGAATAAAGCCTCGTCCCATTTCGCCAAACATGCTGCCACCTTCTAGAACCAAGTGCGCTTCATCAGCCAGTAGATTAAGCAAGTCGGCTTCTTCTAACCCAAACTCAGAGAAATCTAACCACGCCAGATAAGTCGCTTCAGGGACATAGAATTGGATTTTTGGAATGCGTTGCTTGATGAAAGACGCCATTAAAGCCAAATTCGTGTCGATGACGTTATTGACCTCTTCCACCCACTGCTCTTCTTCGTTGAATGCAGCAATTGTCGCGTCCAACGCAAACGGAGACATGCCTACCTTTCCTGTGTAGTTGTTCAATGTCTCCCTATGCGATGCGTTCTTGATAACCAAGTTCGTAATATGCAGTCCGGCGACGTTAAACGTTTTGTTTACCGCCGTTGCGATGATGGTATTTTCACTGTGTTCCAGGTTAAGGGCAGAGGTAAACGAGCTGTCTTTGCGAATCAAATCCGCGTGTATTTCGTCCGAGAAAAACAGCACATCGTTGTCTGCACAAATCTTGAGAAGAGACTGCGTGACTTCCTCAGACCAAATATTGCCCGTCGGGTTATGCGGGTTGCAGTAAATAAAGATCTTGTTGTTCGGGTCTTTGCACTTTTCTTCAAAGTCCACCAAATCGATGCTGTATTGATTGTTCTGATCTTTAATCAGATGGTTTCGCACGACTTCTCGGTTGGTCTCTTGAATCTGTAATTGGAACGGATAGTACACCGGAGGCTGAATAATGACGCCTTCCCCTTCTTTACTGAAGGCTCGAATCACATTACGAACCGCAGAAACGGTTCCGGCACTGTACACAATCCAATCCTGCTCAATCGACATATTATGACGTCGGCCATACCAATTGATGACGCTGTCATAATAAGGTTCAGTCTGTTGCGTATAACCCAAAGTGCCTTGCATCGCTCGGTTAGTCAGTGCGCGAGTAATTGCTGGTGCGCACTCAAAATCCATATCCGCTACCCAAAGGGAAATGGTGTCATCGTAATAATTTACCCCTAAAAAATCTTTAACTATCTGGTGGTTTGTCTTGGCAGCAAAGCTGTTTTTTCGATCTAACGTTGTGGTGAAATTATAAGAATTCGTGGTCATGAAGTTGGTACCTTTAGCGCTTAAAAATGAGAGAAGCGAAGAAATGCAATGGGATAACTTGAGTCTAATCTAGCGGCCATCGTTGATTAAAACTCTGACTCTCCGCAAAAAACAGCAACGTTTTCAAGTTGGTGAAACTGCCCAACTCGGTATCTTTGTCACTTTGAATCACGGAGCGTTTAACCGCAGCCTCAACGCTCAATTTATAGCCGCCGTGAAATATCAAAAACAAATCATATCGCTAGCAAAATAATGTTGTTATTTATTCAACATCATACATAAATTGCCATCCAAATCTTGAACGTGATCACACCAAATTTAGCGGTTTTTGAGGCGTTTTTAGACTTTCCGTCGTATAATTTTTAGTCAAGAAGCCTCCTAGAGCTTCGAACAAAGAAAGCAGCCAACTGGAAGTCTATTTAACGCTCAGCACTTGCGTCAGAAAGTTTGAAGACACATTGATAAAAATACAAATACTGACTGTAGGACAAACACTTAGACACCATCTGCACTGCAATAACTATAAACAGAGGTGCTTTTATAGTTAGAAGGAACACCAAAACATGGAACGCGATACATTTGGAATTTGCCTGAATAAGGCCATGCTGTCAGAGAATATGTATTCAACGTTTACACACGTCAGGGCTTATGAAAAGAGTGATACTAGCTCCGCCGATCTTAAGGTGCTGCTGTCATTCCCACAGATGAGTGGTAAAGACTTGCTGAATACGATGCGAGGTTCTCGTCAGCTTGAGTGGAGAGCAGAATTTCACTGCCCTTCCATGAAGTGAAACAGTAGAAAATACGTAATAACGCTGCGCCCAACTAAGCCCCACTTAATTGGGCGCAACATTTCTCCAACAATTCTTTCATCCAATCACTTAACACTTTCTAATGAATACTTTATATTAGAGCTAATACTCTAAAGCAAAGTAGCCACTATGAAACAAACCGGAAAGTTCTGGATTTTGGGCCTTCTCAGCAGCTCGATTTCTCTTGCCTGCCACTCGGCTCCCATCACATTCGATGATGCATGGAAAGTGTTGTTAGAAAACAACTATTCCCTTAAAGCGCAACGTGCCAACGTAGAAAGTTATGAATACCAACAAAGCGCGACAGATAACCTCAACTTACCGCAAGTAAGCATCGGCGCAAACTACACGCGTTTAGATACGGACGTCACCTTGTCTGGACAGCAAATTCTCGATAGCACTGGGCAACACATTAGCGTGCCACCTGTTTTCCAACCTATTTTTAGTGCGCTTGCGAATACCACATCGACGATCACTGAACGTGACATCTTCTCCTCTTCCATTCGTGCTATTTGGCCAATCTTTACTGGTGGTCGAATCAATGCCGCTCAATCAGCAGCAGAAGGTAAAACGGACGAAGCAAAAAGCCAGCTCGCGATGGAGCAACAAGCTCGCTTCGAAGACCTGTCCAAGTACTACTTCTCCGTTGTCCTAGCAAAAGAAGTATTAGCAACACGACAAGCGGTAGAAAAAGGCTTAACCAAACACCGCGACTTTGCGATTAAGATGGAAGAACAAGGCCAAATCGCCCGTGTTGAACGCCTTCAAGCCGAAGCCTCATTAGACAAAGCCAAAGTCGAAACACGCAAAGCCGCCAGTGACCTGAGTATTGCCCAAGCGGCTTTGGGCAAGATCTTAGCGCAGAACGATTCTGTAGAACCTTCAGAAACGCTGTTTATCAACAATAACCTGCCGCCGTTGAACGCGTTTGTTGATCAAACACTGCTGACCTACCCGGGCTTAGATTTGTTGGATGCCAAACACAAACAAGCATCAAGCTTAATCAAAGCTGAAAAAGGCAAATACTACCCAGAAGTTTACCTATACGGTGATTACAGCCTGTATGAAGATGACTCTCTGGCCAGCCAAATGAAGCCAGATTGGTTAGTTGGCGTCGGTGTAAACATCCCGCTGATCGAATCCACTGGTCGCAGCGAAAAAGTAAAAGCGGCGCAAAGCATGGTCACGCAAGTCGATGCGCTAAAATCACAAGCGAAGCAAGACTTGTCACTTCTGGTTCAAAAGACGTATCTAGAAGCGCAACAAGCCATTGATGAAGTGCAAGGTCTAGAATCGAGTATCGCCCTTGCGGACGAGAACCTACGCTTGCGCGAAAAAGCCTTCACTCAGGGCTTATCGTCATCTTTGGATGTGGTCGACGCACAACTGTATGTCGCCAGCGTAGAAACACAGCAATCAGCAGCACGTTTCCGTTATCTGATTTCTTTAACCAAACTATTAGCACTGAGCAGCGAAATGAACAGCTTCGCTCAATACCAACATACTGCTTACGTTCCAGCATCAGCATCCAAAGAGGCAAAATAAGTCATGGCAGCAAAATCTCTAAAACCCGCTCTACTATCACTTTGCGCTTTGGGTGTCGCTTCTTGGGTTGGTTACCAGTTCTACCAAGCGTATCAACCAGAACCAGCACGTTTACAAGGATTGATTGAAGCGCAGCAATACAGCATCTCTTCTAAAGTCCCAGGGCGTATTGATGAAGTCATGGTTCGCAAAGGTGATGATGTCGAAAAGGGTCAGTTGATCTTTACCCTTCACAGCCCAGAAATCGAAGCAAAATTGGAACAAGCCAAGGCGGGTGAAAAAGCCGCAGGCGCACTGGCATTAGAAGCAGAAAAAGGCGCACGTGAGCAACAAATTCAAGCCGCAAAAGACCAATGGTTGAAAGCGAAAGCGGCGGCAGATTTGATGGAAAAAACCTACCAACGTGTCAACAACCTTTATAAAGATGGCGTAGTCGCAGAGCAAAAACGCGATGAAGCGATGACGCAGTGGCAAGCTTCGAAATACACCGAAAGCGCAGCATTCCAAATGTACAACATGGCGAAAGAAGGTGCGCGTAGCGAAACCAAAGTCGCTGCAGCAGAGAAAGCCCGCATGGCGGCCGGCGCAGTAGCGGAAGTAGAAGCGTACGCAAAAGACACGCAAATCTTTAGCTGGTTTGATGGTGAAGTCTCTCAAGTTCTACTGCAAAGCGGCGAACTCGCACCACAAGGCTTCCCGGTTGTGACGGTTATTGATACTCAAGATTCTTGGGCAACACTGAACGTACGCGAAGATTTGCTCAAACACTTCACCAAAGGCACGACCTTTAAAGCTTACCTACCAGCGCTGGATAAAGACATTGAATTTAAAGTGACTCACGTTGCTGTAATGGGTGATTTTGCTACATGGCGCGCAACAGATGCATCAAAAGGTTTTGATCTTCGTACATTCGAAGTGGAAGCTCGCCCTACCCAACCAGAGCCTGAGTTGCGCATGGGCATGAGTGTTGTGGTTGAGCTGTAATCGCGTTGGCTTAAGACTATGACGATTCAAATCTCACAACGACAAATCCTACGGCGCGATAAATGGTTATTATCTTGCCTGACATGGGTGCCGATCTTATTGGCCGTCACTATTTGGGGTGTTTTCTCTGCAGGTATTGCAAGAGATCTCCCGATTGGTGTGGTTGATTTGCAGCACTCACAATTGTCACGCAAGATGATTCAATCTCTTGATGCCTCTTCCACTCTTTCTGTTGATTATCACTACACCAGTTCGACAGAAGCGAAGAACGCGATGATCGAGGGTGATATCTACGCTTATGCTGTGATTCCCCCTCAATTCGACCAAGACATTCTTTTGCATCGACAACCGCAGTTATCGGTCTTCTTTAACAGCCAATACATTTTGGTTGCCAAGTTGATTAACTCAGCGGTCGCGCAGTCTCAAGGGTATTTTGATGCGCAGCTAGAAACCATGGGTAACCTAGCAAAAGGCAACACCACAACACTTGCAGCTATTGGTCAAGCCGTGCCGATTTCCACCCAGATTACAGCCTTGTTTAACCGCAACACCAACTACGCTCAGTTTTTGGTAACAGCGATTGTTCCGGCGATCTGGCAGATCTGTGTCGTGGTCAGCACCATTTTGATCCTCGCAGCGCATTTTCGTCTTTATGGAAATGGCAACAACAGCTTCGCGTTCTTAGGCGATCGCCCTTTCACTCGACTAAGCAAAATTCTAAGCCAGTACATTCCTGTCTTTATGGCACAAGGCGCGCTGTTCTTAGTCTGGTTCTACATGGTGCTTGATTGGCCGATGGAAGGCAGTTATCTGGTGATGCTATTAGCGCAGTTCGTAACGACTATCGCATGCATCATCATGGGGGCATTGTTCTTCTTCCTATCGATGGACCCAGCTCGCGCGATGAGCTTTGCTGGCGCATTTACCGCGCCAAGCTTTGCATTTATGGGGATAACCTTCCCGGTTTCTGACATGAACGCGTTAGCGCAAGCATGGCGAGGATTATTGCCGATTACGCATTACATCGAAGTTCAAGTGGATCAAGCAAGCTATGGTGCAAGTGCGGCACAATCTATTGGCTCACTCTGGCCGATGGTTGGGTACATTATCCCGCTACTGATGACGGCGGCTTTATTGGCAAAACATCGCAACACTGCTTTGCTAAATAGCGCGTCCTCAACAGATAGCAAACAGGAGGCTGTATGACACTGTGGCAACTGATTAAAACAGAACTTCGCTCAGTGATGACCAATCCTGTCGTGGTACTGACTGTCTTTGGTGGCGTGGTGTTTTACTCCTTCTTGTACCCGCTTCCTTACGCGCAACAAACACCGAGAGAACAGCCGATTGCGATTGTGAATCTCGATGGAAGCCAAACCAGCTTGA
Organism: Vibrio sp. HENC-03; assembly: GCF_000305755.2. Lineage (NCBI taxonomy): Bacteria > Pseudomonadati > Pseudomonadota > Gammaproteobacteria > Vibrionales > Vibrionaceae > Vibrio > Vibrio sp. HENC-03. The sequence goes on along the minus strand of NZ_JH976049.1, from coordinate 184,666 downwards.
AGCTTGAGCGCATGGTCGACGCGACGCCTCAGGTTAAAGTCGTGACGCGTTTACACACGATTGCCGATGCAAAACAAGCATTCTTAAATCGTGAAATCACTGGCTTCTTGGTAATTCCAGAACACTTCTACAAAGACTTGATGCTTGGCAGCAGCCCTACTCTGGCTTATGCCGCTGACGCTTCTTACTTCTTGGTTTACGGCACCGTGGTAGAAGGCTTGGCAACAGCAGGCGGTACGCTTGGTGCTCAAGTTAAAATAAGCAAGATGGTGATCGATGGCGTGCCACTAAGTATGGCGAGTCATGATTACTCCGCGATTAAGCTGAACATGAAGCCAACCTTCAACCCAACCATGGGCTACATCGAATACGTGGTGCCAGCGGTGTTTGTTCTGATCCTTCAACAAACATTGATCATGGCAGTCGGCTTGCAAACGGGTACACAACGTCATGGTCGCGGTTATTGGTCACAGGTGCCAACGGGCGCTCTGCTACTTGCCAGAACCTTGGTCTTCGTTGCTATCTACTACCTACTTAGTGCCTACTACTTTGGCTTCAGTTTTGAACGCTTGAACGTCAACCACGTTGCCAACGCAGGTGAACTACTCACCTTGTTATTACCGTTCTTGCTTGGCTGTTGTGGTTTAGGTTTGTGGCTCGGTTACTTGCTACCAAGGCGCGAGCTGGTGACATTGGTCGTGCTGGTTAGCTCAATGCCATTAATCTTCTTAGCAGGCTTTATTTGGCCAGTTGAGTCGATCCCTGCCCCACTACTTTGGTTTGCAGACTTAAGCCCAAGCACGTGGGCAATCAAAGGCTTTTTAGCACTCAACCAAATGGGCGCAACGTGGCAACAAGTCGCTAAACACTGGACCGCTCTTTGGGTACTGACGGTACTTTGGGGCGGCGTTGCCTACTGGATTGCCAAACGCAATACCAAACCAGTAGTAACAGAAAGCTTAGGTTAACGGCTGTTTATCCAATTAAGAAAGGGGTTCTCGTGGCTTAGTTGAGCTGAAGAGTCGCTAGCTCGTTTTTGGACAAAAATAACTTAGAGCAATCACTTAATTTAGCAATTACTGAATTAGCTCAGGTATTGAATACCCCAATAAATAGATTGCGAGTTAGATATTGCCCTATCTATCTAGAGCTAGGGCAATATCTAATTGTAAGGCGATAAATTAATCGTATGTGTAGGCTAAGTTGCACAAGACTTCTGTAGGCTGACGCTCGCTTCTATGTCGACCAAAGCCAAACATTCTTCCTTTTTCAGAAATAAGGTGCAGATTTTTTCTAGCTCTAGAACCTATCACGTATAGCAGTTTCTTTGAACTTTCTACGGAAGAATCATTGAAATTTGGCACTAAACCTTGTAACAGACCAAAAGAGATGACGACATCATATTCACCACCTTTTACCCCATGTATCGTTGACACTTTAATACCAGTTCTAGGTTTAAATGCTCTGCGAAATGCCTCTATATCTGTAGCAAATAGTGCACTTTCGTTCCTCAGCCGTTCAATTCGATTTTGTGAACTATTAAAGAATGAATCATGATGTTCCTTTAACATTGGATATAGTGCAAAGTCTATTCCCAGAGCATGTAGTAATTCATCAAAAAATGAACGTAGATAAGTCAAACCATCATCTTCATCTATTGAAATAGAGTTGATGGTTTTAAGTAGCTGTTTTGAGGTTATCGAGTTGACATCTACCTGTGCAAGTTCCATGTCAAATAAGATATCAGATGCCCACCGAAGACGCTTAACATACATGTTCGGTGATGGCTCTGTTAGAATGATTTGAGTCAGCTTAAACCAAAAGTTATCAATATCTCTTGAGAATGGAACTAGACCCGGACCATCAAAGCTATATTGCGGTAATCGGTTTACTAAGTTACGGGTTAGCGCAGCCAAGTGCATCCACCAAGGTGCTATAACACAAATCTCTTTTTCCAAGATACCCAAATTCTCAACACTATGCTCAATATGCCTACTAACTTGCTCAACTAAATAATCCTTATGAGTAACCTGATCATAAGTAATAATACTCAGATGGTCTTTATGCTTACCTTCAGCAACAGTTGCGCTAGGAATCACATTATAATTGCTGTAGTAATCAATAATCCTGCTTGAGCTTCTATAATTCTTATCTAAAGCCATTGATGTAAATGATACTTCGGTTATTTGCTCAAGTTCCTGTTGTGTTATTGCGTACCCCCCGAGTGAGCCGTAAATAGCTTGATTTGGGTCTCCAACAATGAACGTTTTTACACCACCTCGGCTAGCTTTTATAACGCTAGCAACAATTGAATACTGTATCTCTTTGGTGTCTTGGTACTCATCAATAAGAACATTCGAGAATAGATTAGCTACTATCTTAGCGATCGCTGAATTATTAGACAGTATCTCATAAGAGAAATATAGAATCTGCTCAAAATCGATCTGACTATTTTCTTCAAGATGAAGGTGATAGTCACCTAATACCTGCCTAACTAGTGAAGTCTTATTTCCTGCGCAAGTCAGCTCTAAGCCCCTTGGTGTGTAGTAATGACTACACTCTCCATAATGAATACGTTCGGTACGTATGTTAGAACATATTCGGGAAATTATTTCTTCAGAGTCATAAGAGTTGATTATTTTAAATCCGTGCTTCAGCTTGTCATGGTATAGACTGTATGGCTTCAATATCCACTCTAAACAAAATGCGTGAATTGTACCTATCCACAGTTGTGATGTATCTACCCCAAGAGTTTCAATGCGCTCACGTATCTCATCAGCAGCTCTATGCGTATAAGTAATAGCAATGACCCATTTGTTGATAGTGTCTAACCTCGAAAGCTCAAGAGCAATTTTGTAGGTAAGAGTTCGAGTTTTACCACTTCCCGGACATGCTACCAAAAACACATTATTCGGCTCACTAATCGCCGCTACTTGCTCATCGTTTAGGTCTTCCTCATCCCACACAAACATGATCAGATCCTTTCTAAAATGTCATTGTTTTCAGTAGGCAGGTCGTTAATCAGTTGAGCCTTTAGAACATTTATATTGCCATCTAATGGGTTAAAAGCTTCCCATTTAGGAGTAAATGTTGCTAAGCCACTTTCATATGGGGCCAAGTATGCTTCCCACTCTTGTTTTAGGCTAACGTCGCCTTCTTCATCTAAACGCTCAATTATGTCTAGACCATATTTGACATGTTCAATAACTGATTCGTAACGGTGTTTGAGTATTTTGAAAGTGAGTTCTGCATTGAAGTCACCATGCGCAAACTTGATAGCATCGAAAATGTACTCAGGAATAGCTACTTTAAAGTCAATCACTTTACTAAGCGTAAGGGCAAACCAACCTTTACCTTGATAGTTCGCCATTTTTAATGCTCTTGAGCCTGAGATAGCAATATCAGTAGAAGATAGCTCTGTTGTAGCAGCATTCACAGTAGCCGGCTTGGTGTACACATCTCTGACAATTCTCTCGAGGTAATCGCTGTTGGATGATTGTATGAAATCAACCTCAAAAGTATGTTTTGCATAAAAAATCGAAATCCAAGGGTTATTTTGACAGAAATCATCAAGTCTTCCTTTACGAGCAAAGCCAGTTTCTTTAGAGCCGAGGGCTTTTTCTTTCTTCTTTTTATCTGCGTCACTATCTGTAGGATAAATAGTAGTATCAAAGAAGGTGTCATCTAGATCTGTGATAATGCTGCAACGTTTTTTGATTCTTTCATTGTCAAATAACATTGCAATATTCTCGAAGCCAGTGCTCCGAATATTAACTAAACTGATACCAATTTCGTCTAAACTTAAACCTAGTACCTTTTTCAGTAGAATAGGAATAAGAATCTCTTCAGCATCACCCTCGACTAGCACGACACTTCGTGCGAATAGTAAGTTGCTTCGTATCGCATCTAGATATCGTTGTACAAAGCCAATTTGTTCATCACAAAGCCCCGATGACGGCTGAAATACCTCACAAACACCATTGACAAGACCAATGATGTTCATGTTGTTGATATTACTTACTTCTGAAATATGTGAAGAGTGGGTTGAATAGATAATCTGAGTGTTTTCGTAGTTAATGTTGTCGAAAAGCGACTTTTGAATATGAGTATGTATGTGTGCTTCAGGTTCTTCAATCAACAAGAAATTTGCAATTGATTGGTTAGCCTTTTGGTACTTGAACTCTAGTAGCTTCAATGTGAGATACAGCAAGTTTGCACCGCCTAAGCTCATTTCATGGATAGCACCTTCATAACCATCACTAGACTCAGAGACAAAAAGCTTTAATGACTGGAAAAGTTGGTCTGACTCATCAGTCAAACTTGATCGAATAGAGATTGAATTGGGAGAATATGTATCGCCGACCGTATCTCCTACCGTAGTTACAATATCATCACGAATTGCACAGATGTCAGGTAGCCCTTCAATTTCATTGTTCAGTGTTCCAATTAGATCTGCAATAGGTTGGAAATCAGACTGAGTAATATCACCCGATTTACTTTTTAGTAGAGTGAGCAGAGGATTGGTTCTATTACTATTAAAGTCCGATACTACATCTCTTAGTGCCTTGATGAAGGTAAACGAAACTTCATTGGGCATATTAAGGATATTTGGTAAGCGTATACCAACAGCTGGATTATTTAACGCAGTAGGAAAATCTACCCTTTCAAAGTCACCAACTATGCTCTTGTAGACACTGGGATCATTAAAATTAGCGACACTTTTGCCTGTTAGGACGGTTTCATAGTCATCGATAGTTATAGTACCCAAGTAGCTTTCTAATGCGGCTAGCTCCCCTATTGGGAGTTGTGCTAAAGCCTGTCTAACGTACGCCTTAGGCCTAAAAATAAGATTGTACGTTGCTCTAGAGACAACTTCATCTTCCGCATTTCCAACACCATGGAGGAATAAAGACTGACTGGCTTCATCACCAGCAATATCATCAAACTCAAGACTAATGATAATCCAATGACCACGCCAGTCGCCAAGTGCTCTACAAAAATCACCTTCTGCTAATTTCGTCGCGAAGCGAGGCATTGAGCTATCAAGCAGCAATCTCATCGCTCGGAATAAGTTAGTCTTACCAGACCCGTTCTCACCAATTATTGTGTTTATTCCCTTATTAAACAGAAGCTTAACATTATTAAAGTTTCTATAGTTGACTAAGGATAGTTTGGTAATGTGCATATGGCCTCAATAATCATTTTATACTCAAATGATTTTATATTGTTGAGGTCTAATTTAAAACAAAATCAGCATGTTCGAGTTGAATGGTAACGAACTTTTCATAAGGTTCATATTGCACGTGCACTTCGTACATTGTCCTAGATAAGGTTGTAGTGAGTTGGTAAATTTGATCACATAGTTAGATTAGAAAAAATAAGTCAAATGAAGCCTTGGTGATGTATGTGTTGAATCGGTCGAAACAAGGAAAGGGGCAGATTTGTGTTACATGTTCCTTCGCCTCATCCATGGACAAAACATTTCAGTGGCTTTACTACATGAGCGTCTAAAAAATTACTTTAGGTCTTTAGAACCTCCACCGTAGTGGCTAACTCCATTCAGCTACTACGGACATTTTGGATACACCTTCGTCTTAAACGCTCCATGTGCTATTCTGATTTTTTAAATCTTTAGTTTTAGAGATTTGCTCATGAGCTGTCACAGAATGAGCAAGAGCTACAACGCACTTTAGAAAGAGTTAGGATACCTACATCCCCTTCAGCTCGACTAATTTTATCTCCAGCTCTTCTTTGGCTATATCACTTTGTAATAGTTCACCAACAATAGATAAACGGCGATGAAGTGAGTCTCGAAGTCGTTGACAATGAGCATATTTATCACGGTCTGAGATCTTGTTATCAAAGGCATCGACCTGCCAATTTATCCTGATCCCGCCAGACAGCCACATCGGAGCTCGCTCTTGGTGCAACGTGTCGCAAAGAATAAAAACGATGTCAGGTTGAAAAGCTGTTCGCTCTTCCCAAGAGTGCGAGTAATTGTGAGGTACGGGCATCGAATGGTCTTCTAAAAACTGCTTGACCACAGGATCGATAGAGCCAACCGGATGAGATCCACCACTCGCTACTTTTATTGCTGGTGACCACAGTTGGGTCGCAATGGATTCAGCAATCACGCTTCGTCCAGCATTGTGTTTACAAATAAAAAGAACTTTATCCATATTCATTCCCTCACCAATATTCATCATCCGCGCGCTATCCAAAATGCCCTTGCAAGTAGCCTTTGGTTAGCTCATGTTCCGGATGTTTAAAAATGTGTTCTGTCGGGTTAACTTCAATTAATTTACCTAAATGAAAGTAAGCCGTTCTCTGGGATACACGCCTCGCTTGCTGCATTGAGTGCGTCACAATGCCAATAGCGTAATTTTCTCTCAGCTCTAGGATTAATTTCTCGATAATAGAGGTAGCAATCGGATCCAGTGCTGAGCATGGTTCATCCATTAATATCACTTCCGGGCTGATAGATATCGCGCGAGCAATACAAAGGCGCTGTTGTTGCCCGCCGGATAAGCCAGTCGCAGGCGAATCTAACCTTGAGGACACCTCATTCCAAAGCCCAGCCTTTTGCAATGACGCCTTTACCACATCATCGAGCTCAGATTTTGTATCCACCAAGCCGTGCAGTTTAGGACCATAAGCAATGTTGTCATAAATTGATTTTGGGAAAGGGTTCGGTTTCTGAAAAACCATTCCCACTCTGGCTCTAAGTTCTTCTGGCTCTAGAAAGAAAATATCGTTGCCATCTAGCGTCATATTACCGGTCACTTGGCACGTGGGTATGGTGTCGTTCATACGGTTGAGGCAACGTAAGAAAGTGGATTTACCGCAGCCAGAGGGACCGACCATCGCGAGCACTTCTTGCTGTCCCAAATCTAAACTTACATCGAAAAGCGCTTGGGTACCTGAATAGTACACATTGAGGTTGCTGGCGGTCATACTCGGATTGGCAGATTGATAAGCGCCAATGGTTTGGTACGTATCAAAAGCATCCTTAATACTTTTTGAATTCGATAAGTTTAGAGGCTCAAATGTATTCCCTTCCATCATCACCACCTCCTTTCTAGCTTTTTACGTAAATAAAGCGCTACGCCATTCATCAAAAATAAAAAAAACAACAAAACTATGATGGCTGCGGACGTAAGTTCAGCGAAGCCTCTTTCTGGGTTCTCTGACCAAAGAAAAATTTGAACGGGTAAAGCGGTTGCCGCATCAAGAAAACCTTGCGGAATGTCTACGATAAAGGCAACCATACCAATCATTAGCAGTGGCGCAGTTTCACCAAGAGCTTGTGCCATGCCAATAATGGAGCCGGTAAACATTCCAGGAAGGGCAAGAGGTACAACATGATGAAACACAACTTGAGTTTTGGAAGCCCCCATCGCCAATGCGCCATCGCGGATTGATGGAGGTACAGATTTCAGAGAAGCTCGGCTCGAGATAATAATGGTAGGCAGCGTCATCAATGTAAGTACTAAGCCCCCGACTAATGGTGTAGATCGAGGGAGGCCTAAAACATTGAGGAAAATAGCAAGCCCCAGTAATCCAAAAACAATAGAGGGAACAGCTGCTAGGTTATTGATGTTAATTTCAATAATGTCAGTCAGTTTGTTTTTCGGCGCAAATTCTTCTAAGTAGATGGCTGCCCCAACGCCTATCGGAAAGCTCAGAGTTAATGCAGTAATGATGGTGAATGTTGAACCCATGAATGCGCCAGCAATACCCGCGACTTCAGGGTTCCTACTATCCCCATTGTTGAAGAAGTACCAATTGAAACTTGTTCGAATACGGTCTTGAGCTTCCAGTTGTGCATACCAACTTTTCTCACGGTCAGAAAAGAGACTGTCGTTCATGGTGGTTTTGCGCTTAGTATATTGATTAACAGCATCTCCCGCTGGCAGCCACAAAGTTAGCTGCGTAGTTCTCGCCTGAGCTTTGTTTATTGCTTCCTTTAGAAGATACTCGGACTCAGGTGAAAGAAATTGGTAGAGTTTTCTCCGCTCAGAGCGTGTTTGTGCAGATCTGAATTCACTGCGGAGTGCATCCCTAAGTAGCTGTCTTGGCGAGTCTAACCTTGCTTCCTCATTAATTTGAAAGGTCATTTTTATCTCGGTTGTTTTCAAAGCACCGATACCCGTTGAGAAAATGGCAATGAACAAGATAATTAGGAATGACAGTGCAGAGAAAATCGAAATAACGCCATAAAGTCTAAACCGCCTTTCCGATTTTCGCCGTTGTTTTAACGAGTGACGGACTCGCCTGGTTTTGTCCTGAGACAACTTTAATAAAGGATCATTCATATTGCTCTCGATACTTCTTCACAATGCGTAAAGCTGCAACGTTCAAACATAAAGTGACTAAGAATAACGTTAAACCTAGTGCGAACGCGGCGAGTGTTTTAACGCTATCGAATTCTTGATCGCCCACCAATAAGGTGACAATCTGAACCGTGATTGTCGTGACGGACTCCAGAGGATTAGCAGTGAGGTTGGCAGCCAAACCAGCAGCCATCACTACAATCATAGTCTCCCCAATCGCCCTTGACACTGCGAGAAGTAGCCCACCAACAATCCCAGGTAAAGCGGCGGGTAAAACAACTTTTTTAATCGTTTCGGAATGGGTCGCTCCCATTGCTAATGATGCGTCTCGAAGGCTTTGGGGAACGGCTCTTATCACGTCATCAGACAGGGAGGACACGAAGGGAATTATCATTACTCCCATTACAACCCCTGCGGCCAAAGCGCTCTCAGACGAGGCGGATTGACTACCAAGTGATTCAGCCATATTGCGGATAGCGGGCGCTAAAAAGAGTGCAGCAAAGAAGCCGTAAACAACGGTTGGTATGCCCGCAAGAATTTCCATCATGGGCTTAATTATGTTTCTCGCTTTTTCTGGTGCATATTCTGCGAGATAAATAGCACTAAATAGCCCCACAGGGGCAGCAACAGACATTGCAATAACCGTGATGAGTAACGTCCCCATAAATAGAGGTATTGCCCCAAAAGACCCACTAGCGCCTTGCTGGTCTTCTCGAATGGCTATTTGTGGTGACCAATGTGTGCCGAAAAGAAACTCATTGATAGGGACTTGAGAAAAGAAAAGAATGGACTCATACAAAACGGACAACACAATACCAATCGTCGTTAATATTGCGATAGTGGAACTTGCTGCAAGAAGGAACCGAATTGTTTTCTCGACATGAGGCCGCGCTCTGAATCCTGCTTTTATTTTGTAAAGCGCTATTATCGATGTGGACACGATGAGCAGTATTGCGCTCCAAATTTTAATCGTCGTACTGAGTTCATTCAGCGCTCGATAGTAAGCATGGGTTTCAGTTAACTGAGTTTGATAGTTCGCATCGGCGCTTGTTTGTGTGTCGAGAGCTTGAATTTTGGCGTAAAGCAGGTCCCTCGTCGTCCCGGTCTCCGAGATTGGAATGAGCGAAGTAAAATGTTCAAGAGTAAGATGACGAACAAGCCAAGGCTCACTGATTTGCCAGAATAGCATGAAGACGAACACAGGGAGCACTGTCATCCACATTGCGTACCAACCGTAGTAATTTGGCAATGAATGTAGGTAACGTGCTCCTCCTAAATTCTGTGCAACTTTGAGTGCTTTCCATCTCGCAAACAGAAAGCTCAAAGCTGCACACAGCAGAACGACAAAGAAAATGTACATAGCTCTACAAATTTGGCGTTAGATTTTTGGCATCATTACGGACTTGTTCCCACTCCTTGAGAGGCAAAGAAATCAGCCCTCGGTCAGCTAAATAACCGTCTTCACCAATTGCATCTTCTTGCGTAAATGCATTCACATATTCTGCAATGCCAGGGATAACTCCCACATGTGCTTTTTTCACATAAAAGAATAGTGAGCGGGATACTGGATACGAACCGTCGCCAATGGCTTCAAACGTGGGAGCAACGCCATTAATCTTTGCACCTTGCACTTTATCTTGATTTTGGTCTAAAAAGCTAAAGCCAAAGATACCAAAAGCGGCTGGATTGCTAGATAGTTTTTGCACGATTAGGTTGTCATTTTCACCCGCTTCAACAAAAACGCCGTCTTCCCTAATACCGTGACACGCGGCTTTATATTGAGCCTTGTTTGATTTGCTCATCGCCTTCATGACAGGGTTGGTATCACACCCCGCTTCCATGACTAATTCGACAAACGCGTCTCGAGTACCTGATGTTGGCGGAGGTCCCAAAACTTCGATTTTAACATCGGGTAAGCTGATGTTAACTTGCTTCCAAGTTGAGTAAGGGTTCGGCTTTAACTCACCGTTTTCATCGGGCAGAACTTTTGCTAGAGCCATGTATATGTCTTTGATGGAAACATTCAACTGAGAAGATTTGACCGAGTTGGCAAACGCGATACCGTCGTAGCCAATCTTTACTTCGACAATATCTTTAACACCGTTCTTTGCACACAGTTCTATTTCCGAGGACTTTATCTTTCGAGATGCGTTGGTGATATCTGGTGAGTTTTCACCAACACCAGCACAGAACAACTTTAGACCACCACCGGAGCCCGTTGACTCAATTTTCGGTACTGCAAAGTCAGTGGATTTCCCGAATCGTTCAGCCACAACGGTAGCAAACGGGTAAACCGTCGATGAGCCTACAATGCTGATTTGATCTCGAGCGTGGGTATGATGTGATGCAAGCACTAACCCTGCCGCAAGTAGTGAACCTAACTTAAACATACGCATGTCAATCTCCTTATTGAGCGTTCTGCTACTAAAATAGTCTTGGGAGATTGATGTTGCCAAAGATGGTAACCAAAAATTCATAAACCAGAAGAGAAAAGCCACGTTGGATCTCATCTCGCATACGCAACTTTTAACTGGATGATTAGGAGGCGACGTAAAGCTCTGTTGAGCAGTATTACTTTCTTATGAAGAGCGTTCGAAATTAGGTTTATCCCAAAGCAAAAAATAACGTCCTGATATGCTCACGTTGTGGTTGCGTAATGTCATCGTGCTCAAATGAAACAGTAATTTCATCAAGCAGTCAGGGGGATGCAACAATGTCGCTTCATCATTGGATTGTACAAACTTCTTGTACTCCATGTCAGTTCTTAGCAATATTGCTTTCGCGCCTTAATTGGCGCTTTTTTCTTACATGTGCACAGGGCTTTGTTTGCTTTTAACTAGTTTCTCCAGTGAGTATTTTGTTTGTTTTCCCAGCGCGACATTTAGCATCGCTGCGGATGTTTCTTGATCTCCGCCAAAAGCTTTTGTGATGGCACCACAAACCTTATTCGCAGAATATCTCTCTCCAACCATCCACCTTATCCAAAAATATTCAGCACTCTCAGAATCTAAGAGTGTCTCTTCGCCTAACATAAATGTCTTCACTGAGCACTATCCCTATTTATTATTACCTAGCTTACTTACCTTAGATTATATGAACCTTTTTTGTCATAAATATTCACCTTATGTGATTTTGCATTGAACGTTACAGGGGTAACTACTTACTAGCTTCATCATGACAACATTCGCCTCGACAGAGATGTTTAAATGATATCGAAAATCTAACCACACAGATTTAGCTCTAAACATGCGGTAAAGGTCACCAAAATAGAGATATTTAAGATCACGTTCGAAGTTGCTCTGGCTCACTTTGGGTCACTTTCGAGGTATAAAGCGCCACGAGTGGCAATTCAGCCAGTGAAGCTTTTGGACATAGACGTGTCAGTGACTTTGCTAAATTAGCATTTGACGGATAATTTGTGGTATTGCAACACCTCGTACCGCTCAGCCAAATCAACCCATCCACAACTAACCAGTTTTTCCATACTTAATTGAAGATGTATACATGCTTCTAGGATATGTATACGTCCTCAAAAACCATCCTCGATATACTTGTTTTCGTTCTAACGTTCTTTGATGTGGAGAGATGGTCATGCTTACAAAATACCTTGCAGATATGATGACAAAAGGCGGTCAATCACCAGTATTTGAAACGCCTGCGCAGTATGGTTTGAACTATAAAGATGTGACCTTTCAGGCGGAAGATGGTGTGACATTGTCTGGCTGGTTGATCGAAGGTTCATCAGACAAGGTCATCATACAGTCACATTTTGGGGTTCAATGTAGCCGTGCTGGTTTCACTCCTGAAGGTAAAGGGCTCATCAAACTCTATAAGCAGAATATTTCATTTTTGCGCCAAGCAAAGCACCTCGTAGAACAAGGTTACAGCGTTCTAATGTACGATCTGCGGAATCATGGCAACAGCGGTCAAGGAACCAATCCATACATTGCATGGGGATCTGAGGAAGCGAAAGACGTTCTCGCTGCGGTGAATTTTATCTCCACTCACCCTCAGTACAAAGAGAGTCAGATTGGGCTACTTAGCATCTGCATGGGCACCAGTTCGACTTCCTTTGCTTATGGTTTAGACAATGGCTTACAAAACTACCCAAACATCAAAGCGCTCATTTCCGTTCAGCCGCTTCGTTATGTTGATTACATGAGCGCAATGGGCGTTCCCAACTTCTTAGCTAAGCGCTTAAATCAATACAACATCAAGCGTGGTGGTGCTGACCTTTCTGGGTCTTTTTTCGAACACGTTTCGAAGATCAAGGTGCCAACCCTAGTTATCCAAAACAAGAATGATCCTTGGACGAAACTTGAGCAAGTGGACGAATACTACCAACTGCTTGGGGGCAAAAAAGAGTTGTTGATGTTGGATTTAGCAAAAAATAGAGCGGCTGCTTATGACTGGTTAGGGGAGTCACCAGAGTCACTAAGCGCATTCTTCAACAAATACATGTAAGCCTCAGCAACTGAACCTAATTTTTATAGACTCAAAGTGGAAAGAGATATGAATAATTCGAAAGTGATTTTCATTACCGGTGCATCCTCTGGTATGGGCAAAGACACCGCGATGGACCTAATTAAGCAAGGCTACATTGTCTATTGCGCGGCTCGTCGTGTTGAAGAGATGGATGACCTCAAGCAAGCAGGTGGTCACGTTCTTCAACTGGATATATCAAACGAACAAGACATCACACGCTGTGTAAATCAGGTCATTGAAGAACAAGGTCGCATTGACGTGTTATGGAACAATGCCGGCTACGGTTTATATGGCTCAGTCGAAGAGACGAGCCTAGATGATGCAAGGTATCAGTTCGAGGTGAATGTTTTTGGGCTTGCTCGTCTAACTCAATTGGTGACTCCTTATATGCGAGAGGCGAAATCAGGCACCATCATCAATACCTCTTCGATTGGCGGGAAAATCTATGCGCCTATGGGGGCTTGGTATCACGCAAGTAAACACGCCATTGAGGGCTTTAGTGACTGTTTAAGACTAGAATTAGAACCTAAAGGTATTAATGTTGTGGTCTTGGAACCAGGAGCAATTAAGACTGAGTTCCCTGAGGTAATGTCAAAACAGGTATTAGGAAATTCTGGTAACGGCCCATACCAAGATTTAGCAAAGCGAGTGGCTAACTTAAGCCTGAAAGAATCAGGTAAAGATGGGGCTGGCTCCCCGACTTCGGTGATTTCAAAGGTGATTCAAGAGATCATCAACAACCCAAAACCTAAAACACGTTACGCAGCGGGCAAGTTCTCCACCACAACCTTGTTGATGAGACGCTTCCTTAGCGATAGAGCGTTTGATCGAATCATCGATTTTATGGTTCGCTAACTTTAACTTTTTACCACTCACGATTGGAGGCTGCCATGCCTATCTTTAGTTCTCAAGCGTTACTTGCTGCTAGTATGTCAGTCAGTGCGTTGCTTGGTTCAAAATCGGTTCATACCGAAGTCATCATCCCTAGTACACCGGAAAAGGTATGGCAAGTACTCACAGATATTGAGCGCTATAGCGAGTGGAATCCTGCGATTACCCTAGTGGAAGGTGAGCTTAAAGAAGGTAATAAAGTAACCTATCGCTTTCAAGAAACCGATACCAAAGCCGCGAATATCTCTTCAGAAGTCATTGAGATTTCCCCTCATCGCCATCTTAACCACAAAGGTGGGATTTGGGGTATCATCACTTTTGACCAGCACTACTATCTAGAGCCGCACGAGCTTGGGACTAAGTTTATTATTCACGAGGATTATACTGGGGTGTACGTGAATTTTTGGGATGAGTCACACACCCAGAAGCAGTATCAAAATATGGCGGATGTGCTACAGAGTCGCGTGTTAGATTTATACCCTAATGAGTAAAGTTGCAGGTCATTTATGTCAAACATCATCAATATAAATACTATCGCCCAAATCCACAAAGCACTTGGTCTAGCAGCACCTATGCATCCACTTATCTCCTTAATTCAAATTGATGAGCGGATCACTAAGTATGACTATGGTGACGCAACTTACGTTTATGACTTCTATCAAATAGCGTTTAAGTCTGGGATTACTGGTGACATCACCTACGGTCGAAATCATTATGATTATGACCAAGGCAGTATGGTATTTACCAAACCAGGGCAAGCTCAGCACTATAGCAACACTGGTGAAACTGATAACGAGCAAGGTTGGGTATTGCTGTTTCACCCAGACTTAATCCGCCGCTCAGGGCTGGCAAGTCAGATGGAGAGCTACTCGTTTTTTTCTTACGATACCAATGAAGCATTGCACGTATCAGAGCGAGAAAAGGCTATCTTGAGTGACCTAGTCAATCAGATTGAAGAAGAGTATAGCCAGAACATAGATAAACATACGCAACGCCTAATCGTTTCCAATATTGAACTGATTCTAAATTACTGCACTCGTTACTATGAGCGCCAGTTCCTTGTGCGCCAAAATCATAACCTCGATTTGATGGAACGTGTCGACAGCATACTGAAGCAATATTTTGAATCAGAAAGCCCGCTTGAAAATGGCTTACCAACGGTGAAATACCTTAGTGAAGCGATGTGTATGTCTAGTAGTTACCTTAGCGATATGATGAAAAATGCAACGGGTCGCAACGCTCAACAATATATTCAAGATCAGCTGATCGATAGGATAAAAAATGCTCTGCTGAGCACTAATGAGCAAGTGAGTCAGATTGCTTATGGGCTAGGCTTCGAATACCCGCAGCACCTATCGAAACTGTTTAAAGCGAAAACAGGATTGACCCCAATTGAGTATAGAAAGTCGGTTAATTAAGGCGTTGAAACACATAATGGGGCAAGAACGGTTTAGATCAACAGAACTAAACCGTTTCTATCAGGTTTAAAAAGAGTCTTCAAACCATAAATCGTACGATGATCCTATCTAACGAAAGCTTGGAATAATCGCTGGAATTCCCGGTAATAGACCAACCAATGCCATTACGCTTGTTAACACAACAAACATGATGCCAGGCAACACCCAACGGCTCATTTTACTGAGTTCCCCACTACGTTCTTTACAGCCGACTAAGCCTAAGTTATCTAGCAGCATAGTGAGCGACCAACCAAACGCAGGGTTAACAAGCGCTGAAGAAAATACAACAATCGCCGCCGATTGTGTGGTCTTCCCTTCACGCGTCATTTCCATTCCTGCTTCGAGTAAAGGAACAAATACCCCAACAATGAGCGCAACACAAAGTACTGGTTGCCAGATCGCTAAATCCATTGGGTAACCCCAAACAGCGGCGATAATACAGAACAGTGCTGTTAACAAAGCACCAGCAGGAATTGGACGTTTAGCGATAGCCGCCGGAACGATGTAAGTCCCCCACGAAGACGTAAAGTTAGTACCACCGAGCAGAGAACCGAACGTCTGACGAATGGAAGCGGTAGTCATGGTATCGTCGATGTTCATATGCACTTTTTCTGTACGTTCTGGATAGCTGATTTTTTGAAAGACCTGATGTCCTAAGAAGTCTGGTGACCACATAGCCACTGCTAAAATAGCAAAAGGCAGTACGACCATGAAGTGTTCAATCGTCGGTAAACCTAGCATCCAACCTGTGTCTTCCCCCCACCAATACATAGGGTTCATATTGGGTAAGCCGGGCTCGGTTTGAAAAGAAAACGGAGCGCCCATAGCAAAAGCTAAGGTACCGCCTAGCAAGCAACTAAGAGGGACTGCTAGCCAACGCTTGCGAAAGTGTTCCAGTAATGCGTATAAAATAATGGTGCAAAAGATCACGACAAAAGCGATGTGGCTCATCCCTATTCCCTCTGCCCAAGCGAACAGTTTTTTCACTTGGGAGACGGTTCCAACAAAGCCAAGGTAGAGTAATAAGCCGCCACACACGCCTTTACTGGTGAGATTTGCCAGCATGCTACCACCTTTACTGATGGCTAACAGTATGCCAAAAGCGCCAATCAGCAGACCAAAGGCCATTGGGTGCCCGCCTGCTGCAACGACGATAGGAATTAATGGAATGAGTGGGCCGTGTGTACCCGCTAGGTTTGCGGTCGGCAGTAGAAAGCCTGAAAAAAGAATTATGAAAACAGAGGCGATAAGTAGTTCATAACGAACATTTTCTAAAATAAAGCCTTCGTTCAACCCTAGAGCACCGGCAAAGGTTGCTGCGATGGCTCCCACCATAACGACTTTACCAATGGTCGCGGCCATCGCTGGAATGGTGTCTTCTACCTCGAATCGATAGTCTTTAAACGGCAAATTGGGACGCCAACGTTTAGGCGCCATGATTTGCAACTCGTGCTCTAAATATTGTTCTCGGGACTCAAATTCCGAGCTAGGTTTATGCTGTTGTTCATAAGTGAGTTCATCCTCACTGGCTTTAGGCTTATCTGTTCCAATATGTACGGACTCTAAAGTGCTGCTCATTGTGATTCCTTTCGTTCACACTCTAAGGTGTGTTTTTCCAACCAACGTTGTTTACTCACTAAACGAAGATTAAGCGAGTCGCTGTCTATAAATTCTCTGCTACGAGAACTCGATGACTGATCTTTATGAACTCTTAGAATTCAGTTGCTAGTACCTTATACCAAACGAAAAAATACAAATAGTCTCAGGTAGTTAGACATTAGTCGTAGGGTTCGGGCTAATGGTATGAGCGTTGTGGTGGGATTTGATAGAACTAGCCTAAGGGCTTTGGCGAGAGCGAACGAAAGGTGTGGAAGCGTGGTGAGCCAACAGCAACAGAAAGCTTGGGTTAGCGGCTTTTTATCCAATAAAGAAAGGGGCTCACGTAGCCCCTTTTAGTCTGTTGATTCATTTATCGCAATTAGTCTAACAGCGCATCAACTGGATAACATTTTTCGAAACACTCGCTGCTTCAATGTCTTCCAGCGCACCAGCAACAAACCAATGGCGATTAGGATATAGATGGCTGGCTCTGCCACCTCAGACTTCACCGACCAATAGAAATGAATCGGCGCCAGTATCGCGGCCAAGTAAACCCAGTTATGCAGCTTTTGCCATTTAGGCCCCATCTTGCGTTGAATGGATTGAGTCGAAGTCACCGTCAGAAGTAATAAGATGACCCATACTGCCGCACCAACGGTCAAATAAGGGCGTTTGACGATTTCAGAGGCAAGTAAACTCCAATCCAACCCTAAATCAAGCACCGCAAACGCAACCAAATGAAGCACCGCCCAGAAAAAACTGTAAAGCCCGAGTAGTCTCCTAACTCGAACTAACAACCCCTGCTTGGTCCAACGCGCAAGCGGAGAAACCAACAAGGTAATAAACAGCGTATTCAGCGCGCTAATGCCCGTGTAATGGATAATCCCTTGAACAGGATCGCCACCTAAGTTGTCGGTATTAATCGCAATAACCAGCAGACCTAAAAAGCCTAAAGAGACAAGATGGATAAGGATCTTAAGCGCAATGATGTGTTTTGGCGTCAGCTTTCTCAATAGAACTTCCTCAGGTCCATATTCTTATAGAGATGTGCCACCTCTTCCTCGTAGCCGTTGAACATCAATGTTGGCTGCCTGCGAGTACTAAGCACGCTGCCCTCACCGATGAAACGCTCGCTTGCTTGGCTCCAGCGTGGGTGGTCGACGTTTGGGTTCACATTCGCGTAAAAGCCGTACTCATTCGGCGCTAAACGATTCCACGTTGTTGGCGGCTCTCGGTCGGTTAAACGAATTCGAACAATAGACTTGATGCTTTTGAAGCCGTACTTCCACGGCACAACTAAGCGAAGTGGCGCACCGTTTTGTGGTGCCAGCGTCTTACCGTATAACCCCACAGAAATCAGCGCGAGCGGATTCATTGCCTCATCAAGACGAAGCCCTTCGACGTACGGATATTCAATACTGCTAAAGGAGCCTTGGGCCGGGAACTGTTTCGGATCGTAGAGGGTTTCAAAAGCAACGTATTTCGCGCTACTTTTGGGATCCGCCATTTTGATGATGTCCGCTAAAGGAAAACCAATCCAAGGAATGTTCATAGACCACGCTTCCACACAACGTAAGCGATAGATTCGCTCTTCTAGCGTGAACTTGTTAAAGATGTCATCGTAGTCGAGCTTAATTGGGTTATTCACCAAGCCGTCGACCTCAACCGTCCATGGGTCAGACACAAATTCAGAAGAGTTTTTCGCAGGATCAGACTTATCGGTACCAAACTCATAGAAGTTATTGTATTTCAGAACCTTACTTTCAGGGGTAAGGGAAAGATCCGCTTGATACTGCTGTGGCTTAGTCACACTAAGGTCAATTCGATTATCTGAGACTGGCTTTTCCTTTGACGAGAAGATGTCCAAAATACCCGCTTGTGCATTCGCAGCGAGTGGCATACCGACAACCGCAATGCCAAGCTTTTTCAATATCTCTCGACGCTCTTTATAGACGGACTCTGGCGTCGCTTCGTTTTCAGATAAAGCCCAGCGATGATTCTTCTTAATCCACATAATCTTCCCCGAATGTGTTCATACTTTAGTAAATAGCGAACTGGTAATACGTTGATTAAGACAGACCGTAGCAATGGCAGTTCTATTTCATAGAAAACGAAAAACCGATATGCATGCGAGTTAACGCTTTTCATCGATGTCTGCTAGGAGGCTATGTTCGTTAGTAAGGAAACCTTATTCGCTAGGAAATCATGTCACCTGTTTTGGTTTGTTCGCATCTTTATCTAAGGTTTGAAGAATCAGGCATACACCAATCAATCCAACGCCAATCCAACCAGAGATAGCAATCTTCTCCCCAACAACCCAAACCGCCAGCACCGCCGCAACAACCGGTTCAAACAACGTGAGAAGGTTGGCACTGCTAACATCAACGTACCTTAATCCATAACCATACGCGAGATAACCCAAACACATTGGAACGATCGCCATATAGACTGAAACAGAAGCGTTCGTGATACCGGTGAATAGGTTCTCTCCGGTAAACACTAAGCTAGGTAATAACAACAGAGCACCACCAGCAAAGATACTACCTAACGCCGCTTGCGATTTGATTCCGCTATCAATCATTCGCTTAGCGACCCACGAATAAATGGCGTAACTTAACCCCGCGATGAGCCCCAAAACGATGCCCAAAAGATAAGAGGCTTGGTCTGATTCAACCGCCCCACCCGATTTCGCCATGACTAACATCATGATGCCCACCAGACCAAATGCGAAGCTCACCCACCATTGAACAGAAACGTGCTTACCTTTGCTAAAAAGACACTCTATTAAAACAGTAAAGAAAGGCGCGCTGGCAATCGAGATAACGGTACCAACGGCAACACCAGAAAGCTTCATCGACGTGTAAAACGCTAAAGGATATACAGCTAATGCAACGCTGCTTATTGCTAACGCCAACTTAAACAGTAAAATCTGATGGAATTGATGACGGATGCTACGCCAAGATAACATTGCTTGAATCACGCCACCAACACCCATAGCAAAAGCGCCAATGGCTAACGGACTGACTTGATGAGCAAAACTCGCGGCTGTGCCTGTCGTTCCCCACAGCAAAGAAGCGAACAAGATCGCCAGTGCGCCCGCTTGATATTGGCTCGTCGATTGAATCGCCACAGATGACATGCTTTATTTCTCTATACTGATTTTCAATAGAGAAAAGGATACGTTGATTAACAAGGCATAACTTTGCAGAAAGGACGCAACAATCGTTTAATGAGACGTTATTGACGGGCTAACTCGCGTGGCGATAAACCAAAGTGGATTGAAAAGCGACGACTGAACGCAGATAAATCGGTGTACCCGACTCGCTCGGCAATCAGTTGGACTGGCAAGTCGGTATGTGTTAGCAAAGCTTTGGCTTTTTCCATTCGTAACTCAGTAATGTACTGCAACGTGCTGACGCCAAGACTTTCTTTAAATCGCTTCTTAAATTGAGTCGGACTCAAAAAAGCGATCTTAGCCAGCTCATGGATAGACAAAGCCGTATCTATGTTTTCAGCAATATGGCTTTGTACTGCTCGAATCCTTGGGTCAACAGGCTTTACGTGAGTCTGCTGCTCTAAAAGCATCGAGAACACATTCAAAATCGAGCTCTCTAGCCCACTATCAACTCGGTGCTGTAATTGTTTCTCTACAAAATGAAGATAGCTTAACAGTGGCGGAGTAACAGAAAACACAGCCAATTGTTCCGTAAGAAAGTGCTCTGGCAAAACGTCCAAGTCCGCGACAATAAAACGCGCCACTTCATCAGCTTTAAATCCATGCTCAGTGCCAGCAGGAATCACGACACACTCACCAACGGTGACTTTACCGACAAAGTTTGTCATCTCAATCGCAATATTGCCGTGGATTGGCAACACCAATTGATGATAATCCCCGTGTGAATGGCTCTGTAATTGCTTGGTATAAGCTCGAATACTGAGGCTATTTTTCATATCAGATTAGCTAACGAATACGCTTATTTTCAGAAAGATACGTTGAGTATAACCAGTCGAACACACAACACAAACACACCGACTGATTTGGATTATTAACCAAATCTAAAAACTGATTTAGGGATTAGCCCTCTTATCATTAATAATCGCAGCTCTATACTGGCACGGTTCCCGAACTTTCGAATCAAGAGCCTTGTGATGATAGCGATTTCCTCGACCTTAAAATCCGTTCTCGAAAAAACACTGCCGCTGACTGTCGGCCTTTTTGCGATCATGTCAGTACAACTTATCGATGCGGTGTTTATAGGTATGCTTGGCGTGAACGAGCTTACTGTGCAAGGTATCACAATGCCGTTCCAAGCTGGCTTTATTGGCATTCAAGTCGGCATTGGGGTCGCAGCAACGTCGATCATTTCACATGCTTTTGGTGCAAATAATACGCAACGAGCGACAAATACCGCTTCACTTGCGTTACTGGTCGGCAGCGCTTTTATCGCACTGATTGGATTTGCGTTATGGTTGGTGGAGCAAAGTGTGTTTTCTGCGTTTGTCTCTGTGAAAGACAGCGGTGCACAATATCAACAGCTCGCAGCGTTATTTAGTCAGTTCTGGGGCTTATGGTTGTTAAGCGCACTATCAAGTGCCGTGCTGTATTTGATGACCTGTGTTTACCGTGCGAACGGCGATACTAAAGTCACTGGTTCGGTCTTTGTTATCGCAAGCCTTATCAACCTCGTGCTCGACCCGATCTTTATGTTCGTTCTAAACATGGGGATTGCAGGTGCTGCATTAGCCTCGATGCTTGGCTTTGCCATCAGCGCGGGTTACATGATGCACAAAGCCAAAGGTCGACAATGGTTCGCGCCTTTCTCTTCGGCTTTAGCTAGCAAAGACGATGTCGCTCTGCTGATCAAAACCACGATTCCAACCATGATGAATCAGATATTACCGTCCGTTAGTGCTTTCGTGACGGTTATGTTCATCGCTCATCTTGGTACTAATGAAATCGCATTTTGGAGCTTATTAAACCGGGTGGAAAGCTTCTTGCTGATCTTCACGCTGGCACTCACCATGTCTTTGCCACCGATGATCGGCCGTGAACTCGGTGCCGAACGTTTTGATTCAATCCAAGCGCTCGTTCAATCGGCTTCTCGCTTTGTGATTTTGTTCCACTTGGCCATCGCAACTTTGTTGGTGGTGAGTTTACCAATCGTTGTTCCTCTACTATCGGCGGATAACACAATGCAAGACTGGTTAAAGCTAGCGCTTTGGGTGATTCCGTTTAGCTACGGCCCTTTAGGTTTGTGTATGGTTGTTACTTCTATCTTCAACGCATTAGGTAAACCAAAGACTGCCCTATTCGTTTGCTTTGTAAGATTGGTGGTTCTGTACATCCCAGCGATTGCTATTGGTTCGTTACAGGGTGACATTTTTACAATCGTCATCGCGGCGACAATTGCTAACGTTCTAGCGGGCTTGTTTGCATGGTTACAGTTAACGAGCTATGTAAAACAAAACTTGTCTGCGACTCAAGCGTCGATGTTGGAAGTGGAAGCAGTGAAGTAATAACGAATTTTGGATTAGAAAGATAAACGCTTAGCTTCTCTTCATTCTGGCTGTTTTAGGGCAAAGCGATTTAGAAAGCTAGTTCAGTTTGTATCTGTCTAGATAAGGCTTTGTATTGAAAACATCGTAGCAAGTGGTCATCTTCGCTTCACCACTGAAATACACCGATAATCAATAATATCTGGGATATTTCTAGTGATTAAATGTGTTAGTCTTGGTGAAATAAAGCAAATATGGAACCTGTTTTTATGTTGGGTAAGTTCACTAAGGTGATTGACTATTTCTCTGATATGGGTGTTCCACCTCAAACGGTTGAACCCCTGTCAACTCAGTTTAAATTGCTCTCACTAAACCCATCAGATATCTTGCTCGCACAGAGCTCCCAGCAGGACTATGGTTTTTTTATCATGTCCGGAATACTTAGAGCTTGTCATTACGGTGAGAACGGTCTTGAGCGATGCAAAGAGTTTTATTTTAAAGATGAGCTATGCTTCCTCTATTCAAGTTGGTTGCAGGGAATGCCTGCCCAATATCAAATTGAAGCTATTACAGCTGTAGAAGTAATAAGGATACCCCTGAATTTACTGGCATTGCCTTCGTTCCCACAAGCCAAAGTCACACTGTTACAACAACAGTTAATTTTTAAGGAGCAGAAAGAAGCCCTGCTGTTACTCCACACGCCTGAGCAAAGGTATCAGCACTTACTGCAGTATTGGCCACATTGGTTAGCCAAACTTAATAACATTCAGATAGCCAGCTATATCGGTATTAGCCCTGTCAGCCTATCGAGATTGAAAGCCAGAATAAAAAGCGAAATATAAAAGGTAGAAATTAACTTTAGTTAATTCCTACTTCGGAACATCTACGCATAATCCCACCTCCATATTTATTCTAAATTTTGTAGGAGGGAAGCATGTCGGCATTTCTTTGGTCCCAAGTATTGATAGCAATCGCCATCGTATTCGATCTGATATCATTTCAATTTAAAAAAAGACAAAAAATTGTTTGTTGCTTATGTGCATCCGGCATCTTGATTAGCACCCACTTTGTTCTACTAGAGCAATGGACCGCCGCAAGCTTAATGTTACTTGCGAGCATCCGCTACTTCACTAGTATCTTTACTACATCGAAAAGGTGGATGTTTCTTTATTTAGCCTCTGCCTTAATGATCACTGTGGTGACCTTTGTTGACCTAATCAATTTGCTTAGTTTTGGCGGAACGCTATTTCAGACCACAGCTGCATTTTGCAAAAGTGATCAACGCTTACGTCAATTAATGATTGTAGGAACTTTGCTCTGGCTAATACACAACTACCTCGCAGGCTCTCCTACCGCTGTACTGATGGAATTGTTGTTTATTGGCAGCAATATTATCGGCTATTGTCGTTATTATGGGATGCATTTGAGTCTGTTGACTCAAAAAAAGTCTATATAAATAGATGCCAGTACTTGCGTGACAAACACTATGAAAACGGACGATTTGGCAAAAAAAGAGCGAGCTTATAGCCCGCTCAATATTCTTTAGATTGTTAGATTAATTTTTAGACCAAGCAAACTTTTCAAATACTTTGTCTACTGGCGTGTGAGCTACGTGGTTTACGTAGTTGCTGATCACTTTTTGCGATAAGCCAAGGATCACTTCTAGAACCTGTTGCTGACCGTAACCTGCCTCGAAGAATGCCGCTAGGTCTGCTTCTGATACATTGCCACGCTCACGAACCACAGCAAGAGTGAAGTCTTTTAGTGCTTGAAGCTTTTCAGTTGGCATTGCTTCATCGTTACGCAGTGCTTCAGTCAATGCAGGATCAACCTTCATTGAGTGCGCGATCCCAGTGTGTGCAGGGACGCAGTAGTGACACTCGTGTTCAACATTGATGGTTTGCCACACAACTGTTAGCTCTTCAGCGTCGAATGATGTGTTCGTGAATTGCTGATGCAGTTGCGTATACGCTGTTAGGATTTGAGGAGACTCAGCCATTACTGCGTAAAGACCAGGAATCATCCCCATTTGCTTTTGTGCACCTTCAAGGATTGCTTTACTTTTTTCTGGTGCTGACTCAACAGTGTGTAGTTTAAAATCGCTCATTATCTCTTTCCTATTCTCTAACTTATTAACTTTACTGACTTATTAACGTTTACTTATTTTATCTCTGGCTCTAGCAGCACTTTGGTTACGAACAGACGAACCGCTGGTGCTACAAGAGCTAAAATTAACAGTGCAGATGGCACCATTTGTGAAACCGCGTTTAACCATGCATCAAAGAATGCGCCGCTCTCTGGCTGTGTTTTAGCTACCATGATGGCTGGCATGCTAAGAAGCATAGTAGGTAAAACCATAGAAACCATTAGTGGGTATTGGAACTTACGTGAAAACTTTTTCATGATTGACTCTCTTATGCCTGACTTCGATTGGCTAACTGATGGGGTTATATTAGCCCCGCTCATCACAATCAAAAATAGACAACATTGAACTTGAATCTTTCATATTTGAATGATTAACTCAGAGTGCAATCCTCAAGAGCGATCAATTATGAAAGCAAAAGACATCTCCAATCTCTATCTGTTTTGCCAATCTGTCGAGTGCGGTGGCTTTGCAGCAGCGAGCCTTAAAACACACGTTTCAGCCCCAACGTTATCAAGGGCGGTGGCAAGTCTTGAGGATAAACTTGGGGAAAAACTGGTACACCGGAATGCAAAACAGTTCCAACTCACGACAGCTGGCGACGAATATTACCAGCGCTTCGCTGCCCTATTTATGCAGCTGAATGATGAATGGACACAGCTCTCGAATAGTCAGCCCGTATTAACGGGTGAAATCCGAGTCTCTTGCCCTGAGCCGTTTGCTGATAATTTCCTGCAAAAGATGGCGATTGAGTTTATGCAGCTTCACCCAGAGGTATCCGTCACCATTCAATTTAGCGCAGGCACAGAACGTTTCTTTGATGAGCAGATTGACCTTGCCATTGTGACGACCCCACCTCACGCCAATCATTTAATACAGCGTCAGTTGTTTGAATCACCATTAATGCTAGCGGCATCACCTAGCTATATTGAAAAACATGGTCTGCCAGAACGAGCAGAAGAGTTGATGAACCATCAGCTACTCTCAGGGAATAACTTGCCATATTGGGAGCTAAAAGAAGATGGCAAGGCGATCCGCATTCCCTATCAGCCTCGTTACTCAATCAGCAGTCTGCGTTTAAATATTGATGCGACAATAGAAGGAGCTGGGATCTGTATGATGCCTAGAGCAGCCTTTGAAAAGCATGCAGCAAGAAAAGAGTTAGTAGAGATATTGCCAGACGTTGAATACCCAACGGGTAAAGCATTCTTGGTGTGGGCAGACAGAAAGCTGATAGCGACCAGAGTGGTTGCCTTTAGAGATATGATTTTTGAGCGGTTTGGGCAATCGGCGGAGTTTCTGGCTTCGATTCACTCAGAGCGAAATTCGTAGTTATTGTATTTATGAAATGCCTATTTATAAATGAAATGCGCCAGACTAGACGAACTAATCTGGCGTTTATTTTGTGACTTTAGCGATTACTTTTTACGAAAATATAGGAACGCATTTAACCAAGCTAATCCAAGAATAATCAGTGTCATTACAGGTGGTTTAGACTGAAGCGGTAGCACTTCTGCCGGCACACTCGGCAATAGGTGAACATACACCGCGACAATCATAATTGCGGTCGTTAATAGCGTTGATAATTGCATCGCTTTATCTTTAATCGGTGCCGCGAGTGCCTTATTACCAATCATCACCGCCAGTAGCAGTAAGCCTGCAAAAATCTCACCTAATTGACCCATCCATCGAGACAGCGTCGGGAAAGGCAGTTCACTCAGTGCGATTTGTTTTGCAAACATGGTCGTAAACGGGTCGAAGAATTTTACTGTTCCCGCCATCACCATAAAGGCACCAAGAAGACCCGTTAAGATCTTTTGAACTTTCGTCCCTACGCTATCGGTTTTGTCATAGCTACAAACCAAAAAGACACCCGTAACGAGTAGCATTGTGCCGATAAGAGATAGCTCAAGAATTAGTTGTGATGTGCTCATAGGAAACCTTCATTATGTGTTAGCAAGTTGATGGCGCTATTCTACGAAACACAATAGAGTTCAAAAATAGACAGGTTTGATTCTTATTCATTCAAAAATGAAAGATTGAATTGCGTATGAGTTTGCCTCCTAGACACCTTTGAAGCCTCGATGATTACAGAGGTTCAACTAGCATTACCCAAGGTCTTACAACAACCAAAAATCTTATATGAACTTCATCGAGCAATTCAGTGGGGCTTGGGCAAGTTTCATTTGGTCAACAAACGTTGTATTGGACAATGAAGTTCTACTGAGATACGAAGCAAAAATAGCTTTAACCTCTAGCCCAAAGCCCGCAATCTAATTTCAATATAAAGGGACTCAAATGAGTCCCTTCTGTGTTTAAGAGCTGCCCACCCTACAAAACCGGCACGTGATGCGCTTCCACTTTGGTTTTGTGAATGTGGCTCATCTTATGGGTATTAACGAAGTCTGTTCCGCTCCTAAAGCCCGTTTTCACTTTAGTAGTGAGTACTGCAATGTTGTTACCAAAGACAACGTCCGTGTGACGAGCATATTCGCATTCTGTAGTCTTAACGCCTCGCTCAGCAAATCCCTGCTCCATCTTACGAGAGTAAGTAACGAAGTCCGCTGGCGTGATTTTTTCGTCTAATTTCGAGTTGCTTGTTACTGCGCTGATTACATCCGCGGGTGACAACGATTTATCGAGACTTTCTAAGACCTCTACTGCTTTTTTAGGATGTACCGTTGGTGGTCTTTCACAGGTATACATTTCGTAGAGGTACTCGACAACCGTCTCAATATCCTCTTTATTGTGTCCCCCCATCAGATAACTTCCGTTACCTACCGCACCGCCGGAAAACTTGCTCTGGCCATTAAGGTGCTTAGCTAAATTACCATCGGGCGTGATGCTAACACCGATATCGAAGAAGTAATCTCCGGCATTTAAAGCCAGTAAAGAGACCATGTTCTTTACAAAAGCCGGGCTACCGTGATTGATGCTTGCCTCATACAATTCTGTCATCTTCTCGGCAATGGCTGGCGACTCCATGTTTTTCTTCTTCAGCAATTCATCCACTGAAACGAACTTAACATTGTCAGGAAGCTCAACGCGTGAGTCGTAACAAGTTCGCCCTTTAGTACGTCTATCAACATAGATAATGTGTTTTACCTTTGGGGTAATTTTGGCATTACTAATGACGTTCAGTAGGCCATGTTCCTTTTCAACACTTGGAATAATATTGTCTTCACCACTTTCCGCTTTTGTATTCACCCAACAATATGCAACGGCCTTGGTTGGGAGTTTGGAAAAACTCGGTTTCGCGCACAACAAAGAACTCAGTCCACTCTTTTTCTTATTTTCTTTTAATGGTGTTAGCGCTACGTCTGTGTTTTCGTTGTTGCGTTCAGCAATGACTCTTTCTCGATTTGCTGCCCAGCGTTTATTGTCTGCTTGTGTCACTTTTAGCTCTTCCTTACGAGCTAAACGTTGTTGGGTGGCGCGTTCTTGAACAGATTGTTGTACTTGTTCTGTGTGGTCACTTGGAGAAGATTGATATCGCATTAAGTTGGCCCTAATTATCAAATGTAAGAATTTGTTACAATATGATAAATTTGACACTTAGAATAAATAGTGGTGATGAAGTAACCGCTCAATAAGATATTATTACTAATTAAAAGCTCATTATGAAGGGGAAAATCACATTATTTTCTCTTCTATATAATAGTTGTGAGTACGGTAAATATCATTAGATATTAATTGTTGTATATTTACTCTAATTTACCATGAAGAAGAAATTAATTAGAAACTTGATTAAATAAGTATTACCTAATTTATTCTTAAATAATTAAACAACAACTAATTAATACTTGGCATTATTTAAAAGCAACTAAAACGAGACTGTTTGCTTCCATAGTAGGAGTATAGATAGGTAAATAAATGATGAATTGGGCACAACTTTAAAGTGCTGACTTCTACTTCGAGTAAAGCTGATATAACCTTTGTCACAACCGTGACCTTATAAGAAAAACCTCAGAGGAAAGAAGGCTAAATGTTGACGTCTATTCAAAAGCACAAAAAATGGAAACGAGCTGCATTCGCCCTACTGATGCTGGTCGGAGGTACTTTGGTTTATAGTCAATCGAGCACCAATGTTTCACACTCTGAAGAGGCAAAGTTTTTAATTGGACAACTAAAAGCTGTCCTTGATTCTGCGAAACGATATGCTCATGAAAATGGCACCCTGCCACCAATCACCTCTGATACAGACCCCAAATTTGGTTACCTGAACATCAATAACTTAATAGAAAACCCAGGTTTATCTACATGGCAAGGACCATACCTACCTTACAGCGATACATGGATTGGTGGTGACCAGTACATCGGCCATCCAGACTATCTGGCAACACAATTGTTGCTAAAAGAAACAAACAGTCAGTGGGCGCGAGGAAGCTCAGAAACAGGGTGCCAATCGTCATCATCAGCTTGCTCCCTCGCCGCTTGCATCTGGTTGGTTCCAATCAAAGTTGCACAAGAAATCAACCAAATTGTGGACGGTGATGTGAGTACAGAAAGCTCAGATCCAAAAGGAAAAGTACGTTACGACAAAGCTTTTTGGGGTGCGCTTGTATGCTTAGTAGGAGATGAATATCCAATACTCTCTAAAGTGCAAAGCTAACGCTTGCTGAATTTGCGAATCACAAAGAACTGTCACATATCTGTTAAAGGACCGAAGATTAATATGATAAACAACTCTTTTCACCTCTCCGTAGCAGATATAAATACATAAACCCGCTTATTGTAGAAATGGTAAGCATCACCCAATAAGCGCCTTCCAAGCCAAACCGACTTGCAGATAAACCCGCAGTTAGATAGGTAAGCAACCACCAAAAGTGTGTTAGAGAGAAATGAGCAGCGAAATACTGGCTTGCCTCTTCCCCTTCACAAACATCATTAATAATTAACCCTGATGTCGTCTGGATGCATGACATTCCCACCCCCAAAGAAATACAAAGGACAACAAAACCAATCCAACCAGGCAACCAAGTCCCGAGATAAAATGCTGCACTTATCAATAAAAGCCCATGAAGATGATAACGTTGTGGTTTGTTGATTCGTACTAACTTGGGTAGCACGAGAGCAACAACCATTGAACCCAAACCAACAGTAAACAGTGCAAGCGCTGTTTCACTATCTCCGCCTAGTAAAACATCATGAACATACACAACGGTATTAACGATAACCATCGCACTTGCTGATGCTACGGCAAGGTAAGCACACCAGAGTAGGCGTAGAGATGGGTGAGCCAAATAAGCGGAAAGACCATTGTACAAAGAGCGGAACTTGAGAGTTTCAGTCTTACTAATTTCCTTCTCAACGGACGGTATAAAAGAAACAAGAATCAGTATTGCTGACAGTACGAATGTCATAGCATCAATCCAAAACAATTGACGAAAACTCAATATCGTTAACAATATCGCACTTAATACAGGGCTCACTATTTGCTCCAAGTCATAAGCAATTCGACTGAAAGATAAAGCCTTTGTATAGTGCTCTCGCACGGGTAACACACTTGGTAGCGTTGCCTGATATAGCGGCGTAAAAGCAGCAGAACAAGCGTTGATGGCAAACATAAGCACATAGACATGCCAAACCTGATTCGCGAATGGCAATGCGACAAATAGCATTGCTCTGATCAAATCTAAAATGATCAACGCTTTCTTTTTCGACCATCGTTGGCTTAATACCGCAAAAATTGGCGCTAAGACTATGTAAGCGATCATCTTAAGAGCAAAAGCGATACTTAACACCACACTTGCATCGCTATCTGCCAACTCATAGGCAAGTAACGCAAGGCAAACAGAACTCAATCCAGAGCCTAACAAAGAGATAACCTGAGCAACGAATAACCTGACGTAATCTCTATTGCCCCATAAAGATTTATTGCCCATAAGACTCATATCGTCGCCTCTTGTTGTAGCGCATCGAGATCTCCGATGTATTGGCGTTTACAAGATTTCCCATCACTCACATATTGGAATTTTTCGTTTCCTTTTCCACATACAACAACGAGATCCCCTCTATTGCTCAATTGCTTAGCTAGCGCGATCGCTTCAGTACGATCATTTACTTCAAAAGTTGGAGTATCACCGACCCGAGAACTGAGTATTCTAAAGAGTTCACTTTGCAATGCGCCCATTGGGTCATCTGAGGTAAAAATAACAAGGTCAGCGTATTGGGCACAGACCTCTCCAATATTGCCAGCTTGCTGAATACGGTCTCCAGTTACCCCCGCGACAACAATCAACCTTTGCTGTGCCTCTTCCCGTACTGCTTTTAAGAGTGCATTTAATCCATCACTGTTGTGCGCATAATCAACCAGTCCCAAAGCGCCGTTTGATAATTCAATAAACTGCGCGCGCCCAGGAGGCATGCTTATATTTTCAATTGCTTCTGAAATTCTTTTTATATTCCAGCCCATCGACGCCAATATGGATGCAATTGCGAGAGCATTCTCAACATTGTATTCAAAGGGCATTGGAGAGCTTACCTCATGACTATCTTTGCCAATCGTCAATAGAAAGCGCATTCCTCTTAAGCTTGGCTTTAAATTTGTCGCCGTTATATCAGCGGCAAGGTCGCTCATTGAAAAAGTAATGACTTTGACTCTTTTTGAAGCTCTATCTAGTGCAGAGGTAGCATGTGGATCGGAGAGATTAACCACCAAGGTACCGTTTGGTTGTATACGATCGACAATTTGAAGCTTCGACTGAACATAGTTATCTTTAGTGCGATGAAAGTCTAAGTGGTCAGCGCCAATATTCGTAATCACACCAACTTCAAGCGAAACAAATCCCGCTCGGTCTTGATTGAGGGCATGACTACTCAGTTCCATCACGTTGAACTCAGTTTGATCGCTTTGCATCGTCTTAAACATGTTCAATAGAGCGACACCATCTGGCGTTGTATTGTTTAAAGGAAGCATGTCTTCATTGAGTTTTGCTCCAAGCGTTCCTATGTAAGCACTTCGATGGTTTTGATTGAGGATTTGATTTAAGCAGTAAGAAACCGTTGTTTTGCCATTGGTGCCAGTGATACCGATGTGACGAATAGACTGATGTGGGTGTCTATAGTACGCCTTGATCAAAGCAAGAGATTGATAGTAACTTTCGGTCACTATGGTAGGAACAGTAAGGTTCAGCGGCTGATTACAAACAACAGCACTCGCTCCCCGCTCGACAGCATGCTGAGCAAAGTCATGCCCATCAAGGCTAAGACCTTGCCGACAAACAAATACATCATTTAATTGAACTTCATCACTTCTGGTTCTAAAAGCACTAACTTCTAACGAATCCAATATTTTTAATTGTTCTGAAATTACATGGTTTGGCATCTGAAACTCCTTAACTCAAAGCTCAGCCGAGTATAAGAAGCCAATCTTCATTAATGAAATCGAATGATTTTATAATCCGCATCGAATAGACTAATAACCAAATCATTAAAGAGAGATACTTATGGCCGAAGTAAATTGGCAAAGAGTTGACCTGAACTTATTGCTTACCTTTGATGCGTTGTTTCGCTATCGCAGTGTCTCCAAAGCCGCAGAGTCTTTGCACTTAGGCCAACCCGCAACTAGTTATAACTTAAAAAGGTTACGTGAGTTATTGTCCGATCCTCTGTTTGAAAGGGATGGCAATACAATGCGCCCAACAACAAGAGCGTATGAAATCGAGCCTAAAGTAAGGCAGATCATGACTATTTTTAGTCACGACATAATGAATCTGGAAGGGTTTCAGCCTGAGGATTTTTGCGGTACTTTCAAAGTTGGATTCAGTGATTATGCTGAACAAATCTTCGCTCCCCAACTCTTTGATCAATTACAAAAGTTAGCACCCAATGCAAAAGTGATTTTTAAACCGGTAGACAGCAGCAACTGCGTAGAAGAACTGGAATCGAGAAATGTTGATCTGTGTATTGGTGTATTCTCTGAGCTGCCGGCCAAATTAAAGAGTACGTTCCTGTATCGAGAGAAGCATTTATGTACGTTTGACAATCAGGTTCTAGATTGTGATTTACCGATTTCGTTGCAAACTTACTTAGACACTCCCCAAATGATCGTCACCGCAAATCAAACGTTATCTACTCGAGTGGATAAAACGC
Source organism: Vibrio sp. HENC-03 (assembly GCF_000305755.2). Classification (NCBI taxonomy): domain Bacteria; kingdom Pseudomonadati; phylum Pseudomonadota; class Gammaproteobacteria; order Vibrionales; family Vibrionaceae; genus Vibrio; species Vibrio sp. HENC-03. Next base: position 152,168 of record NZ_JH976049.1, on the reverse strand, counting down.
TGAGTGAGCTTGGCGTAAAAAGAAACGTCGTTTTGGGTACCACGCGATTTTTAACAATCAGAAGAATGCTAACGGGTCGGAAAATCTTAGCCGTAATGGCAGAAATGGTGAGTCGAACAGACCTGATTGACGACTCGTTAACTCTTTGTGAGCCACCTATTGATATTCCGGACTTTGACGTAGAACTCGTTGCTTTACGCGCTGATAGTGCCCATCCCCGTATTTCATGGCTATCAGACCTCATCACTAGTGTCGTGATTGAAAAGGTGAATCACCTACGTACCAAAGTCGATTAATACCGGAATTAAAAAGCCCTCACTTAGAGGGCTTTTGATCACTTTTATAGTACTCGTTTGATTTGGGCGTAATCACCATTTGTTTTCAATATGACCATTACTTTGCCCTTATTTCTGTTTCTAAAGAACCAACCATGGCTCCCATCAAAAGCAGCGACAAGCTCCCCCTCACCGCTTGGAACTCCACGACCTCTCTCGTAGCTAATCGACTGACCGTTCCCATCACCGTGAGTATCGTGATTCACAGGTCCACCTTTCGATCTCCACTCATACTGAGCAACCTGCCCTTTATTCATGACAAGCTTCACTTCTGCCCCTTGACCTGGTTCGAGAGAAATTATCTTGCGATCGCGCCAAACTGGCTCCTCTGTTTTGTTACTCTCGGCGACAGAGCCCATATTTTCTTCAACAAGTTCATTCGCTTTGGTCGCCGTTTTCGGTGCTTCAATTTCCACTTTTGTCGCAACCAAAACTCGAGTTCTGGCTTCATCTTCTGCGGCTTCCTGCTCTAATTGAGCCTTGATCTCTCCCATTTCCGTCAAACCAAGTACTTTGCCAACCCCGGTTGGGTCAATAGCATATTCCGCAGGTAAAATAACGGTAACGAGCAGTACCATTGCCGTAGAAAGCGCAATCAGTGTCGAACGAATAAGCTGTTTGGTTGTTGGCAGTTCCGCGCGTGTTGGCATATCAGAGTTATACATAATTATTTCCTTTTAATTTTATTGAGCAACAACGTAGCCGGTTAATTGATAACCAATGAGCATGAAACCCAAGCTCATCATGACGATATTGACTGAGTATGCTTGACGGACGAAGCTTGTGTGCCTCCTCCAAAATCCCATAACAATCAATATGCAGCCTAGGGCGATAAGTTGCCCAATTTCCACGCCTATGTTGAACGCCAACAAGTTAGGAATTAACCCGTCAGGAGAGATATCGTATTCAATAATTTTTGACGACAAGCCAAAGCCATGACAGAACCCAAACAAAAGTGTCGCGACTTTAGTGTTAGGCTGAACGCCGAACCAACGCTTAAACGCACCAATGTTATCCATTGCCTTGTAGACCACCGATAAGCCGATGATCGCATCAATAATGTAGCTGTTAATACCAATATTAAAGTACACACCAAGCAACATTGTTGACGAATGGCCAAGTGCGAACAAACTGACATACAAAGCGATATCTTTCATCTTATAGAGAAAAAAGATCACGCCGAGCAAGAAGAGAATATGGTCATACCCTGTCACCATATGTTTCGCACCTAAGTACATAAACGAGATTATATTTGTACCTGAGATTTCTTGGATATATCCCTTATCACCCTGAGCGACAGCGTGAGCAAGTGCCTCTGTGCTGATCAAAGAGACAAAGATAAAGATGAGGTAAAGCGACCTCTTACAAAGTTGTGTCGGGAGGGTTAGACACGACTTCTCGCATGAAAAGAATAAATTCATGTAATTTCCGTTGTTTTGTTTATTGTCTAGTAACCGCAGTTAGCGGCGAGTTTTATTCAACAAACAAACTTCTTGGAGGACGTTCGAGCTTAAAGGGACGGTAGAGTGGTTTACCGTCTAGTAGGTTAGCAGCAATCAACACTAGCCAATTGAGTGAAACCATTGGCTGCACGGCACGTAATGTGGCTGCATCATAGCTATGGTGATGGCTACTCATATCATGTTGAAACTGATGCTCACTATCAACAGCATGAAACTCATGATGATGATCATGTGAATGTGAGTCTGAAGAATAATTAGTTGGGAGGGTGTGTGAGCGAAACTCACCAACAGCAGAAGACGTCATACAAATAGTAATAACAAGCAGCATGAAAGAGCTAATCGTGCGATGTAATGAATTAGATCTTATAGTCATTGCTATCTTTTGTGCGTCTGAAGAAGTTATAAGCGTTATATTATAACAATTTCGAAAGATCAAGATGGATTAAAGACTCCGTTACCTTGCTCCCAGACTCTTTGCCTTTCCTACGCATTCATACGAATAAGCGATTTACCTCTGAACAAAACTGGAAGTGTGCTTCGCAATATGCAGGCAGTCAAATAGCCTGATTCCAGTGACAATGTATGTAAAAAATAAAGGGACTCAAACGAGTCCCTTGGTGGTTTCAAATAAGCTTAAGCATTCGTTAGTTTTTGCAGCTCTGCTTTGTTCTCTTCTAACCAAGCTTCGAAGCTCTGAGGCTGCTTGCCTGTCAGTTGTTCAAAAGCTTCACTTGTGCCATCTGAGTAGTTTCCGCGGTTATGCTTATCCATCGTCACACACAACTCTACGATGGGAGCAGGCAACTCAAACGACTCAAGCTGTGCTTGGTAATCTTCGTCAGACAGGTTAACCATGTTGATAGTCGTACCGAGAACTTTATCTATCACTTTCGCCATTTCTGCATGTGTTAGAGATTGCGCACCGTTCATTGGCAATACCACTTTGCCCTGCGCTGGTTTTACGAGAGCAGATGCCGCAGCAAAAGCGAGATCTTTGCGCGATAGTTGTGCAGAGCGCCCTTCTGCTGCCGACGTCAACCAATGACCCGATTGTAGAATGCTCGCAAAGTATTCTGCCAAGTTCTCGAAGTACCAGTTGTTACGCATGATGGTCGCATTAGCGATACTGCTTTGTTTAATCGCATTCTCGGTCGCTTCATGCTCATGAGCGAACATCACTGGCGAGCTTTCTGCCGAAGGCATTGACGTGTAAGCAATGTGGCTCACCCCTACTTTTTCTGCTGCCGCGACTGCATTCAAGTGTGCTTGAGTGCGAGGACCAGAGGCGTCGATGCTGATCAACAGCATGCTGTCTGCTCCTTGGAAGGCTTGCTCTAGTGACTCTGGGCTTGAAAAATCAGCCTCGCGAACATCCACACCTTGGCTTGCTAGCGCTTGCAGTTTGCCTGCATTACGAGTGGTCACAATCAATTGGCTTGGTTGTACATTTAGGTCTTCAAGCAATTCTTTTACTACTTGTGAGCCGAGTTTACCTGATGCGCCTGTTACTAGGATTTTGCGATCTGACATGATGGTTTCTCCATTCAATTCTTACATTATTTCTTTCTGAACAAGGCGGAAATGACCAAGCTGTTTTGGCTTCCCGCTGTCGATGGAGACACTATATCGTTTGATGATTGATAGATAATTAGCCTTTGATTAAACTAATTGTTCATTCTGACTAAACAATACTAAATAGCTTTTGGGAAGTAATCGGTATGATATCACTCGATGACATGATGGTCTTTGCCAAAGTGGCAGAGAAGCAATCCTTTACTCAAGCAGCTGACGATCTTGATATTGGCAAAGCACGCGTCTCACAAATCGTCTCTAAACTAGAGCAAGCGTTGAATACTCGTCTATTGCATCGCACGACACGCTCCCTTTCGTTGACTGATGCAGGTTTACGCTACTACGAAAAGTGCAAACTGATTGGTGATATTGCGTCTGAAGCTAATGCAGAAACACAAGATGCCAATCAAATTCCAAGTGGGACGATTCGTATCTCCACGCCTAGCTCAGCTTTGGTCGATATATTGAGTGAGTTCTTACACCTCTATCCGGAAATCAAACTCGACATTATTGAGAGCGACAGTTACAGCAATCTGATTGAATCTCGTTGTGATATTGCATTGCGCGCCTCTTCCGCTTTAGAAGATTCGAGTTTATATGCGGTTAGACTGGGCTATTTTCGCGACATGATTTGCGCCACGCCAATCTATCTCAGCAAGGTAGAAACGGTATCGACACCGGAAGATCTTCTCTCGCTAGATTGGATTAGCCACCATATCGTTCACGGTGATAAGCAACTCACGATGACCAACAGCCAAGGTCATGTCACGCGCTTGGTTCATAGCCCTAAAGTGCAAGTAAGAACCGCGGCCACGGTCAAAGAATTCGTTTTGAATCATCTTGGGTTTGCCATCATGCCAAGCTTTATGATGAAGGAAGAATTAGCGCGAGGAGATTTAGTTCGCATCCTACCCGATGTGCACGACTTAGAGATCCCGATTTATGCGGTGTACCAAGAGAAAGCCTTGATGCCGCTTCGAGTTCGCACTCTCATTGAGTTCTTGAAGCAAAAAACTGATGCGTTTGAATAACGTCGAACGTCTCCTATGAAACTCAGTAATCCCTAAGCACAGTATTCCCAAAAGAAAAGCCCACCGGAAAGTGGGCTTTGTTATCTTCTAATAACGAGAATAACGATTAGTAGCTCGCTTGAATGCTGACACCGCTATAGTTTGAGTAACCTTGAATCATAACGTGGTAGCGACCACTTTGTGTTACGCTGACCGTACATGTCTCATTGTTACCGTATTTGAAAGGTCGGCAGTCCCAAGCATTCAATGCTGGTTTTGCACCAAAACGGAGATACAAATCCGCATCACCGCTGCCACCATACATTTGTACGGTTAGGCGCTGCCCGGCTTCTACATCAACATAGTAATACGCTACTTGACCGGTTGAGCCACTTAAACCACTCACTGGCACACCCGAAGTTAACTTGCCTTCTGGGTCCGGTGCTGGATCTGGACCACCACAGTCTTGTCCACAATCAGCATCGGTTAAGCTATAAAGTAGCTTGTTCACGCTACCTCTTGTGTCCGTCACCTTTCCGCTTGTTGCGCGGCTAACGATCAAGGCTTCCACTTGGCTTGGTGACAACGCACTGTTTTCTTGAAGATACAGTGCTGCTACACCCGCTACATGTGGTGTCGCCATCGATGTACCACTAATGGTTTTGTAGCCACCGTCATACCATGCAGATTTGATTTGTGAGCCTGGCGCAAATACGTCCACACAACTGCCCCAGTTTGAAAAACTCGAACGTGCATCCGTGCTAGTGGTCGAGCCGACAGTGACACCAGTAGCAACGCGCGCTGGAGAGTAGTTACATGCATCGGCGTTGGAATTACCTGCTGCAAGCATAAAGCTGACACCCGATTGAACCGCACTTTGCACCGCACTATCGAGAGCGACAGATTGACCGCCACCTAAACTCATGTTGGCAACTGAAGGTCCGGAAGCATTCGCAGCCACCCAATCCACACCGGCGATAACACCAGATGTAGAACCCGAACCGCTACAGCTCAATACTCTCACGCCGACAAGGTTGACGTTTTTCGCAACACCATACAAGCTGCCGCCAATGGTGCCCGCAACGTGTGTACCGTGTCCATTACAGTCACTTGCATCTGCATCGTTGTCGACAAAGTCATACCCAGAAACCGAGCGCCCACCAAACTCAACATGGGCGTTGTTCACACCAGTATCGATAACATAAGCCGTTACCCCAGTCCCATCAAAGTTGGCACTGTAGTTGTTATCGAGTGGTAAGTTACGTTGGTCGATTCGGTCTAGCCCCCAAATGGCATTGGTTTGATTTGCGTCTGCCGAGACTATTGGGTCAAGCGATAGGATTCTGTCCTGCTCGATGTAATCCACACGAGGATCAGAACGCAGATCTTTTAGTTGCTCAGGACTCAAGTTAGCGACAAATCCGCTGATCGAGTGGTCAAAAACCGACTCCACTTGTATCGAATACAAACCGGACATGCGGTCTACAGACTGTTGCGTGAATTGCTCGAATTCCGGTGAGTTGCTCGCCATCATTTGCGGTTGTTGAAATACCACTATGTAGCGATCTGCAATGGCGATGTCGTCCGGAGCAAGCATCAAAGTGGCAGGCAATGCGTCGGGAGTTTGTTGTAACTCTGCACTGTCCGCAATCTCATTAGATTGCGAAAAAGCGATAGAAGAATGAAAACAGAGTGCCGAGGTGATACAACAACTTAGTAGTTTCTTTAACATAAAATGTTCCTTGAAATCATAGTCTTGTTGAATTTTACCTAGTACCAAACTGTCAACACGAAAACACAGACAATCAGCGTAGTACGCTCAATACGTGCTGCAGTGACGTTACACAAATCAAACTAGACAATGAGCAACCATATGCATAATTGATAATAATTCACATACTCAGAAACATGATCAATAACCAAGCTTTATTGAAATTGAAATGCAAAGATTCATTTAGACTTAGAGCAAAATCCCTAAAATAGAATAATTCTACACACCTGACTTATTGCCTGTTATATACCCTCCCCTTACCGATAATTTACGCAATAAAAACCTAGCTTCTCTTATATCTTAGGTTTTTCGCCTACCAAGCTTCACTTGATTGCATAATTGACCTAAATCAACGAACCTGTCGTTTATATTCTTTGCATATTTGTAAATGAAAGGTGACCAACTGCTTGGGAAGCTAGCAAAATCAAATCGTGCAAAGTTTGGGCGTTTTTAACATCGTTTTTTGCCATAAAAACCATCGATTTTTTGCATTTTATAGATAAAAACGATTGCTATACCGTGACTTCTAGAGCGTACCAATAAGAAGTACGCCGCCCTAGTGAGAGTGAAAAATCACTTAAAAAGGAAGTTATTATGAAAACTCTTATAGCAGTGAGCGTCTTGTCAGTCCTATCTTTCGGTGCCTACGCAGAGCGCCAATCCGCAGAGCCCATCAAGGTGATCGAACCGGTTGCTGGACTTGATGCGAAGAAAGTAGAGCTGGGTAAAACGTTGTGGTTTGAGCCTCGTTTATCCGCCTCCAACACCATTTCTTGTAACTCTTGCCATAACATCGCAAAAGGTGGCGTCGATAACTTACCAAGCTCCATTGGTCATAAATGGGCAATTGGCCCTATCAACTCACCAACGGTGTTTAACTCGGATTTGAACTTTGTTCAGTTCTGGAATGGACGCGCAAAAGATTTGCAAGAACAAGCGGCTGGCCCTATTGAAAACCCACTTGAGATGGCCTTTAGCCACCAGCTTGCGCTCGACACGCTCAAGTCGATTCCTCAATACCGCGAGTGGTTTAAACAAGCCTACGGCAGTGAGACGATCACCATTGATAACGTGACTGATGCAATTGCGACCTTTGAGCAAACCTTACGTACACCAAACGCACCGTTCGATCTTTGGTTGAAGGGCGACGATAACGCCTTAACAACAGCGCAGGTCGAAGGTTACAACTTGTTTAAAGCGAAAGGTTGTACAGCGTGTCACAGCGGCCCTCTCGCCGGTGGTCAAATGTACCAAAAGATGGGCTTAGTGAAGCCGTTTGCAACGGATAACCCAGATGTTGGGCGTAAAGCGATCACGGGTAATGATTTCGATAAGTTTGTCTTTAAAGTACCGACACTGCGTAACATCGAACTCACCTACCCGTACTTCCACGACGGTTCGATTTGGGATCTAGAAGAAGCGGTCGCCATGATGGCTGATCTCCAGCTTGGACAGAAACTGACGAAAGAAGAGTCGGTCAAAATCACTGAGTTCTTACGCTCATTAACGGGTGATCAACCAGAGGTGACGCTACCTCATCTGCCACCGTCAACTAACGAGACGGCACGTCCAAATATCTAACTCGGTCGTACATAAACTACAAAGGAGCCGGCTTTGGCTCCTTTGCTTTGGTTTGCCGGTATAGATAGACGTGATGTGAATTAACTCGTTGCGACTAATTGGCTCATCGCTTTCACAAATCGTTCTGACTGCTCTAACATTGGTGTATGAGCCGATTCTGCAATGATTTCGATCTTCATATCTGCCTCTCCAAAATCAATCTGATCCCATGATGAAACTGGCGCAATGCTGAAATCTTTTTCTCCGCTGATCACTAATACCTGTACAGCGGGAAGTTGCTGATAAATCGCCGTATCAAATTCAGCAAACACTTCTCCCCAAAGCTTATCTAACAAAGCAGTATGGGTTGGAAACCCTTCCCACAACGGCAGTTCATTAAACTCCGGATCATACCAACGCATTGCGCCTAACCGATGACACAAGTGAACGAATTTTCGCTCCGGATTTTGCTCAATGTCGCGTGCAAGCAATGAGAAATTACGTTCGAAAAATTGCTTTCTCTCCTCATCCGCTTCTTGTTCCCAACGTTGAAATTGGAGCGCCTGCATTTCTGGTGACAAATTGGGTGAGATGTTCGCAAGCACTAAACCTTCAACATATTGAGGAAACGTCACAGCAAAATGGGTTGCCATTAATGCATGCCCAGAATGACCAAACATCCACGCTTTTTCGATGCCAAGCTTATCCATGACCAATTTAGTATCAGCACTGATGGCTTCTAACGTTGCGTCAGTTGCATTTGGAATAACGTCGCACTCAGCAAAGCCACGATGGTCGACAAAAACACATTGGAAATGGTCGAACAATGCAGCTGGCATGACACGCAAATAGTAATCTGCGCTGCCGATAATAATTAAAGGGATACAGCTGCCACGAACGATAGTTTTAAGGTGGTAATGACCTGATTGAATGGTTTGATTCTTATTCATGATGTTTACCTAATTTAATTCGAGTTTGTTCCCTCCGAATATCAGAGTAGAACGTGAAGTTTGAAAAATCAGGCAAGTGTCGTCAGCGAATAAGTTTCATGTGTTAGTTGAGGTAAATACTGAGGAGCGAAAATTCTATCTACCTAACCCTATATGTTCAAGTGTCTTGAACTTTGTTGACGGACACAAAAAAGGGACATAAACCACGCCCCTTCTTTTCAATTAGCCGCTAACCTTTGTCTAACAGTTAACTGCCGCCAATCAACTTCAAGCCACATTCGCCGACTTACCTGTATCGCTGTCTTGTTCAAAGAACTCTTCATGTAACGCACAAATCGCTTCTTTATACTCGTCGTCACTCACAACAAACTGCACGTTAACGTTTCTCATTGATGAGTGAAGAGCAATGGGTGTCACGTCGCGATTCATCAGTGCAAAAACGCCTTTAGCTAACGTTTTATTGGTATCGATTTGAGAACCGATTGCAGAGATGAGCGCTACCATGCGTCCATTAATCGAGGCTTGTGGGTAGTGTTTCTCTACTTTGTAGCGCACCTTGTTTAAGCTCTCCGCACTGCCGCCTAGATAATAGGTGATAGAGTTTGCGTTCATCTCCTTCCCTATGAGATTGACGCGAGCATCAGCGATTATCTCCATCAACTCATAGCTGACGTTGTCCACCTTTCCAACAATGGTTTGATCAAATAGGTGAAGCGCAAATACTTTCTGCTTACCGGCAATGATTTCAATGCGATCACTCTCCGGACGATAATCTGCAGAGATCAGTGTCCCTTTATGCTCTGGTTCAAACGTATTTTTGATCTGCAATTCAATCCCACTTTCGCGCAGTCCTGCCGCCGCATTTGGGTGAATCGCTTCCATACCCAGATTCGCCAACTGATCGGCCACATCATAATTGGTCGTTCCAATTGGATTGACACGCTCAACACCAACAACCCTTGGGTCGGCAGAGCTTAAATGGTACTCCTTATGAATTATCGCCAAATCGGCTTTGGTTGTTGCAGCAATTCGGCTAAAAGTCATTTCGCTATAGCCTCGATCATAAGTGTGCATCAGCCCTTCTTTGCAATACGCATAACCCGTCACGATTGGCAGCTCTTGGGTCACATCTATTTCTTCAAACGCTTCACGTATTGTCTCATCTAAACTACGAGGTTGTTGGTTATCCCAACCGGATAGATCAACAAACGTCGAGTTGATACCCATGTTCTTTAGCTTTAAGGCGGTGTTGTAAGCACTGTGCACTTCGCCAATTGATGAAAGAAACTCACGAATTTGCGGTAAGTACTGGCGCAGAGAAAACTGCCCGTATTGGCAAGTTTCTAGGATATTGGTTACGCATATTTTTGCTTCTGAAATGCGAGAACGAATGAACTTGTCCGCGCGCATACGATTCATCGGATCGGCAAAAATATGTTCGTTTGTCAGCAGCATACGGCTTTCAACATAGGCGAGTGCGTCTTGCCAAGTTTCATCTCGTTTAGCGATAAGCTGATAGACACCTGGCTTACTGGTTTTTTTACATTCCAATAGAGCGTCTGTCATACCACCATACGCGGAAACAACAAAAATTCGGTTATATGGGTTTTGTGGGCGAAGAAGAATGTTGTCGAGTACAGCATCGAATGCTGTCATAGATGTACCGCCGATTTTTTCTACGGTAAATGTCATGAGGGGGCCTTAATGATTGGTAATTTAAAAGAATGGATAAGAAAAAGGGGTGAAACATCACCCCTCTAAAACATCAGTGGGCTAGTCCACCAGAGGATAAACACCATTTTCGTCGTGAACTTCCGCACCCGTGATTGGGGGATTGAACACACACGCCATGACCATTTCTTTGTTTTTATAGGCGCGTAAGTAATGCTCGTCATGCTTATCTAGGATGTACAACGTACCCGGTTTGATTGGGTAAGTTTCACCGCCAACGACTTCAATTTCCCCTTCTCCACTCATGCAAAATACAGATTCCAAATGGTTCTGATAATGAATGTGTGTTTCGGTTCCTTCGTATATCGTCGTGATATGGAATGAAAAGCCCATGTTGTCGTCTTTCAATAACATACGGACACTTTCCCAGTTATCAGACACAACTCGTCTTTCGCTATTGCGACACTCATCGAGTGTTCTAACGATCATAATTCTTTCCTTGCTATGATGCTTGTTTGAAAAGTTTGCTTGCGATGGCTTCTACCGAGCCCTCGAAGATATTAAGCCCTTGGGTAAGTTCGGATTCAGAAATGGTCAATGGGCAAAAGAACTTCACCACTTCATCATTTGGTCCTGCGGTTTCAATCACCATTCCGTTCTCAAAACACGCTTTTGCAATATCACCAGAGATTTCACCGTTCTTACATTCAATACCAATCATCATCCCGCGACCTTTGCGCTGTATAAACATCTCTGGGAATCGTTTTACCGATCGTTGAATGACTTCATCAACCATTTTCGAACAACGTTTGATGTGCGCTTCAAAACGGTCATTTGACCAGTATGTTTCGATTGCTTTCGCTGCTGTCACAAACGCATGATTGTTGCCACGGAATGTGCCGTTATGTTCGCCTGGTTTCCATTTATCCAACTCAGGTTTTAATAGAACGATGGCCATTGGCAGACCATAGCCGCCAATCGATTTTGACAGCGTTACCATGTCTGGCTTAATGCCCGATGGCTCGAAGCTAAAGAAAGTACCTGTGCGACCGCAGCCTGCTTGAATATCGTCAACAATCAATAAGATATCGTGTGCTTTGCAAAGCTTGCTGAGACGCTGCAACCATTGGTTAGACGCAACGTTAAGGCCACCTTCACCTTGTACCGTCTCTAATAAAACTGCAGCCGGTTTGTCCATGCCTGCCGAATTATCTGACAACATGGTTTCAAACAATTTGAGGCCATCAATATCTGCATAACCTTCGAAAGGAATACGAGTAACATTGTTTAAGCTAGAACCCGCTCCTTGGCGATGATGTTGGTTGCCCGTTGCAGCTAAAGCGCCAGCCGTACAGCCATGAAAACCGTTTGTGAAGGCAACGATACTGCTGCGCCCCTTCACTTTTTTTGCCAACTTGATTGCAGCTTCTACGGCATTGGTACCGGTTGGGCCTGTGAACTGAACTTTGTAATCCAGCCCTCTTGGTTCAAGAATGTATTGATTTAGTGCTTCAAGAAAAGCGGCTTTGGCTTCTGAATGCATGTCCAAGCCGTGTGTAATGCCATCCATTTCAATGTACTCAAGGAGCGCTTGCTTAAGTACTGGATTGTTATGACCGTAATTTAGAGATCCCGCTCCAGCAAGGAAATCGAGGTAGCGTTCGCCTTGTTCTGTTTCTAACCAGGTACCTTTTGCTTTACGAAAGACGACTGGAAAACTGTTCGAGTATGAACGTACGTTGGATTCCTGCTTTTTGAAAATATCCATGATAAGACCGTTATTTGATTCCTATTTTGTGGGGATTACTTGAGGGGAATACGATACAGATACTCGGTATCGTGTTTGCCTTTGAAATGATCCTTTTCATCCAAGAAAGTCGTCACTTCGCCAGCGTTTCCATGTTGTGCATCGAGCTTTTTAAATAACGCCCAAGATGCATCATTGGATTTAGTGATTGTGGTTTCGATTGCGTTGATGTCTTCGAGCCCTTCTCGCTTTAGTAAGCGTTCAAGCATTTGAGACGCCAAGCCGTTTCCTCTGAAACGAGGGGCAACCGCAACTTGCCAAATGAACAGCACGTTAGGCTCATCCGGCTTCTGATAGCCAGAAACAAACCCTGCAATCTCGCCTTTGTGCTCGACCAAAATACAAGTTTTGCTGAAATGACTAGATTGAAGAAAATTACAATATGAAGAGTTCATATCGAGCGGAGGACAATCTGCGATCAAACCATAAATATCGTCGCCATCAGACACGACAGGTTCACGAAAAATCCATTTTTTGCTTGGGTCTTCTCCAATCTCTGGATACATAACCCAAGGGGCTGAGGTAATCATGTGTAGATACATATCCTTCGTACACTAATTAAATTTCCTTTTTATTATGCACACTGATTGTGCATAGAAATCAAACAAAGCCGCTTAAAAACCCTACTTATTTGATCTGTGTCGCACTAAGACCAAATGAACATGACTTTAAAAATAGTTTGAGCTCTAATGTATTTATAGGGTAAAAAATAAATTGAAGCCAAATGAGCAAAACATCGTCAATTTCGCACTGGGAAATTGTTTCGAGCAGGAAGAAAGTTGCAGTAGATTGATGGCTAAAGATGAAGAATTCAGATAAGAAAACGGCACGCCGAAGCATGCCGTTTTTTGTTGTTATGAAGGAAGCTTAAATTACGCTTTCGCTTTCTTCATTGATTTTGATGTTGGGCGAGGCTCATCCATCAAACCTTTCACTAGAGATACCGTTGCAACCAACAATACGATAGTGAATGGCAGACCGGTTGTTACCGCCATCGCTTGTGCAGCCGCTAGACCACCACCAAGCATTAGCGCGATTGCAACTAAGCCTTCGAACGTACACCAGAACACGCGTTGAGGTGTTGGTGCATCTACTTTACCGCCCGCTGCAATCGTATCGATTACAAGAGAGCCAGAGTCCGCTGACGTGATGAAGAACACCACAACCAGAATAATACCTACGATAGACGTGATTTGAGAAAGAGGCATCACATCTAGCATCGCGAACAGTTTAAGTGGAAGCTCTGCGTCAAATACCGCTTGGTAACCGTCGTTCACGTATTGGCTGATCGCCGTACCACCGAATGCCGTCATCCATAATACACACACGGTTGATGGGATCAGGATTACACACACGATGAACTCACGAACTGAACGACCACGAGATACACGCGCGATAAACATACCTACGAATGGTGACCATGAAATCCACCAAGCCCAGTAGAACGCAGTCCAACCTTGAGAGTAGTTCACGTCTTCACGACCGAATGGCATTGAAAGCGCTGGAACGTTCGCTAGGTAAGACATGATGTTCTCGAAGAAGCCGGTCATGATTGCAAGTGTTGGACCTACAACGATCACGAACAAAAGCAATAGCGCCGCTAAACCCATGTTGATTTCAGACAGGCGTTTTACACCGCTATCCAGACCAGCGACTACCGAGATCAAAGCAAGTGCTGTGATGATCACGATAATCACAACTTGCGTCATATCTGTCATTGGTACACCAAACAGGAAGTTTAGACCTGTTGCTGCTTGTGATGCACCGTAACCAAGAGACGTCGCAAGACCGAATACCGTCGCGACTACCGCTAAGATATCAATAATGTGACCGGTCCAACCCCAAACGCGCTCGCCAAAAAGAGGATAGAAAATAGAACGCATCGTTAGAGGTAAGCCCTTGTTGAACGAGAAGATCGCCAAGCCAAGTGCCAATAGTGCGTAGATTGACCAAGGGTGAAGTGCCCAGTGGTAAATCGTTGCAGCCATACCAAGTGCAGACGCCGCTGATGTATCACCTTCTGCTGCGCCTAGTGGAGCCCAGTCAGTACGAACACCATTCTCAACGTTCACACCGCCAAGAGCAGCACTGAAGTGAGACATAGGCTCAGATACGCCGAAGAATACCAGACCGATACCCATACCAGCCGCGAACAGCATCGCTAGCCAACCTGCGTAAGTGTAATCCGGAGTTGCTTCTGTACCGCCGATACGAACGCGACCAAGTGGCGTTACGATCAGGATCAAACACACTACGACAAACACGTTGCCCGCAGATAGAAAGAACCAATCAAGGTTAGAAACAAGCCAACCACGTAGACCCGCGAAGAACGGCTCAACTTGTTGTCTGAATGTCAGTGTTAACACTACGAACAGGATGATCGACATACCTGAAATAGCGAACACACGGTTGTGAATATCAAGTCCAAAAGGACCTACTTTTAGCGCGACGTTATCCTGACCGATCTGGTAATCAGTATCGATCGGGTTCACTTTACCGTCGGGGCGTTGGATACCGCCATTGTTGTCGGTGCTCACGATTTATCTCCTTAAAATACGTGACCAAATTAAAATCTGTGTAGGACTTTGAGTGATGGCTTTCTTGCGTCACTTGCTGCAAAGCTTATTTGCGATCGTTACGTCGCTTTTAGAAGGGTTGCTCTACTTTGTAATTTTAGCGTTAATCGTCCTGATATCGCATTGCATTTTGTTATCAGGACGACTAATAAAATTTATCGCCAATTCATAGACGATATGGATGAGTTATTGCCATATTACGGACAGTGGCATGTCACCATCAAAGTGATACTGCAGTTGGGCTTGAAGCAACTCAGCGGTAGCAAGAGCGTCGGTCAGCGCATGGTGTGGCTGATAAGCAGGCAAATGGTAGCGCTCACGCGCGTGGCCGAGTCGCACAGAACCCGGCTTTTTACCCTTGAGCTTGTTTAACCAACCTTCACACTCACGACGTTGAATCGCGTATTCAATGTCCAACGTATCAACGACTGGAAATTGAATCCCCTCACCCACACTGTTTAACAACGCATTATTGAAGAATTGACGCTCGATATTTTTGTAGTGCACCACCACAATCTTTCCGGCTAACTCATCAAGAATGGCATCCAGAATTTGTTCAAGTTGCGGCGCATTCTTCACTTCGGAATCGGTAATACCGTGGATCACCACTGATTCTTCATTCAGTTCTCGATTTGGATTCACCACCCAATGACGAGAGCCGCTGCACTGCACTCGCCCTAGCGTAAATGGCACCAAACCTATGGTGAGAATGGCATCTTCCTCGGCGTTTAAACCCGTGGTCTCAAAATCGACGGAGACAAACGGTACCTCTTTTAATGGCGTATCACCATTCACAATAGGCGTAGAGTAATAACGTTTTAATCGAGTATCGTTCGCTTGCTCGGCAAGTTGATCGAAGAAGATTGGCCAATCGGGTGTCTGGCTGGTATCAAGCAAATCGGTGATATCTTGCTTTTGTTTTGAAAACCACATCATTTGCCACTTCTCTGATAACGGAACTTAATGTAGTTCTGCGCGTTGCTTAGGATTTGGAATGCGGCTTTTAAGTTGCGACGCTCAAACTCCGACATTTCTTCTGGCTCGATATTGTTATCCGGCTCTTCCCCGTTTTCGATATCCAATGCTTGATGTCGGATTCGGACCATGTAGATCAACTCCATCGCATCTTTTAAATCCATGCCACGGCCTTTCGGTAAGATGCCCGCATTGTTGATGTCATCCAGACGTTCAAACGAGTTTTGCGAACGTGAGCCAATAGCCAAAGCATGCACACGAATCAGATCCGCCATAGGCGCAGTGCCTCGACGTTTCAAGTTGATGGAATTACGGTGACGACCATCTTTCTCCATTACAAAGTCTTTGAAGAAACCAAGCGGCGGTGTGCGACGAATCGCGTTGTAAGCCATACAAGCCAAGAATCGATTGTTCTTCTTAGCACGACGTACAATGAAGCCGCTCAATTGCTCTGCCCATTTCACACGTCCATGTACACCAAGTAAGTCGAAGAAAATACTGCTGTTCAGAAGTCTTTCAGGCGTTGGATCATCAATCCAGTTCGCAAAGCACTCTTCCCATTCTGAACGCGTTTTGCGCCATTCTGGGTTGGTCGCCATGATGTCGCCAGTACAGTAGGTGTACCCGCATTCGGCTAATCCATCACAGATGAATTTTGCGAGCTGAGCAAAGTACTCACCATGCAGTGCTGGGTCGTAGCTGTTATCCAGAATCAGCGCGTTGTCTTGGTCTGTTACGATAAGTTGTTCATCACGCGCCATCGAGCCCATCGCCAATAAGCAATAAGGGATTGGCGCAGGACCTAATTCTTGCTCTGCTAACTCTGCCAGCCTTTGTTTGAAGCTGCTGCCGATCACCGACATTGCCCGTCCAACCATGTGGGCGTTTGCGTCTTCACTCACCATTCGGACAAAGCAGTCCTTCACTTGTTTAGAAACGGCTTTGAGGTCTTCGACTGAGTTTTGTTGGAAGATAGAACTCACAAGCAACAAGCTGTTCTGCGATTCATAACGGACGATATCCGTCATGCTGATCACACCAATCGGCTTTTTGTCTTTTAAGATTGGCAGATGATGGACGTTGTAACGCAGCATTGTCAGCATGGCTTCAAACACGTAAGCGCTGTAATCGAGCGACACAACGTCGTAGCTCATCACTTCACTCACAGGAATGTCGCTGTCTCGTCCTTCAGCTAAGACGCGTACGCACAGATCTTTCTCGGTCAAGATACCAAGCAATTGGTCATCGTCGTCTTCAGTAATGTCTTCTTGTGCGCGGACAATCAAAAGCGCAGTGACGCCCTCTTCTGCCATCAAAATGGCAGCCTCACGCACCGTAGCACTGGCTTCTAGCGTTACTGGTTCACGGCTTAAGATCTTGCGCGCTTTTGCGGTGGTGAAGTCATTCCCATCTGAGTGGTTTGATACCGCAGTGCGCAGCCTCGCGCTGTCTTCCAACTCCATGAAATCGGCGAAGTTCTCAAACTCGTCACATAGCTCAGTGAAGATCTTCTCTGGAATGCAGTAAACCAAGGTGTCTTCTATCGCTTTGGCTGGCATACGGACACGGTTGTTCATCAACAACCCCATTTGTCCAAACAAGCCACCAGCGTCGATACGGTTGTACAACTCGCCTTTGCGGCGGAAGATTTCCACGACACCACTGCGGATCATGTACAAATCACGAATGTCATCACCTTTCTTGAGAATGTCCGTCCCTGCGCGGTAATACGCGACTTCGGCATTCATTGCGATGTTTTTTAGATGCTCTTCCGGTAAGTCATCAAAAGGTGGGTATTGGCTAATGAAATTGAGTACTTCTAATTGCTCGGCTTCCATTCTTTATTCCATGCATTGCCTAAACTAAGGCGATAAATATCACCAAGAAAATAATCACACAATAAATAAATCGAGACGTCAGATAAAAAGATTTGTAACCATCGAAAAGCGGAATAATGACTGATTATTATTGAAACGAGCGTGTCGAAAATCGTTTGTTTTCATCCAAAAACGAGCAGTGAGAAACACAATACATTCACAAGCTCAATAACTCTTTGAAAAGCCAAAGCAATCGTTTTCTTGTGATCTAAATTACACATTGAACCTCATAACAAAAATCCGTATATTGCGCGTGCCTACGCGGCACACCCTACAATGCACAACGCCATCCTGCTTCCACTGGTGCATTGATATTGGTGTTTAATTACATCCATGCAAAACAAACCTTCCTCTTTTTCTCGCTTTTTTAAAGAATCGGGCGCTTTGTTACACCTATCGATCCCTATCATTCTGATGCAGCTTGCCACTCAGTCGATGGGCTTTATTGATACCACAATGGCAGGCCAAGTGAGTGCTGCCGACCTCGCTGCGATCGCACTTGGCACCAGTTTATGGCTACCCGTTTCGCTATTGCTTCGCGGCATCATCATGGCATTAACGCCTGTCGTGGCTTACCACCGCGGCGCACAAAGTTTGGATAACGTGCGTATCGCGTTTATTCAAATGCTTTGGTTGTCTGCATTCGTCAGCGCAATTTTGATTGTTTACTTGCTGCTTGGTGAAAGCATTTTGATTGGCTTAGGCGTTGCGCCTGAGATCATTCCTATCGCTAGTGATTACGTGGTTGCATTGGCATTTGGTGTTCCCGGCATTGCGCTTTTCTACACCTTGAATGGCTTCTGCGAAGGTATGAACAACACTCGTGCACCAATGCTGATTTCTGTGATTGGTTTGTTGGTAAACATCCCTGTTAACTACATTCTGATTTACGGCAAATTCGGCATGCCTGCATTGGGTGCCGTTGGCTGTGGTTGGGCTACGAGTTTGGTTTACTGGCTGATGTCTGCCCTACTGTTTAGCTACATCAAACGCCATCATCACTACAAAAACATTCTGCACTTCGCTGAGTTAAAACCGGTATGGCAAGAGATCAAACAGCTGTTCAAACTCGGTATGCCGATTGGTTTGAACATCGCGGTTTGTGGCAGCATCTTTGCAGTGATTGCGCTATTGATTGGTCGTATTGGTGCAGAGAACGTTGCCGCAGCACAAATTGCCCTGAACATCTCGAGCATGACGTACATGATCCCAATGAGCCTTTCCTTTGGTATCACGATTCGTGTTGGTCATGCGTTGGGTGAACAAAAGCTTGAAACAGCTTCTCACCGCAGCTTGGTGGGTATTATTACCGCAGCACTACTGTCGCTGATTTCAGTCGGTTTCTTCCTGCTGTTCCCAGAGTGGATCATTCGTTTGTACACCACAGATCCTGTAGTTTCCGCAACGGCGGCTACTCTGTTGATGTTTACTGCAATGTACCAATTCAGCGACGCGCTACAGACATCTGCGAACGGCGCTCTGCGTGGCTATAAAGATACTAAAGTTCCGATGATTCTGGCGATTCTTGCTTACTGGGGCTTGGCGCTTCCACTGGGTATGTTACTGGGCATCACGGATGAAATCGTTCCTGCAATGGGCGAAGAAGGCTTCTGGATTGGTATTGTGACCGGCTTAACCACCGCAGCAATTGCAATGCTGATTCGCTTGACGCTGGTGATTAAGAAATACAATCAAACCGCAGAAGTGAATACAGCTTCGCAACCTGAGTTAGCGATTCCATAGCGACGAGGCGTTTATCGTTTCAATAAGAAAGGCTCACTATCGCAGTGAGCCTTTTTGTTTTCCAGCTTGCTAGCCTTGTTTACTTACTGTTGAGCTATCGCCAGCATCATTGATTCTATACCCGAGTTCGGCAACTTTCTGGCGGATTTTGTCAGCTTGTTGGTATTCCTTCTGCTTTTTCATTTGCAAGCGCAACTCTACCAATTCCAAGATCTCACGAGGAATTTCCTCTTCTTCTACCTTATCAAGCTCCAAACCAAACACACGGTCAAAATAGCGCGCCGTTGCTTTTTTATCTGCATCGTTTAATGCACTTCCAAGCAACTCCCACATCAAAGCGATCGCTTGTGGCATGGCTAAATCGTTGTTGATGAGTGACATAAAACGCTCAACATACGTTTGGTCGACTTTGCCACCTTCTGGTAGTGCCGACACTTTCGCTTTTAGGCGCTTTAGAGCCGTTTGTGCGGCATCCAAGCTCTCCCACGTAAAGCTCAAATGACTGCGATAATGGCTGGTCAGCACCAAGTAACGGTAAGCCAGCGGGTCATAGCCTTTCTCAATTAAGGCATCAAGACGAAGTGACGTACCGGACTTAGAAATCTTCTCTTTGTTCAATTGAAGGAAGAAGCCATGCAACCAGTAATTCGCTTGTACGTGGCCGTTCTTTGCTTGGCATTGGGCAATTTCGTTAGTGTGGTGAACTGGGATATGGTCTTCCCCACCAACATGAATATCGAACACTTCCCCAAGGTACTTCTCTGCCATCGCTGAACATTCGATGTGCCACCCCGGAAAACCCACTCCCCAAGGGCTTTCCCATTCCATTTGTCTTGGTGTGTCGCCGCTAAACTTCCAGAGTGCGAAATCGGTTGGACTCTTTTTCTCTGCCATTTCGACACGAATGCCCGCTTCTAACCCCTCGCGGTCTAGTTTGGCAAGTTTTCCGTAATCTGGAAGTTTGGCCGAATCAAAATAAACGCCATCGGAGGTTTGATAGGTAAAGCCCTTTTGTTCAAGCTCTTGGACGAATTCAATCTGTTCTTGAATGTGCTCGGTAGCGCGACAAATGATGGAAGGCTTAGTGATGTTGAGGCTAGTAAGGTCATCCAAAAACGCGTCTTCAAAATACTTTGCGATCTCCCAAGCAGACTTGTTCTGCTTTCTCGCGCCCTTCTCCATTTTATCTTCACCTGTATCGGCATCAGACACCAAGTGACCAACATCCGTGATGTTCATAACGTGGTTTACGTCGTAGCCGTTGAGCTCTAGCGTGCGCCTGAGCACATCCACAAAAAGGTAGGTTCTTAAGTTGCCTGCATGCGCGTAGTCGTACACCGTAGGACCACAAGCGTACAAACCAACTTTACCGGATTCGATGGTGTTGAACGGCTCAAGGGTGCGCCCCAGTGTATTGAATAGTTGTAATTTTGACTGACTCATATTGTTATTCCTTTAAATGCAAAAAGGCCGCGGATGAAAACATCGGCGGCCTTTAATATGTCTGTATGATCTTTTGCTAACTAATAGCTACGCGAAAGCCGCCGCACGTCTTGGGAGGTGCAACAACAACAGTTAGTCGAGATAGAAATAGCTAAATAGTTCATACCCAACACCCTAAATAAGAAATCTATAGAAATCAACCCTACGATTTTCACGCGTTTCGTGGCGACAAACTGAACGGCGCATGCTGTATGGCATTACTCCCCCTTACAAAGCCGTACTAATCATTACAATTAAATTTATAAATAAGCCTTATATTTCACGTTTGTTTCACGTTTTCTTTGATAAAAGACACGCCATAAAAATCAGTTACATCAGTAAATTAGGGAATATTTATGAAGAAGCCCGCATTTGGGCCTTTGCAGCCTATTGCTGTATTTGCGCTATTTTCGCTTGCTTTTCTTTCCGTTTCGCGGATTTTACTCGCCATTTGGCTCTCTGACCGAATCGAATCTTTTAACGACCTTATCTATATTTTAGGTCAGGGCCTACGCGTAGACTTTGCCACTATCTGCTGGCTGTTCATTCTTCCGGGCTTACTTTCTGCTCTATTGCCTGTTCAAGGTAAGGTAGGCGAATGCTGGAAATGGGTTCTACGTTGTTGGATGGTCGCAGGTTTGTGGATCTTGGTTTACATGGAACTGGCCACGGCTCCGTTTATTCAAGAATACGACCTACGTCCAAACCGCTTGTTTGTTGAATACCTGATTTATCCAAAAGAAGTGTTCAGCATGCTTTGGACTGGTTACAAACTAGAGCTCTTTATCGGTGCCGTAGGCACGGCGCTTACCCTTTTCCTTGGTTGGAAATGGAGTAAAAAGCTCACCGACAACGCACAACAAGTAAACTGGAAATGGCGTCCTGTTCTTGCCATTTTAGTGGTTCTAATTGGTGTTGCAGGTGCACGTTCTTCTTTGGGACATCGCCCTTTAAACCCTGCAATGGTGGCATTTTCTAACGACCCACTGATGAATGATTTGGCACTAAACTCCTCTTACTCTCTGTTGTTTGCTGTAAACAATATGAAATCAGAAAAGAGCGCGGAAGAGTTCTACGGAAAAATGGATAGCCAGAAGATGCTAGACCTCGTTCGTGCTTCTTCTGCTAAGTCGAATTTTGATCCGTCAGTTCTGCCAACCATGAACAGCAACGAAGCAACCTATCAAGGCAAGCCAAAGAACTTGGTTATCTTGCTGCAAGAAAGTTTAGGTGCGCAGTTCGTGGGTTCACTAGGCGGACTACCACTCACTCCAAATGTCGACAAGCTAATGGCGGAAGGCTGGAGCTTTACGCAGCTATACGCAACCGGTACTCGCTCTGTTCGCGGTATTGAAGCGGTGACAACGGGTTTCCCACCATCGCCATCCCGTGCGGTTGTAAAGCTGAGTAAGAGTCAAACCAACTTCTTTACGATTGCAGATCTTCTGAAAGCCAATGGCTATCACACAGAATTCATTTATGGTGGTGAAGCGAATTTCGACAACATGAAGACCTTCTTCTTTGGCAATGGCTTTGACCAAATCATCGAAGAGAAAGACTACGAAAACCCATCGTTTGTTGCTTCTTGGGGTGTGAGTGATGAAGATCTCTACACCAAGGCGGATCAAGAGTTCGAACGTCTATCAAAAACCGGCAAACCTTTCTTTAGCTTGGTATTCAGTTCGAGTAACCACAGCCCTTACGAATACCCACAAGGCAAGATTGAACCTTACGACTCTGAATACATGACGCGTAATAATGCGGTGAAATATTCCGATTACGCGATTGGTACTTTCTTTGATAAAGCGAAAAAATCATCTTACTGGGACGACACGGTCTTCATCATCATTGCTGACCACGATGCCCGTGTATCCGGAGCTAACTTAGTGCCAGTGAAGCACTTCCACATCCCAGCATTGATTCTTGGTAAAGACATTAAGCCACGTAAAGACGACCGTATTGCCAATAACCTAGATATGCCACCTACGTTACTTTCTTTGATTGGTGTGGATGCAAAAACGCCGATGATTGGCCGTGACCTAACAAAACCTCTCGCACGCAAAGACGA
The DNA here is from genome assembly GCF_000305755.2 of Vibrio sp. HENC-03. Taxonomy (NCBI): domain Bacteria; kingdom Pseudomonadati; phylum Pseudomonadota; class Gammaproteobacteria; order Vibrionales; family Vibrionaceae; genus Vibrio; species Vibrio sp. HENC-03. Next base: position 129,308 of record NZ_JH976049.1, on the reverse strand, counting down.
ACGTGCCATGATGCAATACGACAAGAACTTTGGTTACTTAACCCGAGATAACCTCGTTGTGTTTTCGCCGGGCGAAAAGGTATCGACCATGCAGTACAACTTCGATAACCAAACCATGAAGCCTATTGAAGTGGATCCGGCAATCGTTGAACGCGCTAAGGCTAACGCTTTGTTTGCCTCTAAGGCTTACCAAAACGATTGGTACAATTCAAAAGCAATACAATAAAAACAACAAAGGAGCGCTCAATGCGCTCCTTTTGTTTTCTCACTTTTTTGTATTCTTGGTGTCTGTAGTCCCTATTCAAGCCACATGTTTTTCAAAGACATCACACCCATTCGGTCTGTTTCAGCCCCATGCAGTTCTTCGGATTGAGAGTAGACAATGTGCTCTCTCCAAAGCGGCGCATAATGGTAGTTCTGTATCAACCAGTCCTCCGCTCGGAATAGCTTTTCTAACAATCCATAACTGTCTCCACTTTCACGCATCAATCCATCAACGAACTGCACTAAACTGTTTTGCTCTTTCTCGCTCAAACATCGAGTAAACGCGTCACTGGCAAGCATCCACTCGTAATACTGATAAGCACGGTCATCGCCAAATACATAACAACCATAACCGACATCCGCAATCGCACGTTTCTCGTCGTTTGGGCTTTGAATCGTCCACTCGACACCAAGCTCGGAAAGTATCTCAATGAGTGGATCAAGCTCTGGTTTTAAGTTCTCACGAATTTCGATCACCATTGGACGCTTTGGCTTTGTCATTTGGCTTTCAAACAGGTGAAAACCTTTGTCTTGGTGCTCGTTCATCAGACTATTTGCCAACTCTACACGCTGATCTGCATGCTTTCTAAAATGATGAACAATCCAAGCACGCTCTTGCTTGCTCAATTGGTTTTTGTGGTAGAAAAAATGAAGGACAGAACAACCATTTTGCTTACTGTGGTCATCTCCGACATTATCAAGATGAATCGCGCGCTGCATTTGCTGAATGTGTGCATGGCCAACTTTGCTGCAGGGTGACAATGACCAAAATTCAGCCATATCAATCAACCCTCCAATGCCAAAATACCGAGGGTTTCTTTTAAGTGTCCAATGGTGACTCTCCAATCGCTCCGCATAATAGGGACCTGTTCCAATAGGCTTATGTGGTTGTTCACAATCCATAATTGCCGAGTGTTTGTCACACAATAAATTGAGGAATACAGGGTCATTTTGACGCAGATAAAACGTCACCCATTGCCCTTCGACGTTGATAGACTCAAGGTGGCGAAACAGCACCGAAAATGGATGTTCCTCGTTTAATCTTCGCTCAAAGTTCGCCTTAATATCAGTGCCACTCAATCGCTTGCCATTGTGGAAAGTCACATCACTACGCAAGCGAATTCGAACGTGGTCCCCCTTATTTTCAAATGCGTGCGCAAGTTCGGGCAAGATGCTTTGAGAGTGAGGGTCAAAACGCAGCAATGTATTGTAAATGCTATCTATCAGCATAACTGAACGCACAGACTGCGCTTGATGCGGTCGCCATTCTGGTAATTGGTAAGGTGCGATATAAACCAAGGTATTTTGCTTGTTCAGTTCAGTTTGCGCATCGCCCAACCACAGAGGCAAATTTTCTCGAAACGCCAATTCGCCATCAAACTGTTCTGCTAGTTGGTGTGCTTGGTTGATTTTCCCAGCTTTCACCCACTCTTCTAATGCCTGCTTTAACGCCTCTTCAAACGTCACAAGTAGTGTGAGCGTGGACACGTTTCCCCGCCCCTTACCCGGAGCCCAAGTCACCCAACCATATGATTCCATTGCCACCATTAATTTACTGACATTTCGATCGCTACATTGCAGCTGTCCTGCTAATGATGCGATGGTGACTGGCGTTCTCTCCTGAGTTTGATAATGCCGACTCAATTGACGTAAGCGGCTCAAATGCGAGGTAGATTTAAAAGATGAACTATCCATATTCATGTGTTCGTTATTTGTTCCCAATTAGACTTTCATACTATCTCCAAAGTCATACAGGAGGTCAATATGAATACCATTTACTACTCTTACTATACATTAAGTGCCGAGCGCCATCGAAACACACCAAAACCAGAACCAGTAAAAACCAAACAGTCTAGACTGAGTTCATTCTTTCAGACTGTGTTTTCGGTCTTACTATTCGTGTAAGCACGACTCATGATAAGGAGCGCCCAACGCGCTCCTTTTTGCGTCAATGTTTCACTAGCATGGTGCTAGCCGTTTTTCTTTTGCTTGACGAGGGCATCATCATTGCGCTCAGTGATGCAAGCCCCATCCCACCAGCAAGGATGAAATACATCAATACAAACTCTTGTGTATGAGCATAAGTCGCGGCGATAAGCCAATACGCGATAGGTCCAGTACTAAAGCTTAATGTGTACTTAGCGGCATAGATTCTTGAGCGCCATTTCACATCGGAATAGCGGCCAATAAGCCAATCGTTCACTGGTATTTGCGCGTATGTACACAGCATCAAACCAACGAACACGAGAACCAATGACCATTCATGAGTAACCGTCGCTAATAGGAGGAATAACAGTTGCCCACCAGCAATACAGGCGAGCAGCTTCTTGATATCAACGCGATCGAGCAACTCACCCACAACAAGCTGAATAAACGCAGCACAAACAAAAATCGATGTTGTTAACGTGCTTGAAAGGCTCAATGATTGGCTAAATTGTGCATCCATGATTTTAGGTAACGAGGTCGTCGTAGATTGAAAAACCAAACCACCAAAGAAGACAACCACCGCTGCGCAAGCGAACAGCACTTTGAGTTGTCGCGAAGGTATTGCTACGTTGTCACTTATATTTTTCGCATGCTCTATATCAGTAACACCTTTCGATGCAAACCAGTACACGACGCCAGTTAATAAACACACAAGACCTGGAATATAAAATGCGGCTTGCCAAGCGAACCATTGACACAACAAAGCGGTTCCAATTGCCGCAAACGCCAAACCTAAGTTACCTGCTAGTCCATTTACTGCGATAGCCCTGCCAGTTTTCTTTGCAGAGCTGAAGATAAGTGCGATACCGACTGGATGATAAATCGCGGCAAACAAGGCTATGACACAAAGCCCCAATCCCATTTGCCATGGTGTTTGGGAGAGAGCGGTAAGTAACGCAGAGGTGCCCATTCCAAAGTAGAACACGATCATCATGCCTTTTCGGCTCCAACGATCCGCCAGCCAACCTGCAGGCAGAGACATCACACCATAAACCAACATGGCTGCGCTCCCCACTTGGAGCAGATCTGCGTAACTCATGCCCCATTCTTTATGCAGCGTTAGTACGACAGAAGGAAAAATGAGCAAGAAGTAATGATTAAGCGCATGCCCCACATTGAGGACACCTGCGTGAAAGGAACGGTTCATCTCGACTCCAAACCAAATAACGGATAGCTAATTAATGACAAGCTCAGTTTATCTGGCTAGCATTTGGCGTATAGATTCGATCAAGACAGGTTATTGCTCAAATGAGCCAAAACGTCAAAGCCATCAGTTTGGACGCCAGCATCAATCGCTTAGAAGCGGTGGTCATTCCCAAGCACTACCCCAATGGACACGTCATTGATTGGCATTGCCATCAGCACAACCAATTGGTGTACGCCAGCAGCGGTGTGATGTCGGTCGAGACAGAATCTAAGTTATGGGTCGTTCCGCCTCAAAGAGCGGTGTGGATCCCTGCGCATGAAAGCCACAAGGTGTACATGTATGGCGATGCGGCAATGAAAAACGTCTACTTATTGCCGAGCATCGACACTGAGCTGCCAAGCCAGAGTGATGTTCTCAACGTGTCGCCAATGCTGCGTGAGATGATCATTCATCTTTCTGAGCAACCGGCCGATCAAGCAAGCACAAAGGCGTATTGGCGTATTGTTCAGGTTTTGTTGGATCAGTTAAAAGTCGCGCCACAAGCGTCCATTCAGATCCCTCTTCCCAACAATGCCAAGCTTGGACAGGTTTGTAACTCACTGTTGGATGAGCCTGCGGATAATCGTTCATTAAAACAGTGGGCAGAAGAAATTAACGTTAGCAGCCGTACTTTGAGCCGCTTGTTTCGCAATGAAGTTGGCATGTCTTTCATCGAGTATCGTCAACAAGCAAGGTTGTTCCATTCTCTGACGTTGTTGGCGCAAAACCTACCGGTCACCACCGTTGCATTGGAGTGTGGTTTTACCAGCGTGAGTGCTTTTAATCATCTATTCAAACAAAGCTTTGGGGTGACGCCGGGTCGCTTCTTCATGAATTAGTGTTGAATATTGAGAACCGATAACGCCACATTTGATGCACTCTGAAAACAATCGAACATGCGGCTTGCCTGACTGACCTATCTTATGAAGATTCTAATAAACATGCAGTTTGCGTACTTACTCACTGCTAAAGCGTAAATAATCAGAAAAATCGTTTAATAATGTGCTTTTTAGGCATTCCCATTCAGACTTCAATAAATTAGACTCAAACCAATGCCCAAGAAGTTTGAATTATTGATAAAAAAGGAATGCCAATGAGCTCAAGTATGATCCTTAATGAATCGCTGATTGTAAGTGGCCGAGATATCCCACTAAAAGAATTGTTGTATGCGAAGCGTGTACTTGATAATTACATGGCAGTGGCAAAAGAAAGTAGCCCGTTAGAACTGCTAACCGAAATGAAGTCTGCGGCAAAACAAGTAGAGTACTTCACCACCGATGATAACCCTTGCGAAGCGCGTAACGTCATCAGCAGCATGATTGATGAAATTGACAGTGCTGAGACGTTTGATGCATTTAAAACGCTGGCAGGGAAACCTTCTCAAGCACTTAACGAACTGATTGAGGATCGTGCTCAGCTGATCAAGCACGAGCGTGAATTGCTGTTGGCTTCTGGCTACGACGCGTCTCGCATCTGATCCCTAGCAATTGCCCCAACGACAAACAGTTCTAGCGAAACATCGCGCATAAAAAAGGAGCTCATTGAGCTCCTTTATTGTTTCTAAATCTTTGAAGATCTTAATCGCTATATGCTTTGATGCTACAGCCCCATGTCTTCAGTGATTTCTTTAATCTGTTTCAAGTCCATCTTGTGAACTTCGATGAGCTGGTCAACTTGGCTGAGTCGTGAATTCGCTTCATCGTGTTTGTCACAGGCGTCAGATTTCACATCCCAAGACTTACCTTCTAAGAAAACATCACACTCTTTCTTCAGCGTTTCGATTTTCGGTAACAGCGCTTGGCGTTCTTTCTCTAATGACTCAAGCTCTTTTGAGATTTGCAGTTCTTTACGGAACACTTCACGTGAACGTTCAAACATTGTCGCTTGCATGTCTGCTTGACGGTTAAGTTTGTCGTTCTCGCTCTTGGTCGTGTTCAACGTTGCTTTCTGTTCTTTCACTTGAGACTCAAGCGACAAGTTCACTTTCTCCACTTCAGTCAGTTGTTCTTGAAGTGCTTTGAGTTCCGCTTTGTGTGCTTCTTCTTTCTCAGCCAACAGCGTCGCGACTTTAGCGTCGATCTCTTTATCTAAGCCCGCTTCACGTGTTTTTACTTGAGAGACCAAGTTCGTTTTGTCTTGTGCCAGTGCTTGGTACTTTTCTTCCAGCACTTGATAGGTCGACTCCCACTTGCTTGCTGTCATTGCAGAACCAGCCAAACCACCGAACGCTAAACCTAACACGGCCGCAATCGCGATATATATGTGAGTACGCTTATCGCGCTCCTCAATGACAACTACTTCGTCTTGGTCTTCAATATTATTTTGAGAAGTCACCGTATCTTACTCCAAGGACTCTACTGGTTTGCTAGCGAGTGAGTTCCGCAATCATGATTGACGCGGTATAAATTAAGAATGCGCCGATCAAGGTAATCACGGTCGCCTTTTGGACTTTTTCATTGGTACGATAACGAAATAGCACAAACGCTACTCCAATCAATACCGCTATGGCTAACAATCTGGTCATACCGTCTCCTTGTCCAATAATAAGAACTTATCCGATTCCATAGACAGTTGCGCAAGGAATCATTGTAACCTATTTCTACGTAGCTTACGGTCAACTTAGCGTAGATTTTGAAGCGATTGCTCCCGTTTTGATCAATTTTCTGTTCTAAACTGAACAACTTATCACCAGCCTAGAGAACTCTCATCAAATCCTGCGATTGGTCTCTTCCCTTCCATACATACCAAGAATGACCGACATAGAGAGTTATTTGTTCAATTAATCAGCAAGTCTATGAAACTAAGACAACAAAACCCGCATAATGTGTTGAAAATAAATCTTCATTTGGGTGTTGAAATGGTAACAAAACATGATAGAGTTCACACGTTAATGGTGACCAGCATCATTAACTAACCTTTACTCATTTAATTGAGTAAATGTTCCGATGAAGACTGCAGGAGAGTGGTTATTAACCAAATTTTAACATTTGGTTAGAGTAACTCGCCGAAGAATTAACTATTTCAGGTGCTACCTTGGTAGCGGGGACTGTAGTTGGAGGAACCTCTGGAGAGAACCGTTAAATCGGTCGCCGAAGGAGCAAGTCCTGCACATGTGTGCGGGGTGAAACTCTCAGGCAAAAGGACAGAGGAGTGGAAAGTAACAACCTAACTATTTGGCGTTCCCGCCTTATTTTGAATAGCATGGCTATTCGAGATCATTGATCTCGTCCTTTCCCTCTTCTCCTTATTAGTTGTTTTATTAAGGGGAAATCATGAACGACCTACAATCTTTACTTCAAACCATTGATAACTTTGTCTGGGGTCCACCACTGCTGCTTTTGCTCGTGGGTACCGGTGTTTACTTCACTTTTAGCCTAGGCTTGATCCAATTTAAGCACCTACCAACTGCGTTAGCGATGGTATTCAGTAAAGATAAGTCATCTGATAAACAGGGTGACGTTTCTAGTTTTGCAGCGCTATGTACTGCGCTGTCTGCAACCATTGGTACAGGTAACATCGTTGGTGTTGCTACCGCAATCAAACTTGGTGGCCCTGGTGCCCTATTCTGGATGTGGCTTGCTGCCCTATTCGGTATGGCAACCAAATACGCTGAGTGTCTTCTTGCGGTGAAATACCGTCGTGTTGACGACAAAGGCCAAATGATTGGTGGTCCTATGTACTACCTACAATATGGTGTTGGCTCGAAAGCGCTGGCTATCATGTTCGCGGTATTTGCATTGGGCGTTGCCTGTTTTGGTATCGGTACCTTCCCACAAGTGAATGCGATTCTTGATGCAAGCGAGATTTCTCTTGGTGTAAACCGTGAGCTGTCGGCTTTCATCCTGACACTGCTAGTGGCATTCGTTACATTGGGTGGTATCAAGTCGATTGCGAGCGTAGCAGGTAAAGTGGTTCCAGCAATGGCGCTATTTTATGTGTTGGCGTGTTTGAGTGTGATCATCATGAACGCGGACCAATTGCTAAACGCAGTTGAGTTGGTGTTGGTGTCTGCATTCACTTCAACCGCAGCAACTGGTGGTTTCTTGGGTGCAAGCATTATGCTAGCAATCCAATCTGGTATCGCACGTGGTGTATTCTCAAACGAATCAGGTTTGGGTAGTGCGCCAATGGCAGCCGCAGCAGCGAAAACGGATTCTTGTGTTAAACAAGGTCTGATTTCAATGACGGGTACCTTCTTCGATACCATCATCATTTGTACCATGACAGGCCTTGCTTTGATCCTTACGGGAGCATGGCAAAGTGACCTTGCAGGTGCAGCGATGACAACACACGCATTTGCCGTTGGTTTGAACGCAGAGACATTAGGCCCAATGCTGGTGTCTATCGGTCTTATGTTCTTCGCGTTTACCACCATTCTTGGTTGGAACTACTACGGTGAGCGTTGCGTTGTGTTCCTATTCGGTACCAAAGCTGTGCTTCCATACAAACTGATTTTCGTTGGTTTGGTAGCATCTGGTGCGTTCCTTCACCTAGATATGATTTGGCTACTGGCTGATATCGTAAACGGTCTGATGGCAATTCCTAACCTGATCGGTTTGATTGCTCTACGCCATGTGGTGTTGGAAGAAACAAAACTGTTCTTCAAGCCGTCATCTCAATCGGATGATTTTGATGCAGTGAAAGCATAATCCAAGCTAGAAACTTTAAGCCCGCTGACTCAGCGGGCTTTTTTATATACCCCTTTCTCGTTATTCCTTTCATTCTATTTAACTCTTCACTTTTTATTTTCCACTCGGCTAATAATTCCCACCAAGTTATCAAATAATTAAACTTATAATGACATGTGTGACAATATTAAATTAAATGTCAGCATCACTGTTATTTAGTAAACCCTAAACCATATTATTGCTGTGTGATTATTTTGGTTCTTTCATTGAAGCTATATCACTAAATGAAAGATTAACATGGCACAAAGTTGATGTTTTACTATGATTATGGTTTCTTCTATCAATAGGTAGCTAACTATTAAAACCATCAAAATAAAATTGACCTAATTTTAATCTTTATTCATATAACAGAGATGAGTGGTTCCTTTCTACTCGTCTCTTTCGCTTTATAATAAAAACAAAAATAATCGTATGATCTTATATAACCCTATTAAAAACACGCTTTCTAACAGCAATAAAACGGTAAAAATTGGGTATCGTGAATCACAAATCCTCACTTTGCTTCTCGAACATTCCCCTGCAGTTGTTGAAAAGCGAGACATTGTGCAATTTGCGTGGGGTAACGAATACATTGGTGAAACTTCGTTGGCGAAGAGCATCAGTGTTCTCAGGCAGACCTTTACCAAAGTGGGAATGAAAGAATCCCCTATCGTTACTGTCCCTAAAGTCGGGTATCGTTTAGTTGAAGGCGTCTTGCTGAACGAATGCCTTGTCGCTGCGACTCCACCAGATGAAAAAGTACAACAGAAATCAGTGCAGCAGCCAACACCACCACTGCCGAACAAACATGAAACCAACTATAAAAACTTAGCGTGCTATATCGTTTCACTGGGCATTCTATTTGCGGCCAGCCTAGTAAGTGCGAGTAAGTTTCATAGCAAATACAGTCACCCTCAACGCAACAAAGCCTTAAATGAACACACTGTTGGGACACTAGAGGTATACACCGATCCCAATACGCAGTTATCAACGCACCTCGAACAGTTACTGGCTCAACATCAGTGTCATTGCGTGGTTTATATCGAGGAAAACGAGCAGTTCTCTGAGTTGTCTTGGCTGAATAAGCACACGCGAAAATCCATCAATGTGTTCTACACGGCAGGTCAGTTCGAACAAGCCTCTCAAGCGATCGGTCAGTTTATTGCGGAGGAAAGCCAATGAAGGCGTATATTGCCGTCGCACTCTCTTGCGTGGTCTTTTTCGGCGCTTGGAAGCTACCTTGCTATCACGATACCGAAGATAAACGCTATCACCACAGTGTGGTCGATATTCTCCCTCATGAGCACACTGTTCGGATTGATGGCTTAACCCGGGTTAATCACCGCGTTATTACTCATATCGCTTCGTTACAAGACGAATCAATGTCGAACCCCATCATCCTTAGCTTTAAGGGTAAATCGCGTCCTTATTCGGATACGAGCTTGTCAGTATCGGGCAAAATGAACCTGTTATCGGTGCAAGAAATTCGCCCTGCGTTAAATGATTCGTTTCTTTCGCCCTATCTCGTGTTAAACGATGACCCTATCTATTTTGATATCGAAGTACTGCTTCAAACGGAAACCTTCTCTCTTATCCGAGATAAACAAACTGGCCGCACTAAACTGTTGGCTAAGCGATAAGCTTTTCGGCTGAAATAACCCTCTTGATATTCGCCTTGTAATGAGTGAGTTTTATTCGCTTAAAAGTCACTCATTACAAGGCTTCAATCCCTATTACTTCATTTATTTCTAATTAAGTATGAGTAAATTTAATTATTACTAATGTTTAAGTCTGTACTATTAAATTTAAAAACTTATTTATTAGATTCCGCTTATATAAATTGAGTTGTAAGTTTCGTTAAAATCGTATAAACCAATTTCTAGCTCATTCTGACAATATTCAACTTCTTCACTGAGTAAATATTCTACGTTGACCTTTATGAACATGCCTTCCAGTTATTGTTCTTATTTTCTAAAGGCAATCGATTTCATTAGTTGAAAATGACAGATGCAATAATACAACCCACTGATTCGTTACAGTAATAATATTTCAACTATTTTCAGTACTATCAATCCTATCAGCATGGAACAGTAAACCTGTCCTCGAGATCGGGGCACATAAAACAAATAAAAATACAGCCATGAGGGAACGTTCATGCGAAACATCAACATTAGTTTATTGTCCGCCGCCATCCTGTCTACATTCGCAAGTGGTGTAAATGCAAAGATATATCCAGACCAAATCGTCTTCGACCAGTTAGGTGAAGATGTCTGCCGAGCAGGTTATCGTCCACTTGACCGATATGAAGCTGAAGAGCAAAAAAGTGCCCTACTTGCTCGTATGGGTCAATGGCAGATCACGGGCCTCAAAGGCGATTGGGTGATCATGGGACCGGGTTATCATGGATTAATTAAACGTGATACTCCGAATGGCAAAACCTTCTGTTACCCGGACGAAGCACAATCAGAAATCCCGAACTACCCAGCTCGTGCGATTCCAGAAGGCGATGAAATCGATGTTCAATATGAGTTAGTCACCGATCGCTCTGCCTTTGTTCGCCCATTAAGTTATCTTGCGCATAATCTTGGTTACGCATGGGTTGGCGGCAACAATAGCCAATACGTGGGTGAAGACATGAAAGTTGACCGCGTGGGTGACCGCTGGGTGATTCAAGGTAACAACAGTGGCTCTTGCAGTGGTTACCGTTGTGGTGAAAAAACCAAAATCACCGTAGACAACTTTACCTACACCCTCAACGACAAAAACTTCTGGCATGGTGATGTGGTTGAATCGGATCGCGAGCTTGTTAAAACCATCACGGCAATGGCGAGAAACTACAGTAACACGCCGCAGCAAATCGTGGTGGATTTGAAATTGGACGAGTCTACCAACTGGTCTAAAACCAACAGTTACGGCTTTGCCCAGCAAGTGAAGACAGAGAACGAGTTCAAATGGCCATTGGTTGGTAATACCAAGCTGAGTATTACGCTTGAAGCAAACCAAAGCTTCTCAAACTCAAACGGCGCATCCACCAGCGAACAAGTTACGCTGCAAGCTCGCCCAATGGTGCCTGCGAACTCTGAGTTGCCAGTGCGTGTTGAGTTGTACCGTTCTACCATCTCTTACCCATACCGATTCAACGCCGACATCAGCTATGACGTAAACTTTTACGGATTCCTTCGTTGGAGTGGCAACGCATGGCACACACACCCAGACAATCGTCCATACCGAAGCCACACCTTTACCATGGGCCGCGGCAGCGATAAATCGGCAGATATCCGTTACCAATGGGATCACCGCTATATTCCGGGTGAAGTGAAATGGTGGGATTGGAGTTGGGCAATCAAAGAAGCAGGATTGAGTAGTATGCAATACGCCACTGGCGCGAGCTTACGACCTTTCTACTCTTACGTATCCGGTGATTTTTATGCAGAGTCTCAATACGCAGGCACCATTGAAATTGGCCAAGCGAGTCCACTTGGAATCCGCACGCGCTCAGCGAACGATTTGCCACAAGGTACCACTCAGCGCGTGGGCGATGTGGAAGTTACCACCAACTTTGATGCTGATGAGCTAAGCGCACTTGGGTTTGAAGGTGCAGAGATGACCGTTCAGGCAGCAAAATAACCCTCAATAATAATTACAACGAATCACCAACAACTTGCCCGCGACTCCCCATCGCGGGCTTTTTTACTCATTTCAGAGCACTCCTTGCTTTGAGCACTGATGAAATAAGAGAAAACGAGCTTCAGAATAAGCATTAGCAAGGAATGATTTTATGGGATGCCAACCAATTAAGTTAACAATTTGTACATAATGCCCTGATTTAGTAATTTGGGGAAAACAGTTTGCTGCCGCTTGTAAAACAACGCCAAACCAGTATCGCTTACTCAAAAGCGAAAAAGATCATCGTCTTAAATCTCAAAGGTGGTGTGGGAAAGTCGACTTTCTCTGCCAGTTTGGCCAGCAAACTCATCGGAAATGGACATACGGTAGAATTGATAGATTTCGATAAACAGCAATCTACCAACCGTTGGGCCGATGGCATCGATGCACTACCGAATCAGAGCTATAATCCTTCCCTTCGCAGTTTGTCTAATATCGCTGTCACGCTTAAGGTCAGTAATGCGACAGACTATGTGGTGATCGACTCTCCAGCAAACTTCTCAGAGAGCGACTTAGTGCGTTACCTTAGATACGTCGATTACATAGTCATACCAATGCAACCGTCACCTATTGATTTGCATGCATCGTTGCCATTCATCAATACGCTGATTGAGAAACACATCTTTAAGTCTCGCCAAATCAAAATTGGTTTTGTCATCAATCGATGTGTGCACCAAGACGAAAGGCTCGATCGCGTTATGCGTCTTTTGCGCTTCTTCCGCCAGTTCAAAACACTAGGCATCATGAGCGAGTCCGAAGTGTATCAACAACCTTTCATGGACAAAGAGTTAGTCGATGCAAGGAACGTAGACCCAATCCTGTGGGATAACGTGATTAAGTGGTTAGAGTAACAAGCTTCATCACTATCTAGCACTCAACCTCCAGACAAATAAAAAGAGACAAGCATCGGTGCTTGTCTCTTTTTTATCTATTCAACGTTTAACCAGAAACTTAATCTCGCAACCATTGGTGCTCTTCACCATCACCTCGCTTGTTAAAGAAAGAAGAGTGTTGCTGCTTGAACTGATCCGCTTTTATCTCTGAAATCGGCCATTGGCTGAAGTCTTCGCGAATGAAGTCATCCTCAATACCAAACTCTAGGCTTCTTAGCTTGCTGCCAACAAAGCGATAAATGTAGCTCTCTCCCGAATCTTCACAAAGCATAGGAACATGCGACATCGGCTGACCATTCACCGAAACAGATACCCACTTGCTGCTCTCAGGCTTACACGCTTCTTGGTTAACCACATCAATCTCAAATTTGTTGTCTAGTGTGGTTCCGACAAATACTGCGGTTGACTCTTTTAGGTAAACGCGGCGTAACAACAGCTGTTTAGTATCTTGCGTGCGCGTGGCTTGGATGCCATTGGAAAACGGCTCAAAGTAAGCCCAGTGCCAATCCCACCTCATTCCTTTCTCGGCGAAATTCAACTGGGGAACCGTCTTCCATGCGACGACTCCTACTAAGACGACGATGAAAAGCACTAAAGCGATGACCATTCGAATAAGAACACGCATTAGGCTGGCTTTTCTACAAGTAGTTTAATACCAAGCGCCACAAGCACAGCACCCGTTGCCCCTTCCATCCACTTCATGAAGCTCGCGTTTTTCAGGAGTGTTTTTGCTGAGTTCAAGGCACCAGCCAAACCACATTGCCATACCATCGCAATAATAAAGTGGATTGAAGCCATCAGCATTGATTGCAACAACGGAGAACCTTCCGGGTTAACAAACTGAGGCAAGAAAGCGAGATAAAACACGGCGGTTTTTGGGTTTAATACATTAGAAAGGAAACCTTCGCGGAATGAGCGTTTGCCACTGTAAACTTGATGCGCTTGTTCAGAAACCGCAATGCCGCCATTTGTCTTCATCAGTGCACGTAGGCTGCTCAAACCAAGCCAAATTAGGTAAGCGGCGCCCACCATTTTCACCATTTGGAACAGTTCCGCAGATTGAGCAAGAACGGCAGAAATACCCACGGCAGAAAACAGCGCATGAACAAATAGCCCGAAACAGATCCCCAAACTGGTTGTACAACCGTCTTTAAGTCCTGCGCGGCTTGTATTGCGAATCACCAATGCGGTGTCCAATCCCGGCGTGAGCGTCAAAATCGTAATGGCAATAAGAAATGCCTCAAAATTCAAAATATCCATATTCTTTTAATAAGTTGTTGTGTATCACCCATCAATACCGTCAATCCACACAATGCGCAAGCAACTTTTGTGATCGTCATCGTTGAAACTCACATAACGTACAATGCGATACGCATAAAGGCACTTAATAAACATAAGATTTTTCTTATATAAAGAGAGTTACAACTATTTCTACAACTTTTATAAAAACGATCAACCTCGTTTACTACTCCTCTATTTTCATCAGGAATTATAGTTTATCTCAACAACACAAAATAAACGAAAGTTGGTGTGCAAATGGGATATATCATTCTTTTTCATTGCTGCCTGATGATCGCAATGTGGTTATTTGTTTTTGCACCACTATTTAGTAATGCAAATACCTTAACGATGAATCTTGTGGGCAAATTAGAAGATCGGTGTGAGATAAACTTCACGTCGGGTCAGAAAATAGACTTGTCCGATAGCAATATCGAGACATTACCATTGGATATATATTGCAATCAACCACTTGGTGTAAGTGTGTTTTCAAAGAATGGCGGACTAAAACTGGATAATCGAGATGACATTCCTCCATTCGAGTATTTATTTGAAATTAACGTTAGCAAAGCCAATATTCATGAAGAAGTAAAAAGTATCGACTTACTCTCTGAAAAGCGCTTTGACAGTTCAGGTGTTATTCCGTTTTCAGCATTAGGAGAAATAAGAATAACGCTAGAAGATCGCTTGCTATATGCAGGCTATTACGAAGACGTGATCGAAATTGATGTATTCCCCTCAATTAACAGCGTCATCAACTAGGAGTTCTGTATTCAATACAGAGAAAGGCTAGCTCGGTGGGATTTGGGCTAAACATGTATGTTATCTCTCAAGTTAAAGGAATCTTTTTATGAAAAAACTTACGATTTGTGCAGCGGCTGTTACGGCAATTTTCGGTTCGCAAGTTCACGCAGGTCCGGGTGATGTTCAATTAGTGGGTTATGTTTCTCCAGTATGTGAAGTATCAGGGCTTGCTACTCAGTTGCTCGACTTTGGTGATGTAACACAACAACAAACCGTTTCTATCGATCTGGATATGAAATGTAATGACGTCGATGGTGCAACCGTATCGTTAACCAGTTCTGAAGGTGGTCTTGAATCAGATGATGACGAAGATTTCGCGCTAACTTATACCGCAACTTTTGCGCCTACAGGTCTTCCATCATTTGATCTAAACGCACCTGGTGGTCCGGGTTTAAACGATGTCTCTAGCGAACTGTCATACCCTGGCTCTTCAGGCTTGGCAATGGGTGTTGATGCGACATTGACTGTACAAACAACAGAAGTCGCAACATGGGCAGGTGGCTACTCAGATACGCTAACCGTTAATGTAACTTCTAACTAATCCCCTCTGGGAGGCTGAACGTATGGCCTCCCTTTCTATACGGCCATACCAAGCTGACATTGATGGAGCTCAACATGACTCGATGGATTATCCTAGTCGCAACATTTTTATTTTGTTCTTACGCTAACGCCTACAAGGTAGAGCCTATGGTTGCTGAGATTGAACCCATAGGTAATCGAGCCCAAATGTCGATGCGTATCGACAATACATCCCGAGTACCCCTAACTGTTGAGCTCTATCCTTTTTCAATGACCATGGATGAGCAAGGTGTAGAAACCACAAAACCCGCAGACGATGAATTACTGGTTATTCCGGTAACCGCTATTATAGAGCCCGGTCGCTCTCAATCGGTCATGATTCGTTATTTAGGTGACCCTTCCATCTCAGAGTCAAAAGCATATCGTGTCTCTATTAAACAGGTGGAAGTAACCCGTGGCGAAGAACAAAGCGCTAAGATGGGGTTATTACTTCAATTCAATACATTAATTAATGTTAAGCCAAAAAACACATCGGCAAACTTGGATATTAAAAGCGTCAAACAGAAAGGGAACAAATGGATTGTAGAAGTAGAGAATAATGGAAGCAGTTATGGTAGGTTGACGAATACTAACTGGCATTTATCCGATGGTAGCAATTCTAAATACCTAAAAGGATTAGATATTAGTAAATTGATCGCAGGCACACTTGTCCTTCCTCATTCAACACGATTTTTTGAAATGAAACCATTGAAAGGGTTTGACGTGTCAGATTTGTCGATAGAAATAGAACAGGATAAATAACATGTTCTATCAATCTATAACATGTCTAATCTTGTTATTATTTAGTGGTTTTTGTAATGCAATCATTATTTCACCAACTGTATTTGAATTGAACACAGATAGAAATACAACATCACAGATCATAGTGACAAATAATTCAACAGAAAAAATGCCGCTAGAAGTAAGTATTCATCAGCTAGTATTTAAGAAAAATGGTCAATATGAAACCAAAGCATTAAATAGCGACGCACTTTTGGTTTTTCCACCAGCAGCAATGTTAGCACCGAACTCAAAGCAAGTATTTCGTATTCAATGGCTTGAGCCTTCTGTACAAAAGGCATCCTCCAGCTACTTTATACGATTTACGCAAGCTCACTTGGCAAATGGTGACAGTCACACCGTCACGTTATCTGGGCAACTGAGTGGGGTCAAAATTAAAGTGCATTATAACGCGCTGCTTCATGTGTACTCCAACAACCAGCAGCCTGACGTCACCTTGGAAGTGTCTGATGCAGGGCAACTGGTTATTCGTAATACTGGCGAACGCTTTACCTACTCTCGACTACTGTATTTTGAGCCGTTAACAGCGACAGAAAATTACTCGCTCCAACAACAAGTCGGTGACCAATTTTTGCCACCATTTTCTACCTTCACCCTGCGTTCACGGAAAGCAATCCCAGTAGGAAAATATCATGGAAGAGAGCAATGAGCGTCGGAGCAGTGCTGTTTGGCTCCTATTCATTTTATTAACGATTTTATGTATCGCTCAAATCAACATCAGTTGGGCACGCGAGGTTGTGCTTAATCCAACAGGTCGAGATATCGAGCTATCCTCTCTTTTAAAAATAAGTGACAGCGTATTGGGTCAGGCACAAGTCACCATTACCGCCGATGACGAGATTCGCTTACCGAAAGACAGTACCATCGCCCTACTTTCGTCGTCTGTTGCCGAATCAGCCCTAGAAAAGTTACAAGACGCTAGTTCAGAGACCTTGTCTCAAGAAGACTTTCAACGTGCGGGGCTTGGGCTTACCTTTGATTTATCCAGCCTAGAATGCATCATTTCAGTTCCTAACGAATTGAGCGTCACGCGGCAAATATCGTTAGCTGAAGACAATGAACATTTTAATTATTCTGAACCCAGCTTTTTCAGTGGTTATGTCAATGTCACCGCATCGGCGAATGAAACTCAGACCATAGCAGATCAAAACGACCGACAAAGTATTTACAGTACAAGATTTGAATCGGGCTTAAACGCAGGTTCTGCAAACCTTGAATATGAGGCCACTTTTGAAAATGGCTCGTCTCAAGACTCAGATTATTACCGCCAAGGCACGCGCTTAAACTACGACTTTCCTTCACAAGGAACGCGCCTTGTATTGGGTGATATGTTTAACGTTGGCAAAAGCTTTCAAGATGGTACCGACATCCTAGGAATCGGCATCACACGTGACTTTACTTTGATTCCGACTCGTAACGTGCGCCCTAAAGCCAATCAGTCTTTTACATTGCAACGCACCTCGAATGTCGACGTTGTTATTGATGGCATTGTCGTTCAGCGGCTGACACTGGGTGCAGGCAGCTATAACTTGAGTGATATCCCACTCGCACAAGGCACTAACGATGTCGAATTGGTAATCACCGACTCTTCTGGACAAACCGAACGAATTCAATTTTCTGTCGCAACGGGGAATGACCTTCTTAACAGCGGAGAGTTTGAGTACAGCTTGATGGCTGGCGTGCCGTCAGAGGTCAATAATAACGAGCTCGATTATCAAACCGATCAAAAATTGATACATGGTTATCTTGATGTCGGCGTATTGCCATGGCTTACGTTAGGCCTAAATGGTCAAAAACGGGAAGACCTGTACCAATATGGTGGAACGGCTTTGATTGCAAGCTCACTAGGTGTCACCGAATTGTCTGCCTCTCAAAGCCATCATCCCACTCTCGATTCTGGGCAAGCATTTCGCGTCGCTTTCGATGCAGAATTTGATGATAACAACCCTTGGCAACCACAATTAAGTGTTTTCTATGAATACCAATCGGAAAACTTTGCAGGTGTAGAAAGCTACAACACCATCGACTCTCCTCTCAACCAAACCACTCACTATGCATCTGCGTTTGGCGCGTTCTATATTAATGACGATTTACGTGCAGCCATGACGGTCAATTACCGATCTGGCACTGAAGATACTGCGAATTATTGGTCAGTTAGCCCTAGCCTGTCCGGTTCCTTCTTCTCGACACCAGCGACATGGAGCGCAAGGGTCAACTATCAGAACAACGACGTAGGTTCAGATGAATGGAATACGTCTCTCACGTTAAGCTGGCCATTAAGTGATTCCACACGATTGGTTAGCCGCTACAACAGCGAAATCGATCAAGCAGCTCTGGATCTCACCTATCAAAATAACGTGGGTAATACCGGGGGCATGTCTGGTTATGCTTCTGTTGTTACCAGTAGAGACAGCGACGCAGACGTTGACCTTGGCGTTAACTATTCTGCCAACCGCTTTCAAGTTATCGCTGACCACGCTACGCGTATGGAGAGTTTGAACGAAGATATAAGAAACCACAGTACACGTTTAGAAGTCAGTAGCGCGATTGCCTTTGCAGGTTCCTCAATCACAGTGGGCCGTCCCGTTCGTGAAGCTTTTGCGGTTGTGTCCAAGCACCCAAGCTTAGAAGAAAACAATATTGATATCGATCCAACACTGGACGGAGAAAGCGCTCGCGTATACAGCCATAGCGCGTCCAATGTATTGATTCCAGACCTTGTTGCCTACACTCCTCAATTGATCAGCTATGAAGTAGAAAACTTACCGCCTGGTTACGATTTAGGTGATGGTGCATTTTGGCTGAAGCCTGGCTATAAGCGCGGTTACCAGCTCGAGATTGGTTCAGATTCAGTGTTAACCGTGATGGGGACTTTACTCGATCGGGAGAGCGGAAGTCCTATCCCACTTATTGCTGGCGTAGCAACTTACTTGGGTAGCGAAACCCAACAGCCCATCGAATTCTTTACCAATCGAAACGGATTGTTTGCAATCTCCGGCTTACGTCCCGGTCAATACCAACTCACACTCGACACAAAAGAAAAACAGACTGTGGTGATCACTTTAGATGAACGCAGCAATGTTTTAATCAGATTAGGAGAGCTTTATGTGGATTAAACCTTTTGTCACCTTAATACTGCTTGCTCCCCCAACTTTAGCAGGTTCTCTTTGTTCAATGAGCAATTTAAGCGTTGAACCCGCTTCCACACAAGCACGCTATGATGTGTTTGCCTCTGGCGCATACGCACTTATTTCAACATTTCGATTGCGCGCCAACATTGAAGGAGAACAATGCCAAATTCCGGTCAAGTTAGAGATTGATGATGGTGATTCTTTTTTAAAAGGAGATGCCAATGCCCAATTGACTTTCGAATGGCAAGGCGGGAACGGTTACCAAAAAGGCAATCAATGGCATGTTGTCTTAACGGAAAATAACGTTGATATTACTTTTCAATTACGTTATCCGGCTCAGCAATGGCTCACTTCAGGTATTTATCAAGGCAAGCTCGAAGCGACAGTATTAACCGAACAGCTGCTCAATAACGAATATATTTTGCCTGCGGTGACAAATATCGCAGTCTCTGTTTTGCCGATGGCAAAAATACAGTTTTATGGTTTGACTCAACAGCATTACGAATTGGATATGGGGATACTTCAATCCAATAAAATGGTCACATCCGCCCCCAAGCTTTGGATTCAAAGTAACGCCGGATACAGCTTGGTTTTTGAATCAACGAACCGAGGTGTGCTCCGACACGAATCTGCGGACACCCAATGGGACATTAACTACGACATGTATCTGGATTCTAAGCAAATTAACCTAGATCAGGCGAGTGCTAGACTCAGCGAAAACACGCCATCGAAGGGACACGCGAACAGCATGAAGTTTATCATCGGGGATACGCTAAATAAGCCAGGTGGTACCTACAATGATGTGCTCCAGATCTCAATTGAACCGAAGCTTTCACAACAACCTTAGACAGTCGCAAAGTTGAAACAGAGAAAAGTGGCAAGCGCAATACCCCTCGACTAATGTGATTACATTATCAATATTGTTAGTACAAAGCTATTATATAGGGGCTAGTTATGAATATGGGGACGCATAGGAAAGAATTAGAATCTAACATCCTTCTTATTGGTGAAAACTGTATTCAAAACCAGTTTATTCGCAGGGAGTTAGAAAAGAATCCCCAAAACAAACTTACCCGTAAAAGCATCCATTGCTTGGGCGATGAAATTCAATTGTCTAATTATAATGTTGTTCTGATTTCTAACTATCTGTTAGAAGAAAGACCGCACTCTGACTATATCTCACCAAAAACAAAAAACACCGACTTAGTGGTTTATGATGTGCCTAAAACTAGCTCCGACCTTCGGCTTTTTTCTTGCCTCAACCTCAAAGGTGTACTGTATGAAGATGCACCGATAGAGCATTTAACTCGCTGTATCGATACCGTGTTAAGTGGTGAATTGTGGTTGCCTCGAAAACTGATGGCAAAAATGCTGATTCATTTCCGTCCTTATGCCATCAGTTCTCAAGAAATCAGCAACACGCTAACGAAAAGAGAAAAGCAAATCCTCGATCGTATCGTTCAAGGACAATCAAATTTAGAAATTGCTGACGCTCTATTTGTTGCGGAAAGCACAGTTAAAACTCATGTTTACAAACTCTACAAGAAACTCAATGTGAGTTGTCGCAAAGAAGCCATTCAAAAATTCAGCCGTCCTCTTAAGCAAGAAACTCAAGAACATTAGCCATCGCTGACTCTAGTCTTGTTTCTCAACATTCCCTTCGATTAGGTGTACAAGTGACTGAATTTGTGCACAATAGACCTGCATTATTTGTTAATAAATAGTAAATTAGACACACTTCTCTATCGGCATTGTCTTGATGCTGCCTTTTTCTCTGCATCGGTGTCGAGAGATACGAACGTACGTTCAAGGACCCCATTTGGGGCGTTTAAGGAAAGAACATAACAAAGAGTAGTCACATGAGCGCATTTCAAAAACTCGTCGAACATTCAAAAAAAGTCTCTAACTTTGGTCACCTATCTGCAATCGTAGGTTGGGATCAAGCTGCCGTCATGCCAGCAGGGGGTGCGGAAGCCCGCTCTAACGCGATGGCTGAACTAGAGGTGCATATGCACTCTCTTATGACTCAACCTCATTTAGGTGACCTGTTTGCACAAGCAGAAGAAGAGTCATTATCAACGCAAGATCAAGCCGTACTGCGTGAAATGAAACGCGATTGGCAACAAGCAAACCTACTGCCTGAATCTTTGGTGCAAGCACAGTCATTAGCAGGCTCTAAGTGTGAGCATGCTTGGCGTACCCAACGTGGCAATGACGATTGGGTTGGCTTCGAAAAGAACTGGGCTGAAGTGGTTAAGCTTTCTCAAGAAGAAGCTCAAATTCGCGCAGAAGCGGCTGGCACGTCACCTTACGATGCAATGCTAGAACTGTACGAACCAGGTACAACGTCAGCGTCTCTAGACGTGCTATTTGCGGATGTGAAAACCTGGTTACCATCAATGATTGATGAAGCTATCGAAAAGCAAAAAGCCAACAACATCCTGCTTCCGAACGGCCATTACCCTGCTGAAAAACAAAAAGCACTGGGACTGGAAGTCATGAAACTGCTGCAATTCGACTTCGAACATGGTCGCCTTGATGAAAGCGTTCACCCATTCTGTGGTGGCGTTCCTACCGACGTTCGTATTACCACTCGCTACGACGAAAAAGAGTTCGTGCAATCATTGATGGGCATCGTGCATGAAACAGGTCACGCGCGTTATGAGCAAGGTCTTCCAAAGTCGTTAGCAGGCACAATGGCTGGCCAAGCTCGTTCAATGGGCATCCACGAATCTCAATCTCTGTTCTTCGAGATGCAAGTGGGTCGCAGCCAAGCCTTTGTTGAGCACCTTGCTCGTCTGGCTTCTAACCACTTTGAAGGTCCTGAGTTCGCTCAAGACAACTTGTCGAAAATCTACACGCACGTAGAAAAAGGCTTTATCCGCGTTGACGCTGACGAACTGACATACCCTGCTCACGTTATCTTACGTTACGAGATTGAACGCGACCTAATGAACGGCGTGATCAAGCACACTGACGTTCCAGAGCTTTGGAATGAAAAAATGAAGGCTTACTTAGGTCTGTCAACAGAAGGCAACTTCAAGAACGGTTGTATGCAGGATATCCACTGGACAGATGGCGCCTTTGGTTACTTCCCATCATACACGCTTGGCGCGATGTACGCGGCGCAATTTATGGCAGCGATGCAGAAAACCGTGGACGTAGATGCCGCGATTCGCTCTGGCGATCTGTCGCCAATCTTTACTTGGTTATCTGACAACATCTGGAGCAAAGGCAGCTTGTTCTCGACCGATGACTTGGTGACGCAAGCAACAGGCGAAGTGTTGAACGCGAAACACTTCAAAGCACACCTAGAAAGCCGATACTTGGGTAAATAACTTTCGCCAAGTCATTACACGAAAAAAGGCTGGTTTAATACCAGCCTTTTTTATTTGCGCTAGAGTCTACTCAAAGCGCCCAGAAGCTTATAATTAAGCTAGATTACGTTTCACCGTACTCTTCATGTTTTGCATGAAGTTTCTGAAGTGCGGCATGAAATCAACGAACAAAGGATGCTTGCGATCTTTCATCATCACAGGACCAAGTAGACGAAGGGCAACACCAACGCGTGTCGCATCTGCAGGTTCTAATCCGCTGCTTTGGCCGATCTTATCTACGATATTCAACATGTCTTCGCGATCTTGGACTTCAAAGCTCAAGCTTTTTGCTTCACGGCCTTCTTCTACGTTTACTTCTTCGATAGTAATGCGGTAGTGGTTGTCTTTTCTCATCTCATTTCTCCAATCAATATTCACTCGCTTTTTAGAAAGCGTTCAATCTTTGGTTTGATGGTCATGGATGTAATGGTCATCAACACCATTGCTAAGGATTCTGTCACTCAATTCTCGCTCTTGAAGTTACGCTCAATTAAGTTGATAATGTCAACTATAGTTATTTAGTTGATAATGTCAACCACTTTTATTTGGAGTGTTACATGTCGAATCCAAAATCGCTGGATAATCTGTTCCATCTTGTGCACGTCTTAAAGCGTCAATTGCACGAGCAAATTGAGCAACTAGAACTCCCTATCGCGCCTATGCATGTACGGGTGATAAAAATCATTAGCAAACAGTCACCATGTACGGCAATGGATGTGGTGAACTTCTTAAACCGAGATAAAGCACAAGTCACACGCTTAATTAAGACATTGATTGAAGAAGGCTTTATTGAGAAGAGACCGAATCCAGAAGATAAACGCAGCCAGTGTTTGTTGACCACCGAAAAAGGCAATGAGGTGTTGGCGAAGATCAAAGCCGTCGATGCTGAGATCTTTCAAAAGATGACGTTCAATGTGTCTGAGGAAGAGCTAGAAGCGTTCCAACTTGTCGCTGGGAAACTGGCAGAAAACCTGTCGAAAAAGCCAAGCTAAAAAATGGTAATCATTTAGAAATCAGTTCAGCCATTATTGATTACTGGCTGAACTAATGTATAGAAAGTGCTAGCAAACTACTTCTTTTAGCGCGTGATAAACGAGCTTCCCATCAACCGTTTTGCTTTCCATTAAAGAGATTGAGTAAATAGGGAGTGGTAAAGGTGATATCTCAACAGCATCAAGTGGTGCTTGTTTATCGACGTGTCGAGCAAGTGTGATGTGAGGAACATAGTCACGTGACTCCGTCACAAAGCCATGCAGTTCTAATGCCTCTATGAGTTCGTTTTGCAGTGTTGTAACCGCTAAATTATCTTTAATCCCTAACCAAGCCAGTTGCCTGCCACTTTGGCGAAATGAACCTAGGTGATCGACCGTCATCTGTTCACAACGGCAGCTAAGTTGATGAAGAATATCAATAAGACGCTGCGTTTGTTCTTCTGTCGATTCACCGATAAAAGCTAGCGTGATATGAAAATTATCTTCGTAAGTGTAGCGCCCTTCTATCCCTTGCTGTTGAAGCTTGTCTTGAATCTGCTTGAGCTGTGACTTACTGCGTTGATCAAACGTGAGGGCGAAAAATAATCTCATCTAAACGCTCCTACAACCACTCTAAACCTTCATAAGGTTGATGCTTTATGCTCTCTAATCGCGAGTACAAATCACCCCTGTGGATTTCTAATTTGTGCCCATCAGGATCTAGAAGATACAACGAATCCCCTTCACTCTTGTTCTCTTTCCATTGAGCAATATCGAGCTGAATAAGCTTGTGAGAAAAGTCCGTGAAGTCTTGCTGTGAGATAGAAAAAGCGATGTGGGAGTAATCACTCTTCTCGTCTGGCTTATCAACCGATAAACAAAGCCAGAGATCACCCAAAGAAAGATACGCGCCTTGTTTCCACTTCACGTGTCCCTTAAAACCGAGCGCGTTGATATAGAAATCGAGCGAGCGTTCTAAATCACTCACCGCTATCGTAATGTGGTTCAATCCTGTCAACATGGTTCATCCTTGGTCATCCAACATCGCCATTGTGGCAAACAACCAAGCAGAATTGAATCGACAGATAAAAAAAAGCCCAGAACAAATGTCTGGGCTCGTAGGTTACATCACAGGTACAAGTTGGGGTTTATACAAACAACATTCCCCATCCGGACGAGTTTTAAAGCGACGATGCAGCCACATGTACTGCCCAGGGCATGCCATGATCGACTTCTCGACAATCTTATTTACAAACGCTGCCGCTTGGACTGGATCGTTTTTAGGGAAGCCTTCAACTGGCGCGCTAATGGTTAAAGTGTATTGCCCATTGCTTTCACGAACCATAGTAAATGGCACAATGGCACAATCCGTAGCATCCACCAGCAAGCTGGTTCCCGTTGTTGTACAGGCACGCTTTACCGCAAACAAAGGCGCAAACGTCGAACGACGTGTACCATAGTCGTGATCAGGTGCGTACCAAACACGCTGGCCTGTTTTCAGTGCTTCCAACATGCCCTTTACATTTTTACGATCAATCAAAGTACGATTGGAGCGAGAACGTCCTTTGTATTGGAAGTAGTCAAAACATGGGTTGTTGTTTGGGCGGTAAACACCAGAACCCGACTTTTGGATCCCAAATGCTCGCGCACCAAGTTCTAGATTCATGGAATGCACCGCTAACATCAGAACACCTTTACCTTGTTGTTCTAACGCTTCGATATGTTCCATCCCCTCAATGTTGACATGCTTGCTGACACGTTTATCTGACCAAAACCACGCCATCGCGGTTTCAAACAGTGCGATACCCGCGTTGTCGATGTTTTCTTTTATTATCGCCTCACGCTCTTGGTCGCTCATGTCTGGAAAACACAGCTCTAAATTACGTTTTATCGTGACTTGTCGTTTTTTCATTAATCGCATCGCTATGCGACCAATTCCGCTTCCGAGCGCGAGTTGTACACGAAATGGAAGGAGGCTAAGAAGGTACATGATGCTAATTATGATCAATGTGCCCCAGTAGCGAGGTGCCAAAAATTCTGCCTTGAATTTTGGTGCTTTGTGCTTGTTCATGAGTGTGTCATCAGACGAATTCGTCTATAAAAATCCTTAAAAACAACGATAAATACGAAAAGTTATTATCATTGACTGTGCTTATTAAAAACTAAAGCGCGCGGAGTGTAGGCCTCTTTGACACACTACACAATAAGAACTTTCGGAGATTGTGGGCGACTTTATCAAATCTAAGAAAAATGCCGTGATTTTCGTCGAATTGTCATAAAAATGCGGCTTACTGTACTGACGATAAGCGATAGTTCCGCCGCAGCGAGTAATTGCGTTTCGAGATATGAATTTGAAAGAGTGAGTGTCCCGAGAGTGCCCTTCTCGTCTATCGCCCAATAAAAGGAAAAAGGGAGCAAAAGGCCCCCTTGTTGAGTCAGTTTTTAAGTACGCTTTGTTCCAAT
Source organism: Vibrio sp. HENC-03 (assembly GCF_000305755.2). Taxonomy (NCBI): domain Bacteria; kingdom Pseudomonadati; phylum Pseudomonadota; class Gammaproteobacteria; order Vibrionales; family Vibrionaceae; genus Vibrio; species Vibrio sp. HENC-03. The sequence goes on along the minus strand of NZ_JH976049.1, from coordinate 103,263 downwards.
AAACCACCTTCAACCAGATCAGTAAGAATGACTTTAGTTTTTTCTCTGAACAGATCGCGCAACAATCTTACGGTTGGCGTAATTGATTGTCTGCTCGGACAAATCAGCCACAGTTCCGTTGGTGTCGGCTTGTATTCACTCATGACATTCACTACGTTGCCTTTGAGCAAATCTTGCGACATATCCAAACACGATTTGATAGCCAAGCCCTTTCCAGAGACACACCAACGTCGGACTAAATCGCCATCATTGGAAGCTCGATTGCCTTTGAGTTTGACCTTGTGTTCGCTATCACCATCACTGAATCCCCAAACATCCTGCAACGTATCGTGGAGTTGATACAACAAACCATTATGTTCGCTTAAGTCTTGTGGGTGCTTAGGCGTTCCATGTTCCGCAAGATATTCTGGTGTTGCGCATAATAACCTTGGCACATTGCAGATTTTAAACCCGTACATGCTGGAATCTGTCGGTGCACCGTAACGCAGGGCCATATCGACAGAGTCTCGATAGAAGTCCACGTTGCTATCACTGATGTTGCTTCTTAGCGTCACCTGCGGATAACTGTCCATAAACTCATCGAGCCAAGGAGTAACTAAGTTTCGTCCTAAATCGGAAGAAAGCGCGACTCGCACTTCCCCATCAATAATGTCGAGATCTTCACGCATGTTTTGTTTCGCGTGTTCTAACAGTTCGAGTGCTTTTTCACACTGAGGAAGATAACGCTCACCCGCACTGGATAAACGCAAATGGCGCGTTGTTCGCACAAACAACTCAGCCCCTAAAGAAGCTTCGACTCTTTTTACCGCCGCGCTGGCCGTGGCGGTTCTCATATCTAATGCGGTCGCGGCTCCTGTAATGCTACGAAACTCAGCGACTTTGAGCACTACTTGAAGATCTTCAAGCAACATATTATCTAATCCTATTTGATAATCTCTTGATGATTATAAAGCTTTAGAAGAGATAAGGTTGTTTGAAATCTCACATTCAAAAAACGACAAAGGGAGCACTTGGCTCCCCTGTCATCAAATTCTTAGGATGTTATTTCTCAATCGCATGCGCAAATTCGTTCGCAAAATCATTGAAGTTACGTGCTGGCTTACCAGTCACTCGCTCAACGGTGTCCGTCACTTCTGTGTAAGCCCCCGTCCCGAACCAAGCCATGATTTCAGCCAATGCATTGGCGAACCATTCATCCATTCCTGCTTCTTTCATCGCTGCGGCCGCGTCTTGTTCAGAAACAGCCACATATTCGATTGGCTTGCCTGACGCTTGAGAGATCACTTCCGCTTGCTGTGCAAAAGTCAGAGCCTCAGGACCAGAGAGTAAATAAGTTTGGCCATCGTGACCTTCTCCGATAAGCGATTCAACAATCACTGCCGCTACATCGCGAATATCCACCACGCTTTGTTTTGCATCACCAAGCGGTAAGAAGAATTTACCCATTGCATTGATGGTCGCTAAGCTACCAAAGAGGTTCTGGAAAAAAGAGTTTGGCTGAATAATGGTCCAAGCCAAGCCTGATGCTTTGACTAAATCATCGGTCACCACGTGGGTACGAATGATTTCTGAGCCCGCATCACTCTTAGCACCCATGCCCGATAGCTTAACAACGTGCTCAACATTTGCTGCTTTTGCCGCTGCAATAACGTTCTCCACCCAAAGCTTGTTGTCTTGATGAATCGGCATAGAAACGTAAATACGTTTTACACCTTGCATCGCTTTTTCCATCGCAGCAACGTCGGTAAAGTCACCCTCACGAACTTGTTCTGGCTGAAGATTCATGGTTGCTGTTGAGTTGGCATTTCTTACCATGACACCAAAATTTGCACCTGTTTGTTGTAGTTGACGAACCACTTCTGAGCCTGTGTTACCTGTTGCGCCTAAAACTAGAATGTCCATGATGTTCTCCTACCGAGGTTGAGCGTATATTCTGTGTTTGCAGCATGCCGCTGCGGTATGGAGTAACTTTAGTTAATCCCGTAAAAATTGACTAGATAGATAATCTGGGCTTCACTATCCCATATTCGGGATGAAGAAAAATAGGGTTAACATGAAAGAGATATCAGCCTTGCCTTTATTTGCGCGCGTCATTGAGCTCAATAGCTTTGCTGAAGCGGCAAGGCAACTCAATGTGCCGACGACAACCGTGAGTAGGAAAATTCAGCAGTTGGAAGCAGAGCTAGGCGGCAAGTTAATCAACCGCTCTACTCGATCACTGTCACTCACTGAACTCGGGCAACAAGTCTTGCCCAAAGCACAGTTAATCGCAGATACGGTCAGCGAGCTTTATCATGAAGCGGAAGATGCCGCGAGCAAGCCGATTGGCACACTCAATATCACTGCACCTCGTGCACTCAGTCAGAACCTACTCGCCTCCCTATTTGCGGAGTTTCAAGCACGCTATCCCACGATTAAGATCAACCTTGCTTCGTCTAATCGATATCAGGATATGACGAAACAGAGTTTGGACTTCGCCTTCCGTTTAGGCCCATTGAGCGATTCTTCTTTAGTGGCGATTTCTCTCTCTCCCGTGAAGTATGTTTTGGCCATTTCAAATGCTCTGGCTAACGCTCTCCCCAAGTTCGAACACCCGCGTCAATTGAATGCAGCGCCGTGCATCCGCAATCACGTGGAGGGATACTTTTTACCTTGGCGGTTTAGCTCGAAAGATGAAGTGGTCGAAGTGACCGAAGCTGGCAGTGTCACAACCGATGATTTCTTTGTTAGCAAACAACTTTGCTTAGACGGTGCAGGCGTTTGTTATCTGCCAAAGTCTATGCTCTACCAAGAATTGCAAACCCAACAGCTTACAGTGATTTTGGATGATTGGGTCCCTCAAGATAAAACCATGCTCTTGGTATATCAGGACAGAAAACACTTACCGCAGAAGTCGCAACTGTTTATCGATTTTATAAGAGAGAAAAAGTCTTATATCGAAGCGTTTTTATCCGGTCAAAACTGACGATGACGTCGCACTCTAATCGTTTGTTTTTCAACACATGCGGGTGTAAAGTCTCGCCATAATAGCTATGAGACATTCTCTTTAATTGGAACAAGTATGAACTTCGATACCTTGTTGGCGTTTGGCGGCATCGTTTTCTTTCTGGCCGTGATACCCGGCCCTAACGCTTTGCTGATTTTGTTTACCGCTCTGACGCAGAGTCGCCGCTTCGCGATAGCCAATATTCTTGGTGTGGCGTTAGGCTTTCTGATCCATGCGTTTGTATCGGCGAAAGGTTTGAGCCTGCTGCTTTCTCAGTCCGCGTTAGCATTTAATATTTTAAAGTGGATGGGTGTCGCTTACTTGGTATGGCTGGGAATCAATAACTTGAAAAGTGGCCTTAAGCTGGCAGACCAAAAGCTAAAGCTCGACCGCAAGATAGAAGAGCAGACGCTGAAACAAGCTTTTGCGAAAGGATTACTGACCAACCTGCTGAACCCAAAAATTGTGTTGTTTTACCTATCTATCTTCCCTCAGTTTGTACAACCTGAACACATTCTGGAACAAAGCATGACGTTGGGTGCGCTACAGGCAAGCATCGTCGCGAGTTGGTTTTTGTTTGTGATCTTCTTTGCCACCAAAGTGAAAGCACTGCTCACTTCTTCCAAAACCAGTAAGTGGCTGAACTACGTGAGTGGTGGGCTGTTTATCTTCTTTGGTATTGGGTTAGCTAACACCCGTTTTTAACCCCCAATGACAGACACAAAAAACACGCTCTAGGGCGTGTTTTTTAATACTGTTCTGTTAGCCAAAAACTGCGGCCAATACTAAGATCCCGACAAATAGCACCGCCACCAATCCCAACAAATAAGAGAGTTTTCCGGTGCCACCTTTTGGCGCTTGATTACAACATCCCATGGTTTTCTCCACTTTTTAAATCACTCTAACTGCCCTCAATCTAGACCTTCCCCCAAGGTTAGAGTCAAACAATGGCGTATTTCGACCAAATTTCTAGGATTCTGGTAATAAATAATTCGCTATAAACACATTTCTTAATATGCATTTTTTAACGCAATCTTGCGTTTTTTGACCAGAGCAAACGTTTAAATTGATTACGATTAAACCACTGAGATTTCGGTTCATTTTTGAGTAAATACATACCATTTTTGGCTATATACCGGCAGATTCGTGCAGCCCTACAATACGCCCGTCTTACTTGTAGCACGCGGGTTCTCCGTCCGAGACACGTGGCTCAATAATTAAAGGTATCGAATGAGCAATATCGCCAAATCCGCCGTCAAACTCAGTGTCTTTTCTGTCATCATGATTACGGTTACTTCCGTCGACAGCATAAGGAACATTCCGGGTGCCGCCTTATTTGGTAGTCACGCCATCTCTTTCTTCTTACTGGCAGGTCTTTGCTTCTTCGTCCCTACGGCATTAGTGTGTGCAGAATTGAGTACCACCTACCCGCAACAAGGCGGTGTGTATTTGTGGGGTAAAGAGACGTTAGGCCCAAACTTTGGCTTTGCGACCGTGTGGTATCAGTATGCTGAGAACATCGTGTACTACCCACCTCTCATCTCGTTTATCGTCGCAACCGGTGCGTATCCTTTCTTCCCTGAACTAGCCCAGAACAACATCTTTATGTTGATCATGATTAACGTGATTTTCTGGGCGCTGACTTTGGTGAATATCTTCGGTCTGCGTTTGTCTTCGCTCATTACTAATGTGTTCGGTACGCTTGGGCTTATCTTCCCTATCCTGCTGATCATCGGTTTGGGCGGCTACTGGGCTTATACTAATCCGAGTGAATCACATATCTCACTTCGTCATGCATCCGACTGGTTACCTGATTTCTCACAAGATGGCATTGGCGCTGGCTTTACCGCGGTTGTGCTTTCTCTAACAGGGCTTGAGATCACTACCTCTTACGCGAGTGAAGTCGATAACCCACAAAAGACTTATCCAAAAGCACTTATTGCTTCAACCGCATTGATTCTGGTTTCTCTAACCGCGTGTTCGCTTTCGATATCTTCCGTAGTATCGAGCGATCATTCAAGCTTGAGCGAAGGGGTTATTCTGGCGTTCAAAGCGTTCTTCGATGATTTGAACATGTCATTCATGCTACCAGTTATCGCGCTTGCGATTGTATTTGGTAGCTTGGCGAGCCTGAATAACTGGATCATTGCACCAACTAAGAGCTTACATGTCGCTGCGAAAGACCATTTCCTGCCGCTGACATTATCAAAAGAGAACAAGAACCAAGCGCCTGTTCCACTTCTGTTACTGCAAGGCGCGATTGTAAGTGTGCTTTCTTTGGTGTTCATCTTGGTGCCAAACGTGAACCAAGGCATGTGGCTGTTGAATATTCTGATGACTCAACTCTACATGGTAATGTACGTCTGTATCTTCGTTAGCTTCTTGGTCTCACGCCGTAAACACGCCGATATTCAGCGTCCGTTCCGCGTACCTGGTGGCAAGTTCGGTATGATGTTGGTGGCGACACTAGGCTTGGTTAGCTGTCTGGTGACCATCTTCGTATCATTCGATGTGCCAGCAGGTATCAGCGCTCAAACAGGCGCATCTGCTTTGATTCTTGGCTTTATCGCCTTCAGTTTGCCAGCGATTGGTGCCGTAATGTACCGAAATCGTAAGCGTCGTCGAGAAGGCCAATTGATTGAGGCGATGGCGAATTAGCCGCATCCATGTCTCTTTTACATAGCCAGAAAATGTTTCTGCAGATAGCAAAAAGCCGCGAACTATTCGCGGCTTTTTGTTAGTAAATCTATGGATTAATGACCGACGGTCTTAGACAGCAAGTTCACAATCATAACGCCAGTAAGAATGAAACCAATACCAACGAGTGCAGCAAGGTCGAGTTTTTGTCCGTATAGGAAGTAACCAACAGCAGCCACAAGTACAATCCCCGCCCCGCTCCAGATCGCATATACAATACCAACTGGCATGCTTTTTACGGTCACAGACAGTAGGAAGAAAGCGATACCATAACCGATGATAACCACGGTGCTCGGCATCAATTTAGTAAACTGTTCTGTCTTTGGAATAGAAGAAGTCGCAATCACCTCACACACGATAGCAATAGACAGCGCAACCAGTGGAGGCATAGAAACAAGCATTTTGAACATAAGGCAAACAACGCTCAATTAACCTGAACTCGATGACATATCGAATCTCTGAGCGGCGCATTATAATCAAAATCCGTCAGTACGCTATAAAAAGTGATGCAACTCACATTTACACCAGCGTAATAATCGCAGTTAGAAGTCGGTCTCTTCCAAATTGATCACACAGGCAGACGTATCATTTCTGGCTGTGAGTAACGAATCTGGGTCCGCATAAACGATGTTGTCCAGCCCCAACTTTTGCATATCATCAATGTGATACATCCAAACCGCGTTGCTGGTATCGCAACCTGCTTTGTGTAATTTTTCACGTTTATTCAAGTGTCCAAACATGGTGATCTTTGGATTTACCGCCACCAGCGCAAAAAAGGCTTCTTCATGCTGACGCCATAAACTCAAAGATTGGCGCCATTGTTCGAGTTCTTGTTGATCAAAGCCATCGGTGTCCCATTCATCTTGCATCGCGCCACCAAACCAAAGCACTTCTGAGCCTTTCATAACCAAAGTACTCGGTGCCGCTGTTAGAACATAATTCGCACAGGCAGAAGCGCACGTTCCATTGACGATTAAATGAACCTGATTGTTGTAAACCCAACGTCCTAGCTCCATCGCTGGTCGATACTCGCCTGAGTCGCTGTCTATCATCAAGGCAACAACACCCTGCGGTTGAACATTGGCAAGCTCGATGGCTTCTCGCACGCTCTCCGCGGTTATTTCGCCATTAAAGTAAAGTGTTCGACCTTCCATGTAGATATCATCAGATAAACTGCACGCTGATAACCCAGTGAGCGTGAGTGCGCCTAGCCACTTTCGCATATCCCTCTCCATGATCTTCATTCCAAAACTCGACATCCAACTTCAAATTAGTATTGAACAAGTTGAATAAAAACGATGGAGAAAGTGGCACATTTTTGACCAACGTCAAAATATGCATATTGTTACTTATAACCTATTATTTTTTAGCGAATGGCGATTTAAATTGCACTAACATGGGGGGGATGAAAGATATCAAGAACTTAGCTCGGATGACTCCCAAACCATAATGATGGTCTGGACTCCGTTGTGTGAAGCGTTATGCAGAGGACGGAAACCGTATTTCAGATACAAAGCTTCATTATGCGGCTCGCATTGCAAAAACAATTTTGGAATGCCAAGTTGAAACACGTGATTTTGTGCACGAACGACCAGCGCAGCAGCATAACCTTTACCTCGTGATGAGGCATCGACGTAGACTCCACCTAACCAGTGCTCATACTCAGGGAAATGAATGTTCTCTCGGATCTTGAGTTCAGCGACTGCTACAAGGTCATTGTTTTCATCATGAATCACAAATGAAAGTGGAAATGCATGGCGGCTATTGGCTTTGAGTAAAACCTTCTCGCGAACTTGAGTGGGCGTCACACCAGGAACAGTGTAAGCCCACTCGTCAAAGTACCATTGTGCAATAAGATCAGACTCATGGGGGAAGTCAGCGAGAAAGTGAATTTGGAATGCCCTTTCTGCCACTATTAATAGCCACCATCTGCACTATCGACCACAGTCGCTTCATTGCCAACATCCGCTTTGGCATGGTTAAAGTGATGCTGCTGTGAAAGCTCAAAGTAGATATGCATATCAATCGGTTCTGGTGTGTTGAGAAGCATTTTGCCAACCTCACGCTGGAAGTGGCCGTAATTACCAAGCTCCTCGGTTAAACCTAACTGCTCATAGCTCGCCAAACTGGTAAACATACCGTAAGCGTATTGATAACGCGTCATGTCTTCCAACTTGTCGTGCCCAAGTTCGGCCAACGCTTGGTCGACTTCGTCTGGCAGATAAACGTCCTTATCGCCAAACTCCCTAAGCAAGACGTTAGGAACTTGATGTGCAATGCTCTGAATGGTCTCTTTTCTTTTAAACATACCGAACATAATGTCCTCCACTGACGATGATTTTCCATACAACGTATTTAAGTACGTGTTGGCGAGCCAATTAGTGTCTTTATTGGTATTAAGGCTCAAAATTTATACTAACTCGATCTCATAATTCTCTTCAAACGCAACCGTATCCGTTACACAAAAATGTACTCAGAAATCTTGCCGCAATCACAATTGCAGAGCGTCAGTTTGAGTCGACAATTCATACCAATTGAGCAATAACCCCGAATCGATTTGGATTTTCAATGGAATCTAAAAAGTGTTTCGATTCCGCTCTCTCTTATCGAAATGACCAGACTGCATTAAGCTAAATTTCATCGGCTAACGTGCAATCAAGGAGCATACCGTGACTTACTATTCAGTATTAGATGTAACCCCTACAGCCCAAGACTGGGTACCTGCTTATGTCAGCGTCTCGAACGCACTGGTGGAAAAACACGGTGGCAAGTACATCGCACGAACAAACGTGCACGAACGACTAGAAGGCAATGGTGAAGCTCCTGCACTTCGCATCATCATCGAATGGCCTTCTCGCCAAGCAGCACTCGACTTTATGAATGACCCAGAGTATGTGCCTCATCTAAACGCTAGAACCGCTGGTTCAAACAGCAATCACTACTTGATCGAAGGTAATGACCAGCTGGCATAGCGAACAAATCGTATAAATTCATTGAGTACAACAATAAGCAAAGAAGAGCTCAGCATCCGCTGGGCTTTTTTCGTGTTTATGTCACATTTCATATCGACATCCGTCAGTAATTACGTTAGCTTTAGAAGTATAGACGTCTAAAAAGTCAAGCTTAGGGAGAGAAAGCCGTGCCAATTAGAATTCCAGATCAGTTACCCGCTAGCGATGTATTAAGGACAGAGAACATCTTTGTGATGAGCGAAAGTCGAGCGGCGAGTCAGGAAATCCGTCCATTGCGAGTGCTTATTCTCAATTTGATGCCAAAGAAGATTGAGACAGAAACTCAGTTTCTTCGCCTACTTTCTAATAGCCCACTTCAAGTGAACGTGGAACTGTTACGAATCGATAATCGCCCAAGTAAGAACACACCAACGGAGCACCTAGACACATTTTATCGTCAATTTGAAATGGTAAAAGGCAAGAACTTCGATGGCCTTATCATTACTGGTGCTCCATTAGGTTTGGTCCAGTTTGAAGATGTGATTTATTGGGATCACTTGAAGACCATTATGGAGTGGGCAAAAGATCACGTCACGTCCACACTTTATGTTTGCTGGGCTGCACAAGCGGGTTTGAAGCTTCTATACAACCTGCCAAAGAAAACACGCAAAGAAAAGCTATCGGGCGTGTACCATCACTCTATCCATCATCAGTACCACCCTCTTCTACGTGGTTTCGATGATACGTTCTTAGCACCACATTCTCGTTATGCAGATTTCTCGCCGGAGTTTTTAGAAGAACATACGGACCTCGATATTCTCGCAACGTCCGATGTCGCAGGTGTTTATCTAGCAACCACAAAAGACAAACGCAATGTGTTTGTCACTGGTCACCCAGAATATGACTCTCACACACTCCATAATGAATACATTCGAGATTTGGGCGAAGGGATGGAACCTGCCATTCCAATCAATTACTACCCGAACAACAACCCAGACAATCCACCTTGTGCGAGTTGGCGCAGCCATGGACACTTGCTGTTCTCGAACTGGTTGAACTATTGCGTTTACCAACAAACGCCATACGATCTGGACCATTTCAGCGAAGACGCCTTCACTAAAGACGACTAACTGCCTGAATTTAGAGTGTGAACTAAGCCGCCAACTGGCGGCTTTTTTGTATCAGTTTGCTAACCTGATCGCATAGTATTTTTTCCCCAATAGGCTTTTGCATCGTAATTCATATCATGCTGTGTGAATCAGGGATGTGGGGCATATATATGAAGCTTGGAAAACTCGGTGCATTAGTGTTAGCAAGCCAACTAGGTTTGGTTGGGTGTGTCACCGTCAATGAAGATGGAAACAGTCCAGTTGTGAAAGCCGATCCGGTTTCTATGGCAGAGTCACGAATCGCTCTCGGTCTCGGCTATTTAGAGAGTGGCAGCATGATCCGAGCACACGATAATCTGCAGCAAGCCCTTACCCACGCACCTAGCTACTATCGAGCTCAACTTTCGATGGCGCATTACTACGAAACCGTAGGTGAAGATTCAAAAGCAGCACAGATGTACAAACGCTCTCTTCGTCAGCATCCTAAAAATGGTAATGTGCTGAACAATTACGGCACCTTCCTGTGTAAACAAGGCGAATACAGCCAAGCAGATAAAATGTTCAATCGTGCGATCGAACAGCCTTACTATTACCTTATCCCTGCTAGTTACGAGAACGCCGGATTTTGTGCACTAAAATCGAATCAAGCTGAAAAGGCAAAGTATTACTTCGCTCGAGCTATCGACCATGACCCTCACCGTCCTAAATCTATCCTTCAATTAGCTAAGTTAGAGATCGACAGCGGAAACTACACCGATGCTCGTATTCGCTTGATGCGCTTTAACCAAATGTACGGAGTCAAGAAACCCTCTCTCCGCCTAATGGTGGAACTAGAACGTGCTGCAGGCAATGAAGCCTTAGAGCGAAAGTATCAGTATCAACTCGATCAAATTTCTTAACTCCATAAACTCAAAGAGTCGACCACAAAGCGTCGACCACAAAGCGTCGACCACAAAGCGTCGACTCTCGTCATGCTCGGACTGTTTGCCTAGCATTCTTCTGTCGTTCAATGCTTTTCTGAAGCCACTTTCAATCGTCTAAAATTACAGAAGTGTCATCGTGAATTTTCGCGTCAAAAATAGCACTAACTTGCTATTTATTAATGAATTTTTAGATTTAACTAAATTAGCAAACTGAATTTTTACTCTAATTTATATGACACCAATCACACTAATTTGCTTAGTGTTTGCACAGCAACGAACAAGATCTATACATTCGAGTGGCTTATAGGCAATTTATTAAAAACAATTCAAATCTATAAATGTCACAGAAATAAGGAAATTTATGTTGAAGTATAAGAACACAGCGTTGGTGGCAACTCTCCCTCTTCTATTGTTACAAGGCTGTGGAGGCGGCGGTAGTTCCAGCAATACACCTACGAGTACTGCGCCAACAGATATTGTTACATGGAAATCTGGAGATTTTTCTGTCCCTGCTAGCAGTTTTGCTAACAAATGTAGTATCGCAAGAACGGGTAAAGATCCTTACACAGGAAAAGAATACCCAGATGAAGCTGGCTCAACTCTGCACGAAAAAATGTTCTTACGTGCCTTCAGTAATGAAACCTATCTTTGGTATGACGAGATCCCAGATATCAATCCAAACAACTTCATCAGCGTTGCTGCTTATTTTGATTCGCTGGTGACTACAGAAAGAACGGCTTCTGGCCAATATAAAGACCGCTTCCACTTCACTCGCTCTTACGACGATTTCATGAAATCACAACAAGCGGGTCTTGTTGCTGGTTTCGGCTTTAACTGGAAATTCGTTCAAAGCTATGAACCACGAGAAATCATCATTTCTTACACAGAAGATAACTCCCCAGCATCTTCAAACGGCGTTGCTCGTGGTGACAAGCTATTGAAAATCAATGATGTTGATGTTGTAAATACATCTTCGAGCTCTGAGATTGATTTCATCAACAATACGCTTTTCTCCCCTACGCTAGGTCAAAACTACACCTTCACGTTTGAAACCGTTGATGGCGCTCCGAAGGTGGTGACTCTGACATCAGCAGATGTCGCAACTAGCCCAGTTCGTAATGTAAAAGTCATCGACAACAACGGAACAAAAGTCGGCTACATGCAATACAACGCTTTTGAAGTGACTGCGCAACAGCCGCTTATCGATGCGTTTAATCAGTTGTCAGCGGCAAACGTTGAAGAGATCGTGATGGATTTACGCTACAACGGTGGTGGTTTAGTTTGGCAGTCTGCGCAAGTCGGCTATATGTTGGCAGGCACACATTCTAATGCCACCTTCGCTGAGCTGATTTACAACGACAAGATCATGAACTCTGACGAGCTAGAAAATAACGTTTATCACTTTGTCGACACCGAAATTGATTGGGGTAAAGGGATCTTGACTGCCAAGGCTCTTCCGACATTAAGTGCGAAACGTGTTTATGTTCTGACTACGGACAACACCGCGTCTTCAAGTGAACTTCTTATCAATGGTCTTCGCGGTATTGATGTTGAAGTGGTTCAAATTGGTACCACGACAACGGGTAAGCCATACGGCTTCTCTCCAGAACAAAACTGCGGCAACATGTACTACACCATTCAGTTCAAGTCTTCTAACGCAAAAGGCTTTGGTGATTTTGCCGATGGCTTTACACCGACAGCAAAAAGTCTAGTATCGTCTAATATTGGTATAGATGACAAAGTGGAAGGCTGTGTTGTAGCAGATGACTTGACCAAGCCATTGGGTAACAGCTCTGAAGGCATGCTGTCTGCAGCGCTAAACTACATGAACACAGGAACTTGTCCTCCTGCACCGGCTGTAGCGGCAACTCCAAGAGCGATGCCTATGCTAGGTGGTACTCCACTAAATCAACAGCTTGATCCACTGCGACAAGAGGCTATTCATGTCAAAATTAACTAAAACATTGACCTTACTTACCGGTGCGGGTTTTAGCATGATGCTAATGGGATGTTCATCATCAAATCACAATGACGATATGGTGAATGCTTTAAGTATTAAGACTTCTGGCGATACCGTTACGGAAATCCAGCAAGCTATCACAACGATTCAAGGCAACCAAGTACCACCCAAAATTGCCTCCAATACGTTTGAAACAAACTCACATTTGTTGATCGTTTCGGGGCAACTCATGGAAAGCTACAACATGCCATTGAACGGTGCAGAAACCGAGATGCCAGACCAATATACATTGCAGCTTCGTGGTGAGGATTGCGGTGTGTATTACGAAAAGAGCGACAAGTTTGTCCCTCTAACCAACATACAGTGTCGACCTAATCCGATTCAGGACTAAACAAAAAGCCCGCCGTTACTTTATTCAAAATAACGGCGGGGTT
>NZ_JH976049.1:0-90131 GCF_000305755.2 Vibrio sp. HENC-03 | reverse complement strand
TCTTACGATTCGAACGACTCTGTATTAAGCCATATTATAAGAAGTGGAACGTCACGTTACCTGTGATGCTACTTACTGTATCGCTGTCCCCATCGATATCAACACCAAACGCTTGATAACTTGCACCGACAGAAATGTTGTCTAACAAGAAGTATTCCGCGCCAACACCGTACATGTAGGACACGCCATCGTCTTTGTCCAAGCTGCTCAGGTTACCATTGTATTCGACGTTAAACGCGTTAATACCACCCTTCGCGTAAACGTGCAGAGGACCAAAGTCGATACTTGGCTTTGCGGCTAAGTAGAAGGAAGAGAAATCCACATCACCTCGGTTGCCAGCAAGATTTAAATCCACTTGGCCATGGTTGAAATAGCCCACTTCAATACCAATCAGCGGCAAGATCCCCGTACCAACATGAATGCCATAAGTGGTGTCGTTTTCGCTATCGATGTCTGATTGACCAATTTGACCACCAGCATAAAGCCAAGAGTCCGCAAGTGCAGATGTTGAGCATAGCGCCAAAGCCAATAACGAGAGTTTTGTTTTCATAGTTATACCTTTCCTGTTCGATTCCTGAACGGAACATCACGCGAACTGCATCGCGTTCCTTATGTATCTGGGTAAATACTATATTCAAAATGTGGCGGGTTTTAAGAACAACAAATGAATAATTTCTGTTCAATGTCTATTTGTGTGATTTACAGACAAAAAAAACACCGGCGCGTTGCCGGTGTTTATCAAATAAATCTTCGAAATGTTCGACGATTATAGGAAGTGCAGTGTCGCGTTTAGAGAGAACGTACCGATGTCGTCTTTGCCCGCTGTGTAGTTCATGTAGCTTGCGCCAACAGACATAGGGCCGAAAATGAAGTATTCCGCACCTACACCGTACATTAGATCCACATCATCGTCGTCTTTGCCGCCAGAAACTTTCTTATCCCACTGGTGGATACCGCCTTTCGCGTAAACATGCAGAGGACCGAAGTCGATGCTTGGTTTAAGCGCAGCGTAGTAAGAAGTCAGTTTAGTTTCTTGACCAGCGATCTTGAATTCACCGTGTTGAGTAACACCCGCTTCGATACCGATGATTGGCAGAATACCTGTACCTACGTGTACAGAGTAAGACGTGTCTGTTTCGCCTTTGTAGTCAGACTGACCTACAGAAGCACCACCATAAATCCATGAATCTGCCATTGCTGCAGAAGAAGCACTTAGAAGTGCCACTGCCAATAGAGTTTTCTTCATCATCAACCTTTACTCTTTATTATTACCCACTCCTGCGTAAAGCAGAGGTTGGTACTGCAAACACAAGGGAGGCGAACCATTGCCTCCCTTGTGACTTAAAATCACTTGTGGGTAAATAACTGCAATTACTGTACCAATCGAGCTTGCCACTGGACAAACCATTGATTACTCAGCAAACCCCACAAGAAAAAAACTGCCGCTATTGTACCGATCGCTTAGCAAGCATCAATCGCATTTTTGATACGTTTATCAGAAACTGGGTACGGAGTCCCCAATTGTTGAGCGAAGAAGCTCACTCGAAGCTCTTCGATCATCCAACGGATCTCTTTTACGTTCTCAGGAATCACCATGCCTTTCGGAATTTTGTTGAGCAGCTCTTTGTAGTCGCTCGTAACGGATTCCACTTTCAGCATGTGCAAACGGTCTTTATTTGGATCGATCGGCAGCTTCTCCATACGACGCTCTATCGCACGCATGTAGCGAAGAATATCTGGCAGGCGTTTCCAGCCACATTCTGTCGCGAAGCCCTTGAAGATCAACCCTTCGACTTGTGCTTTGATGTCCGATAACGCGAACGCCATGGTGAAATCGATCTTGCCTTTCAACTTCTTATTGATGTTGAAAGCGGTCGTCAGGATAGTTTCCACTTGCTGTGCAATGTCCACCACCGTATCACCCAGCTCAGCACGAACGTGTTCTTTCAGTGCATCAAACTTCTCAGGCTCCCAAACCAAACCGCCCTGCTCTTCGATAAGCTTATCGACACCACACGCGATACAGTCATCAATCAGATCCAGCACCTTACCGTAAGGGTTAAAGTACAGGCCCAACTTCGACTTGTTCGGTAAGTTAGAGTGCAGGTATTTAATTGGCGACGGCACGTTCAGCAAAATCAGACGACGCTGACCCGCTTGCATTGCCGTGACCTGCTCGTATTCGGTCTCGTACAGTTTGATTTCAACGCTGTCTTTGGCATCCACAATCGCTGGGTACGCTTTAACGTCGTAACCACCGCGTTTTTGTTGGTATACCTTAGGCAGTTCGCCAAAGCTCCACGTATGCAGACCTTCTTGTTCGATGTCGTCATCCGCCACTTTTGAAAGGGTTTCTTGAACTTTGTCTTTCAAGCTCTCTTTCAATTCGTGAAGGTCTTTATTTTCCTTCAACTTGCGATTTCTATGGTCAACCGCGCGGAAAGTCACCTTCAAGTGCTCCGGAATTTGATCCATATTCCAATCTTCGCGCAGAACTTCCACACCCGTCATTCGACGCAGCTCTTTCTCTAACGAGTCAAGCAGCGGCGCTTCCATCGGTGTTGCACGAGCTAAGAAAGCATCGGCATAGTTTGGCGCAGGAACAAAGTTCTTACGCACTGTCTTCGGCAGCGATTTAATCAAACTCACCACGAGCTCATGGCGTAAACCTGGGATCTGCCAATCAAAGCCTGCAGGCTCGACTTGGTTCAAGATCGGCAGCGGCAAGTGTACCGTCACACCGTCACTGTCATCACCCGGCTCAAACTGGTAGCTCAGCTTAAGCTTGAGGTTGTTTTGATGCCAGAAGTTCGGGTAATCCAAATCAGTAACGTGGCTTGCATCGCCCTTGAACAGCATCTCTTTCTCGAAGTTCAGCAGCTCTTTGTTGTCTTTCGACGCTTTCTTCCACCATGTATCGAAGTGTTTGCCAGAGACTACTTCAGTGCCAACGCGTTGGTCGTAGAAATCAAACAGTTCATCGTCATCGACCAAGATGTCACGGCGACGAGATTTGTGTTCAAGCTCTTCCACCTCTTGAAGAAGCTTACGGTTTTGCTTGAAGAACGCGTGCTTGGTTTCCCACTCACCTTCCACTAGCGCACTACGAATGAATAGTTCACGACTGACGGTTGGATCGATACTGCCGTAGTTCACCAAACGCTTCGGTACAATTGGCACACCGTAAAGCATCACTTTCTCGTGTGCCATGACTGCTGCACGTTTCTTCGACCAATGCGGCTCGCTGTAGCTGCGCTTAATCAGGTGCTTCGCTAACGGTTCAATCCACTCAGGTTGAATCTTAGCGATGATGCGACCCCAAAGTTTTGAGGTTTCCACCAGCTCAGCAGACATGATCCACTTAGGCTGTTTCTTGAATAGACCTGATGCAGGGAAGATATGGAAACGAGCGTTACGCGCGCCTTGGTATTCATTCTTCTCTTGGTCTTTCATACCGATGTGTGACAACAAACCGACTAGGATTGAACTGTGTACGCCATGGTAAGACGCAGGCTCATCGTTCAGTTTGAATTCCATTTCACGCATCGACTGGTGAATTTGGAAGTACACATCTTGCCACTCACGCACGCGCAAGTAGTTCAAGTAATCTTGTTTACATTGCTTGCGGAACTGGTTGCCCGTTAGCGCTTTTTGTTGCTTCTGGATGTAGTTCCACAGGTTCACAAACGTCAGAAAATCTGAGTCTTCATGGAAGAAACGTTTGTGTTTGTCATCTGATGATTGCTGCTTGTCACTTGGACGCTCGCGTGGGTCTTGAATCGACAGTGCCGCCGCGATGATCATCACTTCTTTCAATGCGCCTTGCTTTGGTGATTCCAATACCATACGTGCTAAACGTGGGTCGATTGGAAGACGTGCAAGTTGACGACCAATGCTAGTTAGGCGCTTCTTCGATTCTTTTGCATCAGAATTGATTGCGCCTAACTCTTCTAGAAGGCGAACACCGTCTTGAATGTTGCGTTTATCAGGTGCTTCCACAAACGGGAAGGCTTGAATATCGCCCAGACCAAGTGCCGTCATCTGCAAGATAACCGACGCTAGGTTGGTACGCAGGATCTCAGGATCGGTAAACTCCGGACGTGACTCAAAATCTTCCTCTGAGTACAGACGGATACAGATACCCTCTTCCACACGGCCACAACGACCTTTACGCTGGTTCGCACTCGCCTGAGAAACTGGCTCGATTGGAAGACGCTGAACCTTAGTACGGTAACTGTATCGACTGATACGCGCCGTACCCGGGTCAATAACGTATTTGATGCCCGGAACCGTCAAAGAGGTTTCTGCTACGTTGGTTGCCAGTACAATGCGGCGACCAGCATGAGGTTGGAAAATCTTGTTCTGCTCACCCGCCGACAAACGCGCGTAAAGCGGCACAATTTCCGTGCTCTTCAAGTTGCGCTTAGATAGTGCATCAGCGGTATCGCGGATTTCACGCTCACCGTTCATGAAGATAAGGATGTCACCTAAGCCTTCATCGCACAGTTCGTCTACCGCTTCGAAGATACCTTCAAGTTGGTCACGATCATTATCGTCATCACCACTTAGTGGGCGGTAACGCGTTTCTACTGGGTAAGTACGACCTGACACCTCAATGATTGGTGCGTTGTTGAAGTGTTTTGAAAAACGCTCAGGGTCGATGGTTGCCGACGTGATGATCACTTTCAGATCAGGACGACGTGGCAGCAACTCTTTCAAGTAACCCAAGATGAAATCGATGTTAAGGCTGCGCTCGTGCGCTTCATCGATAATGATGGTGTCATATTGATTCAAGAAACGGTCATGCTGAATTTCAGCCAGCAAGATACCGTCCGTCATCAATTTGATTTGGGTATTTTCAGAGATCTGATCGTTGAATCGAACCTTGTAGCCAACAAACTCACCAAGCTTGGTTTCCATCTCTTCAGCAATACGGTTCGCAACTGAACGCGCCGCAAGACGACGAGGCTGAGTATGCCCAATCAGACCGGATTTACCGCGACCAAGCTCAGCACAGATTTTTGGTAGCTGAGTGGTTTTACCTGAACCGGTCTCACCCGCAACGATAACCACTTGGTTTTCTTCGATCGCTTTCGCAATGTCGTCGCGTTTTTGGCTGACAGGCAGGATTTCAGGGTATTCAATCGTTGGTTTGTAGCTACTACGTTGCTCCACAACCATCATGGATTTGGCGATGTCTAATGCGATTTCATCAAATACAGCGTTACGCGCTGCGTCTTTTTTGATTTTGCTTGCACCAGAGATTCGTTTACTCAAGCGGAAGCGGTCACGCATCATGCACTGGTTAAGTGCCTTGCGTAGTGACGCCGCGTTATTTACTTGAGCCTGAGGCGCAGCATTCTGAGAAGCTTGTGCTTGAGATGCATTAGCCTGCTTCGCTTTGGCATTTTGCGCACCATTTGACGGTGTCGCTTGCTCTTCAGCGGGATTCTTTTTTGGGGGCTGTGACGAAGTCAAAGCGTTTCCTATTCTTTTCATTACATAAAACTGCGCGGATTGTAGCACATAAGGGCTAGAACAAGATAACGGAAAGCAGCATCCAGCAATCATTCAATTTTTTCGAACAACTTAAGCGAATCCATCGGGTTTTGAGTCGCTAAGCATTACATATAATGCATCACATAGCCGAAAGCACTTATTAAAGGAAATCCATATGTCTCGTGTACTAGCTCTTAAATCAAGCATCCTTGGCGATTACTCTCAATCAAACAAACTGGTTGAAGACTTCATCAAAAATGTAGACCAAGATAAGCTAACGGTTCGTGACTTAGCTGCAAATCCACTGCCAGTTTTAGACTTTTCCGTTGCGACAGCACTACGTGCAACAGAGGATCTTTCACAAGAGCAACAAGCGGTGGTTGACCTGTCTGATACCTTAATTGAAGAAATCAAAGCAGCGGATACTTTGGTTATCACAGCACCAATGTACAACTTTACGATTCCAACTCAGCTTAAAAACTGGATTGATTTGATTGCTCGTGCAGGCGTGACATTCAAATACACAGAAAATGGCGTTCAAGGTCTGATTGAAGGTAAGAAAGCAATCGTCGTCACCACTCGTGGCGGTCTTCATAAAGACTCACCAACCGACAGCATGACTCCATACTTACGCACAGTATTGGGCTTTGTTGGTATCACGGATGTGGAGTTTGTTTACGCAGAAGCGCTAAACATGGGTGATGACGCAGCAGCGAAAGGCATTTCAGCTGCGCAAAGCCAATTGGCAACCTTGGCGTAAGATTAAATAGAATTGAGTATAAACAAAAAGGGATTGGTTCGCGCCAATCCCTTTTTTATCGTTTTAAGTCAAAGCTGATCATGCTGTTGTAGCAGCTTTGCGCGCATTGTCCGCAACCTTTGCATTTTGCAGCGTCAATATTAGGTTTGATATCATCTTGCCATTGCAAAGCATCATATGGGCAACTGTCCTCACAACTACCACAATAACCGTATAAGTTTTCGCAGCTGTTCGAGATAGTGGCTATCAAGCCTGTAAACTCTGTTTGGTTAGAAAGCGCCAATGTAGGGCACGCCGACTTACACGCGCCGCATAAATCACATGCCGAGTAACTGATGTCTAACGCGGCAACGCCATCAACCATTTCTATGATTTGGCTTGGACATGCAGAAGCGCACTTTCCGCATCCATCACAAAGCCGAGTGAACATCGACTCTTCCACCGCATACGGCGGTCTCGCTTCAACACGAGGCTCTTGAGCTTGTTCCACTGGCGCGCGACGGAACGAAAACAGACGTCGCTTGCTTAGATCAACCGATTCAGACTGGCGCATCCGAGTAATCTCTCTTTGCTGGCACAACGACTTGGTATTGCTCACTCAAAGATTGAAGTAGTTCTTCAGTAAGGTTCGACAGTTTTGAGTAAGGCGCAAGAGTCACCGCTTTTTTGAAGCGCTTGTTGAAAAAGCCAAACCACGTCATCAAATGCTCGCGCAGCATTTCAGCCGCCAGTTTTTGTTGATCAGTTTCAATCAACATGCCTAACACCATCAACATCAAGCCGATCTGGTCTTCTGGTTCACGTTGGTCAGATTCCAAAGCAAAACCACAACGCTGCAAGAAGTAACGATATTCAATGGTTGATTCACCAAACAACACTGCTTCTTTATCTAGATAAGCCGACCCCCAAGGTGGCGCTGGCATCTCACCAATACCGGAAAACATGCGATCGTGCTCCATTTGCAGTACCTCTTCGCTCTCGCTTTGAAAGCTGCGTAGCATGTCATTGAGCGCTTCGATTGGTGTGTCAGTATTGCTCAGAAACGTATCGAGATTTGCCGCTGGGTAATCTTTTGGTTGGTAGTAAAACAGTGCACCAAACAGCTTAAGAACGATGCTGGTATCTTGTGGTTCAAGTTGAGAAATTTGCATGAAGTACCTTTGATGACTGGTGTTTTTATTCTTCGATTAAGTAAAACGGAAAAGAGGTGGGACGAACACTCGCCCCCCTCTGCTAATTGTTATCAGTACAAATAATGGTTATCAGCACAAATAACGGCTATTAGTACAAACCAGATGTAAAGTGCATGCCGTAGAACACGTTGCGACCCAGAATCTCCGCAACGAACAAGGCAATGAATGCCACGATAACCAGCAAATTCTTCTGACGACCTTCTACGGTAAACAACTCAGCGAATACCCAAAGAGCAGCAGCAACCACAAGCAACAACACATGACCAGCAACATAGCCAGATAACATGGTGATTTGATCCAAGCCACTGTGAATCGCCGTTGAGATGCCTGCGAAGTGAATCGTCTGCATTACTGAGAATGCTAGGTTCAGCGCAATCAAGCTCACACCAGCCCACATTAGGCGACGATTGGTTTTCTCAGCCGTCACGTCCAATACGTTGATCAGCGTGTAACCAAACATCAGACCCGAAGTCACGACCGTGAACCAAAACGCAACCGTTGTCATTGGTGAGTACCATGCTGGCACTGTTTCGATTTGGTAAACATTCGCCATCGCGAACATGAAAATCACGCCAACCGCGATAGACAACCAGTTCACGATTTTGCGAACGCCTTCGCTGCCGATTTTTAGAATCGTTAGCAACCAGTACAAACCCGCTAGAGACAAGAAGCTTGCCCCTGTTAAGATCTCGTTAGATAGCGCCGCACTACCAACACGGTTTAATGCGTTGAAGGCACGAAGCGGGCTACCTAAGTGAGTGGTTGAGAACAAGAAACCCAAGCCCATTACAACCAAGATAGCGAAACGAGCGATGTTCATACGAGGTTCTGTCACGCGTGGTGGCTTACCGAATTTCTCGAACGCGTTAACCGTTAAGTGCGCGCCAACCGCTGTTTGAGCAAGAACTGTAAAGGCAACTAATGGTGCTTCGTATAACATTATTTCACCTCTCTTGGATTCTGTAGGAAACCAGTGCGGTCATTGGTTGGACGACCATTTGGATTCAGCTTCACGATCAGGTTCGGGCTAGTAATGCGAGAATCTGGCAGTGGTGCCACGTCCGCGTTTGAACCGTATTTCGCGCGTAGTTCATCAATTGGACCAAACTCAATCGCACGTAGTGGACAGCTATCAACACACACTGGCATTAAGCCTTCTGCGACACGTTCATAACAGCCATCACACTTAGTCATGTGACCTTTTTCTTCGCTGTATTGAGGTGCGCCGTATGGACATGCCATGTGACAAGATTTACAGCCGATACACACGCTTTCATCGACAACGACAAAGCCGTCTTCTTCACGCTTGTGCATTGCACCTGATGGACAAACCTTGGTACACGCAGGGTTAGTACAGTGGTTACAAGAAATCGATAGGTAGTACGCGAACACGTTTTGACGGAACGCGCCGTTTTCTTCTGTCCAGTTGCCGCCTACGTATTCGTAAACACGACGGAAGTTACGGTCGATACCCAGATCTTTGTTGTCTTTACAAGAGAGCTGACATGTTTTGCAGCCAGTACATTTGCTTGAATCAATGTAAAAGCCATACTGCTTCGCTGTGCTCATTATTTAGCCCCCATTTTCTTAATTAGCGTCACTTCAACGAGGTTGGTATGGCTCGGGTTTGATTTTGCCAACGGGCTTGGACGTTGTGTCGTCAGTACGTTAATTGAACCCGCTTGGTCAACACCTTTACCATTTGGTGAGTACCATGCGCCCTCACCTAAGCCAACGATGTGTGGCATGATGCGTGGGGTTACTTTTACGCGAACGTTCATTTCACCGAACTTACTGCGCACGCTAACCAAGTCACCGTTATCGATGTTGCGTGACGCTGCATCAATTGGGTTGATCCAAAGTTCCTGTGGTGCCGCTGCTTTTAGGATGTCGACGTTGCCGTACGTAGAGTGCGCACGAGCTTTGTAGTGGAAACCCGTTAACTGAAGCGGGTACTCTTTACGATCAGGAGAATCCCAGCCATTAAACGTCGAAACGTACTCTGGTAATGGCTTGATGGATTCATCTTCGTCCAATTCCCATTCTTCGTTGATCTTCGCTAACGTCTCTGAGTAGATTTCAATCTTGCCCGATGGCGATGGTAATGGGTTCGCTTCTGGGTCACGACGGAAGTCTTCGTACGCCACGTGTGGACGGTCGAACTGCTTCTTGTAGATACCCTGCTTTCTCATCTCATCGTAAGACGGCAAGTTTGGATCGTTGTTTTGTTTAACGGTCTGAGCGTACATCCATTGCAGCCACTCTTCTTGAGTGCGACCTTCAGTAAACTCATCAAACACGCCCATGCGCTTCGCCACACCAGACATGATGTCGTAGATAGGTTTGCATTCGAAACGAGGTTTAATCGCTTGGCTTGCAAAGATGAAGTAAGGCATTGATGCAGCTGCACCATCCATACAGAAATCCGATTGCTCTGACGTTGTACAGTCTGGCAATACGATATCGGCATACTTCGCAGAAGAAGTCATGTGGTTGTCGATCACCACAATCATTTCACACGCTTTTTCATCTTGAAGAATTTCGTGTGTGCGGTTGATGTCTGAGTGTTGGTTAATCAGACAGTTACCTGCATAGTTCCAGATAAACTTGATGTTGTTTTGTAGCTTCTGCACGCCTTTAATGCCGTCGGTCAGATCTGTCATTTCCGTACCGCGGTAAATCGCGTCTGTCCAAAGGAACATAGGAATTGAGGCGCTGATTGGGTTTGGCACTTTCGGGAAGCGTTGGAATGGGTATGAGTGGTTACCCTCACGAGCACCAGTACCGCCACCTTGTAAGCCAACTTGACCACGTAGCAATGACAACATCATTACCGCTTTACACGCTTGCTCACCATTCGCTGAGCGTTGTAGACCCCAACCTTGGGTAATGTAGATACGTTTTGCATCGCCGATTTCACGCGCAAGTTTCAAGATCACATCAGCAGGAATACCTGTGATTGGCTGTGCCCACTCTGGTGTTTTCTCGATACCATCTGGACCTGTGCCCATGATGTAATCTTTGTAGCTGCCGTTTTCTGGCGCTGACGCTGGCATAGTTTTACGGTCGTAACCCACACAGTAACGGTCAAGGAAGTCTTGGTCGACTTTGTCTTCCGTAATCAATACATGGGCGATGGCTGCAATTAAAGCGGCATCTGTACCGTGCTTGATAGGAATCCATTGGTCTTCACGGCCTGCTGCGGTGTCGGTGTAACGAGGGTCGATACAAATCGTGCGAGTGTGACTGATGTTTTTCGCATCCACGTAGTTGTGAACCTGACCACCACCCGACATACGAGTTTCTGCTGGGTTGTTACCAAACATCAGACATAGATCTGCATTTTGAACATCGTCAATCGAGTTGTTATCAACGAACGAACCGTAGAAGTACTCCGACATACATTCGATGTTTGCTGCAGAGTAGTCACCGTAGTGATTTAGGTAACCACCACAAAGATTCATCATACGAGCAACCAATGTCGCGCTCGGATCCCAACTCTTAGTTACTGTGCCACCAAGCGTACCTGTACCGTAGTTTAGGTACACCGCATCGTTACCGTGGTCTTTAATAATGCGTTTTAGGTTATCACCAATGAGGTCAAAGGCTTCATCCCAAGTGATGCGTTTGAACTTACCTTCACCACGCTTACCAACGCGAAGAAGTGGGTATTTCAAACGGTCTGGCGAGTAAACACGGCGACGCATAGAGCGACCACGCAAACAAGCACGAACTTGATGGTTGTGGTTATACACATCATCACCCGTGTTATCGGTTTCTACCCATTTGATTTCACCGTCGACCACGTGCATACGAAGCGGACAACGCGAACCACAGTTTACGGTACATGCCGACCAGACAATTTTTTCGTTTGGTTTTGCTGGTGTTTCTTTGGCAACCGCTTTAGTTGCAAACGGGAGAGAAAGCGCGTTTCCTGCTAACGCCAAAGCGCCAAGTGCAGAACCGCCCTTTAAAGCATCACGCCGAGTAATATTAAACTTACCATTTTGACTCATGGTTTTTTCCTAAATTACGTTTTTGAATTTGGTCGTGGCGCTTAATTAATGGCTTTAAGTGGGGAAAGAACACTCGTTAGAAATAAAAGACATAGAGATTGTATTTTCAAAATAGGCATTCATTGAAAATATCTAATTTCGCTTTAATTAATACACAAGGCAAATCAAAGCAACATTTCTACAAAACCATCAATTAAGCTAGATAGCACAAGCCTTGAGCAACTAAGGCATGGCCACCCACCACTATTAATATCCTTGTAGATTTAAGGGGTGATAATCTTGACCACAGTCAATTATTAAAAAATACAAAATGCAATCTTATATTTCATTTCAACGTTTTATATGAATAAAATATTAATAGGTCAGAGAGGTGTCAATTCAATTAAATATTAGAATGGTTTTTAAATTGAATGGATAATAATTACAAATACAGAAGAATAGAAATAAGAACAATTACCAATTAACAGGAAATAAATAAGCCTCATGTCAAGATGAGGCTTATTCATATTTGTTTTTAGCTAAGCTTAAAAATCGTACTGGAAGTAGATCGTATTGTAGTTACTGCCGCCTTTGATACGGCCAAACTGAGAGGCGTTCTCGAAGATTGCACTGCGGTGATGCAGTGAGTAGCCGACCCACATGTTCTCCCAATCTTTTTGGTTGAACAAGTCACCGACGTTTACATCCAATGAGAAATCGAGATAGTTGAGTAAGTTACTTGGTGTGTAGCCCTTCTCTTCCATCTCTGTCCCTTCGATATAGGTAATGTTATCGATGTAAGACATACCTTCTGCAACACCAAAACGCCATTTCGTAGGCCAATTAAAGGTGTAATACGCTTTAATCGCCATCACGTATTCAGTGCTAGAAGATTGCACGTCTGACGACCAATGGTGAACAAGACCTGGAGTTAGATAGATATCTAGAGGTAAGCCAAATAGCTCGTCTGTCAGCGGATGCCCGTAGAAGAACGACGTCAGTTGGTTATTGTATTCGTCTTTCTCAGCATTGAACTTAAAGATGTCACCCATGTTAGAAGGTGTTGCCCAGCCATGTGCAATTCGAAGATACGGACGATTACGCAAATCTGACTTGCGCTCTTTGCCTTTATCATTGAAGAAGCCAAAGCCAACGAACACTTCACCTTGGTAACGATCTTCCACAATTTGGCTGTTGTACGCTTCACTATCCAGACGAGTGATGCTGGTTTCGCCCAATAGATACAGGTTAGAAATTACGTGGTAACGTGCTTTGATACCCAAATTCGCATCAATACCCGCACCAATTTTCTCACCTGTTGAATCTTTAAATGAGTAGTACGAACTGTTGAAGTCGGCATCTTTATAACGAATGGTAAAAGAGGGTTCTAACTCCCAATCGCCCAATTCATAATTAGCAGCGATACGGTAATTAGAGTGAAATTGAAATTCGTCATCCGTCATGACTTCAAATTCAGCGCGCCAGTTTTCGTCGAAGTTATAACGAATTTGGCCACCGAAATCGACACGATCCCCTTCAAACGCATTTTGAATGGATTTAGGAATATCAACAAAACGTAATCGCATGATGGCACTGGTACGCCAGTTAGAATCGCTCTCATCAAATAAGAACACACCGCCTTCGATACCGTCGATGTA
Organism: Vibrio sp. HENC-03; assembly: GCF_000305755.2. Taxonomy (NCBI): domain Bacteria; kingdom Pseudomonadati; phylum Pseudomonadota; class Gammaproteobacteria; order Vibrionales; family Vibrionaceae; genus Vibrio; species Vibrio sp. HENC-03. The sequence continues at coordinate 77,026 of NZ_JH976049.1, read as the reverse complement.
CAAGTGTTCGTTTTCAAAGAACATCATTGGCACAAACGTGCTCACCGTTGAGTCATCATTGGCTGTATAAAACGGGATCGATGCCGTTCGGTACATTGCCGCAATGCCCCACTCTTGCTCCGCGTGCTTTGTTTCAGCGAACGCCGAACCGCTCAGCAATAAACCAGAACATACTAACGATGCTCCTACTAGGTGTTTCATAGCTCTCCTATGTCACTGTAATTTGAGAAGGTCTCGATTGAAAAAGAGTATATCTGACTTTGGTCTAAGATCGGGTAAAAATTCCTACAAGACTCCGTCTCCCTTCGTATCACAGTACAAACCTTGAGCAATTTATAAATTTATTTTGAATTAACGTCAAATATTCAATTAACTGCACTTAAACATATCACTTAATTATCTTTACTCTGCACTCGCATTCCTTATGCAAATAAATACACATAATAAAAGGTAAACTATGCGAAACGTCACTTTATTAACGCTTGCGCCCTTCGCTTTTGCTTCACATGCAGCACAAATTCTGGACCATTCACAAACGGATCTATCTACGGCACTCACTAACACACAACGAGCGTCTTATTCCGCGGCGAACACTAAGCTGAGTTATCGAGACATCAATCGAGTCGAAATCGGTAATCAAATTTTGATTCGCAAACAACAACTCCATTACGGCATACCGGTTTACGGACACTCCGTTGTAGCCGATCTCTCTACTCGAGGATTTGCTCAACCTGTCGATGGTGATGTTGTTGTCGGCATTGAGAGCGATATTGATTCAACCCTACCTATGATCAGTGGCAAGCAAGCCATTGAGATCGCAACGGGCAACCGTCAAGGTGTCGCCGCAAGCAAATCTCCAAGTAATGAAAACTCGCCAAGTGATGACGCTCAGGCAGAATTAATGGTCTGGCTAGATGAACAACAAACCGCGCGGTTGATTTACAAAGTCGATGCAATCCAGATTAAGAATTTCCGCCCTTCTCGCCCTATCACTTTGGTAGATGCAAAATCAGGTGAGATCGTCGACCAATGGGATGGGATCGCGTTTTTGGAAGCCGAAGGGCCGGGAGGCAACCGCAAAAGCGGCCGTTACTACTTTGGTCCCAACACCAAGTTTGGTGGATTCCAAGTTAATCAATACTGCCAAATGGACAGCGAAAACGTCATTACCCTCAACATGAACAACCAACAATGGGGTGGCCAAGTTCATCGTTTCGACTGTAACGTGAACAACTATCGAGAAGTAAATGGCGCCTACGCTCCAATGAATGACGCGCACTATTTTGGTCAACGCGTGTTTGATATGTACCAAGATTGGATTGGTGCGCGCCCTATTCATCAAAAACTAACCATGCGTGTTCACTACGGTTCGAACTATGGAAATGCTTTTTGGGATGGTCGCCAAATGACCTTTGGTGACGGAAATAACTCAATGTACCCACTGGCAACGTGGGACGTTATTGCTCATGAAGTTAGCCATGGCTTTACCGAGCAAAACTCTGGGTTGGAATATCGTGGTATGTCGGGCGGAATGAATGAGTCCTTTTCCGATGTCGCCGCTGCAGCACTTAGCCAATATGTGCATGGCAGCTTTAATTGGAAGATGGGCGAACACGTAATGAAATACTCGCCAGCTATGCGTTACTTCATCAACCCAAGCCATGACGGTTCCTCCATCGACCATATCAACCAATACTACAATGGCATCGATGTGCACCACAGCTCAGGCATTTTCAACAAAGCCTTCTACCATTTGGCAATGAGCCCAAATTGGGACATCAAGAAAGCATTTATTGCTTATGCGACGGCCAACCAACTTTACTGGCAACCAAACTCGAACTTCCAACAAGGTGCGGAAGGCGTTTGTAAAGCAGCACAAAAACTTGGATACGATGGCTCTGCGGTAACCTCAGCGTTCGCAGAAGTTGGGGTGCAAGTAATGAACTGCGGCGATTCACAACCAACGCCAACACCGAACCCTGAGCCAGAGCAAGGAACGACAGAGCTGGAGATCAATATGCCAACACCTGTTGAAATCACACCGAATGGCGAACAACAGTTTGTCTTGCGTCAGTCTCCGGCTGATGAGGTATGGGTGCAAACTTACAATGGCTACGGCAATGTCGACATGTATGTTGCAATTGACCGTCCAGCAACACTTTCTGACTACGATTGCGTTTCGACTAACCAAGGTAACCACGAGTATTGCGGTTTCAGTGGTATTAAAGGAGCAGATATCTACGTGCTCGCGGCGAACACTCAAGGCTCATCAGACGTTTACGTGGCAGTGAGCGCAGAGTTAGAAGCGCCCCAGCCAGAGCCGGTTCCACAAGATCAATGTGCAGACCTAGAAGAGTGGTCTCCGTACTATTACTACCCTGCGGGCACGGCGGTGAAATACTGGAGCAATCACTTTGTCGCCTCACAAGACAACTGGGGTGCGAATCCATTCGACAACTATTGGCTATGGACTTTTGAAGGCAGCTGCCAATAACCCAGCCTCCCCTTTAACAAAGAGCTCGGAAACGAGCTCTTTTTCATTGGTTGATTACTCTGCACGCAATCAAACACGAAACGGTCAAAATTCTCTCTTCTCTCAGCAATGAGATTTAGATTTTTGCCAGATTCGCCGATACAATAGAAAACCAATGACCAAAGCCGCAGTTTATCGTGAAAGCATCCGAACTCATCTCCATAATCAACAACTTGCCGGAAGGTAGCGACCCCGATATCGTGATGGGTGAAGAATGGCTACCAGAACGCTTGGAAAGCACCACTCTTGATGGTGACATGCTGTTTATGCATTTCGATAACGCACCAGAAGATGGCCAAGGCGAAGAAGAAGGTCGCGGTTTTGTTGATCATGAAATCGACCTGATCCGTACTCGTCTACAGCAAATTCTCGATGAAGACAGCGACAATGCATCTAAAGCCGATGCTATGTTAGGTTTATTTCTGATGGGACATGAACTTAGTAGCTCGCAAGTTATCGAAATACTCGAAGAAGATTCAGAACACTGATTCAAAAAATAAGGAACCGCTTTGCCAACATCGCTCAACACCAACGAACTTTCCTCTCTTCCTCTGATTGTTGCCGGTCCGATTTTAAGAAAAGTCACCGCAACGGAAGTGAACATTTGGTTGGTGACCACGCAACCTCTCGAAGGCTTGATTGAAATCAGCGATGCAACCACTGGGGCGCAATATTACTCTCAACCAGTATCGGCAGAGCATCTATTACAAGTTGGTAAACGCGCTTGGGTTTGCATGCTCACGCTGCAAGGCGAGTTTCCTACCCATCAAGCATTGCGCTATCAAATCCATACCCAATCCGGTTTGTTAACCGAGTTGATGCCCCACCTTGACTACGGTGAAGACACAGATTCAGCACGAGGTGTGGAGTTCCTAATCAGTGAAAAAGCCGATTATGTCCTGCACGGCTCGTGTCGTAACCCACATCATTTTAGTAAAGACACTCTGGTCCAAGCTGACGCAAAAGTTGCTAGCCAACCGATAGAAGACCGCCCTGATATGCTCATCATGAGCGGCGATCAAATCTATGCTGATCATGTAGCAGGTCCAATGCTGGATGCGATTGAGCAATTAGTTGAGTTACTAGGCTTGCCTGATGAAGAGTTCGCTCAAGCACCAATAAAAAACACGCAAGAACTGTATCGTAGCCCAGATTGCTTTTATGGCCGAGACAACATTCTGCCTCACTACGTGGACGATTTCAGCTTACTTAGCAAGTTCTTTCCCCATCGTGGCACCCCTATTTTCAGTTCACGTGAATGCGAAAACCATCTCATCAGTTTTGCAGAACTGTTTGCGATGTACCTGCTCGTTTGGTCTCCAGTACCTTGGACGTTAGTCAATCGTGAGCGTTTATTGGAAAGAGAGTTTACAACGGGCGGAAAAGCGTTAGAGCCGAAATGGCAGCAACATTGGCGTGATGAGAAAATCCATATCGATGCGTTTGTCGAAGGCTTGGATAAAGTCCAGCGTTTGCTCGCTCACGTTCCTACTTACATGATCTTTGATGACCATGACGTGACCGACGATTGGAACCTGACGGTTGGCTGGGAAAAAGCAGCCAATGAGAACCTCTTCTCGCATCGCATCATCGGTAACAGCCTGATCGCTTACTGGCTATGCCAAGGTTGGGGAAACGCGCCAGAAAAATTCAACGCCCCGTTTATGGAGCATGCGCGCCGTTACTTTGAAGAGCTGACTTCAGAATCTCAAGACGAGTTCATAAAGTACCTCTATCGTTTTGAAGATTGGCACTACACGATTCACACCTCACCAAAAGTGGTGGTACTGGATACACGTACTCGTCGTTGGCGTTCAGAATCACGCATGAATAAACCGTCGGGTTTGATGGATTGGGAAGCCCTGATTGAATTCCAACAAGAATTGATGCATCAAGACAAAGTGATCATCGTCTCTGCTGCGCCCATGTTTGGTGTGAAGTTTATTGAGACGCTACAACGCATCATGACCAGTTTTGGTCAGCCGCTGTTGATTGATGCGGAAAACTGGATGGCGCATCCGGGTAGTGCGAATACCTTGATCAGTATTTTCACTCACACCAAAACCCCAACTAACTTCGTGATTCTCTCTGGCGATGTACACTACTCCTTCGCCTATGACATCAAATTGCGTTTTCGCCGTAATAGCCCAAACATCTATCAGGTCACTTGTAGTGGGATTAAGAACCAGTTTCCAGCGCAACTTCTGAGCGCATGTGATGCAATGGATCGTCTGCTGTATAGCCCTCGCTCGCCATTGAACTTGTTTACCAAACGTAAGCGTTTGAAGATTTTTAAACGCGCACCAAGCAACCACAATTTTTATCGACTCGTGAACCAAAGTGCGATTGGCGAGCTGAGATTGGATGAAGACGGAAAGCCAAATAATATCAGTATCTTAACGAGTGAAGGCGATTCAATCGATTTCCCGCCGACAAAGGTTGAGGAATAAATCCGCTTTTTGGCGGTCAAATACTGTATTGAGCAAAAATGTCATCTCAATCGTATGAGATCTTGATCAAATTTCATCAAGACCTTGAGATTTGCTCAAACCATTACCATCTTAAATAAATAGATAACAGCTTGGTGCTCAACATGTTTAATTCGCTTACTTCATTATTTAAACAACTTATAGAAGGCTCGGACCTTAGCCAATCCAACACGCTGTCACCCAATATGGCGATAGCCTGCTTGCTATGTGAAGTGGCTGGTGCGGACCATCAAATCGATGAAAGAGAGCAAGCAACCAAACGCTCTTTGATCATGAAATTGCTTTCCCTAACGGAAGAAGAGACCGACACACTACTGAATCAGGCTCAGAACCGATCGAGTGAATCGACTTCCCTTTATGACTTTACGTCTCAACTGCGTGAACTTTCACAAGAAACCCGCTATGAACTGATTAAGAGTATGTGGGAAGTGGCATACGCTGACGGTGAAATTGACCCATTGGAAGATGCCGTAATTCGCAAAACAGCGGAGCTACTCTACGTCGACCACAGCGACTTTATCCGAGCAAAATTACAGTCTCAGTAAAGCGCTACCTCAATAAAATACAGCCTCAACAAAAATAAGAACCAATAAAAAACGCGCTTCATGAGCGCGTTTTTTTGTATCTCTAGTCTGGATTTGACCGAATCAAACATCGTCATCTCAGCAAGAGTCTAGCCAACATTGTTGTTATTTATTAATAACTAATTTAGAGCTGGCTTATGACGAGCAGACTGAAATCCAATGAAAGATTTATGAAAACAGAAGCTTATAGCATGGTCAGTGCAAGTTTTGCCAAGTTGTATGCATCCACATAACCGGAATGCTGACGACCTTCCCACTCGATACCTTTGGCTTCTTGCGCCGCTCTGTGTCCAATACGTTTTTCTTTAAGACGATTTTGAATGCGGTACAAGGTTGCTAAGTTAATGAACTCGGTAAATGGCGCGTCAATGCCCTTTTGTTGGCATTCTTCAAGCAAGATAAGGTCATCACGTCCCCATGATGCGTAAATCTTATTGCGGCCGCCAAAGTTCTTCAGCATCGATTTGAGAACTTCTTCTAGTGGTCGACCTTGCTTTTCAATCTTACGTGGTGTGATACCCGTTAACTCGGCGCAGAACAGAGACACTTCATCGTGTTCTGGTTTCACGTAGTATTGCGCGCGCTTTACGATTTCACCTTTCGACAAATCTATTTCAGCCAAACCAACTTCAATGATCTCGCCCGTGCGACCCACGCCGTTTTCATTCCAGCAGCACATTTCTAAATCGAAGCAGACGATACGGTTATGGTTCATAGTTTGTCTTGATTCCTAACGTAAATTTGAAAGCGTGAGATTCTACCGTAACCAATCTCAAAACTCGAATTTGCTCGCTGAATTAATCGCCGATCGATACAGAGTTTCGACCATTTTCCTTACTTTGGTAGAGCTGCACGTCCATTTTGTGGAATAAACTCTCAGGATCTTCATCTTTGTGTACCGCAGCACCGATGCTCAGCGAACAAATGATTGGCGTACTTTCGTATTCAAACGGAGAGCTTGCCACTATCCCACGGAGCTTATCTAAGTAGACGGCCAACTCTTCTTTGTCCGTCACTCGCGATAAAATACAGAACTCATCACCACCTGCGCGGTAAAAGCGGTCGCCATCAAGTAGATTTGCGTTCACCAACTTGGTTACGTGCAATAACGCTTCATCCCCGGCCAAGTGCCCATATTTGTCGTTAATAAGCTTAAAACGGTCAATATCGAAGCCCACTAAAGAAAACTTAACGTCACTATTAATGTAGTGCAGTAAGTTATCGTTAAATACGCGTCGGTTCAGTAATTGGGTCAATGGATCTAACTCTGCCATGCGCTTTAGCTCCACCGTTTTATTGTCGAGCATCACCGCAAGGCGTTCCTTCTCACGCGACTGTAGATTAACGATATAGCTAATCAAGAAGGCGATAACCAAACCCGCGATGCCAGTACCATACAGTACTGAACGCTCCCACGCAGATACGGATTCCGAAAGTTTAAATTCGATGACCCAATCTCGGTTTGGCAAATGAATAGTACGGCTGATGATCTTACCGTTTAAAGCGTCCCAGTTTTCACTCTTAAACAACAGAGGGTCGTCGTAGGCATCAAACCCCTTATCTTCAACCTTGACGGACATATCCAGTTCCGTTGCCGTCTTTGTGATCAGTTGATCGAAGTAAGCCGTGCTGCGCACTACCCCAACAACGACACCAAGCAATTCTTGTTTGTCGAAGCTGAATACTGGGTGATAAACCAATAAACCGGTTTTCTCTAATGACTGGTCGTAGCCATCTTGTAATAGACGAACTTTGTCTGAAATGTTGGCTCTGTCATGAGTGATGATGTCATCTAAGATCAACTCAAAACGCAGACGTGAGGAATAAAAGCCAAGCAATGACAGGTTGGTTGCGGTTCTTGGATAGATATCGGTCGCCACATAAGCAGGCGCATCGTCTTTAAGGATGTATCCGAATGTTTTCTCGCCATCCTTGGGTACAGTAAAGATCTGAAAGTCCGGGAAAGTTTGACGTGTTTTGGCGAGGTAACTTTCTAACTCACTCGGCTCAACACGTTGCATCCATTGTAAAGCAATCAAACTCTCTGAGCTGCCCACTACTTGCTTCGCATAGTAAGGAAATTGCGTCCAGTAAGACTTATCAACGGAGTGAAAAAAGTTCGCACCCGCACCGATGAACTCAAGATCGTTTTCTACGGCAAGTTTAAGAGACTCCGCTTGACGGTCAGCCAAGGTATCAAAGATGGTCATGGTGTAACGCTGTTGTATTTTGTAGGCAACACCAACCATGCCAGCGGTAACGATAATGACCGTAATAAAGGCTACAATAGAAGCAGAATATCGTTTAAAAATGCTCTGTTGAGCCGTGCTATATGTCATTTCGTGTTCCACGTTTTTTGCGTGCAATGCTTCGATAATGATGGAAATACTGCGCCACATGTGGGTAAACATCAAGCAACAACGTTTGCCGCTCCGTCTAATCGTTGATTTTTCATGCTAATCATGCGGTATATTCACGAATTATTACAGTCTTAAGCCTTGAATATGCTACCATCCACCATCATTTTAATGTCTAAACTTGGTGCAGGTCGCAAAGACGATCCTTTTAGTAAACACATGAGCCAATACTGAGCACCAATAAATCAATAGAAAGAGAAAAAACGTCATGAACATTGATTTGAACCTAATTCCTCAAACGTTCGATATGCTGCATGCTGGTTTGGCAGCTTCGAGTGTTTTGCTTCTTCTGATCGCGGTATCGCGCAAATCAAAAGTGGTCGAGAAAGTGGTAGAAAAACCGGTCGAGAAAATCGTCGAGGTTGAGAAGCCAGTTGAGAAGATCGTTGAAGTAGAAAAAGTAGTGGAAGTAGAGAAAGTCGTAGAGCGCGTTGTAGAAGTTGAATCAAAACTTGCAACAGCATCAACGGACTCTGCAATGCAGCTGCTTTCTATCATGCAACAAGAAGCTCGCCTAATTGACTTCTTAAAAGAAGACCTAACGTCATTCTCTGATGAAGAAGTAGGCGCAGCTGCTCGCGTAATCCACACAGGCGGTCAGAAAGTACTGAACGACTACGTGACGCTAGCGCACGTTCGTAACGAAGACGAAGAAACTCGCATTACGGTTGAAGAAGGCTTCAACCCACAAGAAATCCGCCTAACTGGCAACGTAACAGGCAGCGCGCCATTCAACGGCACGCTAGTTCACAAAGGTTGGAAAGCAACATCAATGACGTTGCCTAAACTGGCTGAGAACTACGATGCATCTGTGATCGCTCCAGCTGAGGTTGAGCTGTAATGGAACACATGAACCAAGAAAACCATTCTCAAGAAGCGTCTGTTGAAACTCAACAGACGCCTAAATTCAGTGTCGGTATCGACTTAGGTACAACACACTGTGTCATGTCTTTTGTTGATACTCACGACGAAGACGCTCGCGTTGAAGTGATGCCTATCCCGCAGCTTACTGCGCCGGGTACGGTAGAAACTCGTAGCCAATTAGGCTCTTTCCTATACCAACCACACGAACACGAAATGAACCCGCAATCACGCGTTCTTCCGTGGTCGAGCGAGCCAAAAGCTCTGGTTGGTGCTATTGCACGTAACCTAGGTTCAAAAACACCGATTCGCCTTGTTGCAAGTGCGAAATCTTGGCTTTGCCACGCTGGTGTTAACCGTCGTGATGCCTTCCTGCCTGCAGGTAGCCCAGAAGAAGTGGAAAAAGTATCCCCTCTTCGCGCGACAGAGCTTTACCTAGAGCACCTAAAAGACGCTTGGAATCACACGAATCCAAATCACAACCTTGCCGATCAAGACGTGACTATTACGGTCCCTGCTTCTTTTGATCCTGCTGCTCGCGATCTAACTGCAGAAGCAGCACGCAATGTTGGTTTTGTGCACCTAACGCTTCTAGAAGAGCCACAAGCTGCACTTTACAACTGGATCGATAACAGCAACGACAAATGGCGCGACGAAGTTGAAGTTGGCGACATCGTGCTTGTGGTCGATATCGGTGGTGGTACGACTGACCTTTCTTTGGTTGAAGTAACTGAAGACGACGGCAACCTAACTCTGAACCGTATCGCGGTAGGTGAACACATCCTACTTGGCGGTGACAACATGGACCTTGCACTTGCGTACCGCTTAAAGATGAAGCTAGCGCAAGAAGGCAAAGAGCTACAGCCATGGCAAGTTCAGGCAATGACACACGCATGTCGTGACGCGAAAGAAGCGCTATTGAACGACAGCGAACTTCAGTCAGTGCCAATTGTAGTACCAAGCCGTGGTTCTAAACTGCTTGGCGCAACGCTGAAAACAGAACTGACTCAAGAAGAAGTACAACAAACACTGGTTGACGGCTTCTTCCCTCAAGTTGCGATTACTGATCACCCTGTTCAACGTAACCGTGGTGCACTAACGCAAATGGGTCTGCCTTACGCACAAGATGCAGGCATTACTCGTCACATTGCTGCGTTCTTGTCTAAACAAGCTAATGCTCTTTCTGCTTCAGGAAATGGCGCAGAAGCAGCAGCCCAAGATTTCAACCCATTCGCTAACATGCCTGGTATGCCAGGTGCGGATGCGACGCAATCGGCTGACTTCATCAAGCCAACAGCAATCCTATTCAACGGTGGTGTTCTGAAATCGAAACTTCTAGCAACTCGCCTAGAAGACACGATCAACGAATGGCTAATTGAAGCAGATACAGAAATGGCGAAGCGCCTAACAGGTGTGGATCTAGACCTTGCGGTTGCTAGCGGTGCGGCTTACTACGGCTCTGTGCGTCGTGGGCAAGGCGTTCGTATCCGTGGTGGTATTGCTTCGGCTTACTACGTGGGTATCGAAAGTGCGATGCCTGCGATTCCGGGCATGGCGCCTCCAATGGAAGCACTTTGTGTTGCACCATTTGGTATGGAAGAAGGCTCAAGCGTTGACGTACCAAGCCAAGAGTTTGGTTTGATCATTGGTCAACCAGTTAACTTCCAATTCTTCGGCTCAACCGTTCGTCGTGATGACCTAGCAGGTACTCACCTAGACTACTGGGCACCAGAAGAGCTTGAAGAGCTTCCAGAAATCCAAGTAACGCTGCCTGTATCTGAAGGTCGTCGTGAAGGTGAAGTGGTTCCAGTAACCCTAGCCTCTCGCGTCACAGAGCTTGGTACGCTTTACTTAGAAGCCATTGCCGCTGATAACGGTCAAAAATGGCATGTTGAGTTCGATGTGCGCGAAGACGCGAAAAGCAACTCAAACGAAGAAGAATAAATAGAAATCAAACGGCATCCAATCGGGTGCCGTTTTTAAATACACGAAGGTTTGTATGGCATCTCCTCGTTTTCTTGTTGGTATTGACCTTGGCACCACAAACACTGTGGTGGCGTACTGTGAAATCACCGACAACCTTGAACAATCCGAAGTATCCCTATTCGACATCGACCAACTGATTGGTCCGGGTGAAGTGGTTCGTAAACCATTGCTGCCCTCTTTCCGCTATCACCCTGCAGTTGGTCAAATCTCCCCTTCTGACCTAACACTTCCTTGGGAAAACGAACCGGTATCTGGCGACATTAGCAATGTGATCGTGGGTGAATGGGCTCGTGAATTAGGCGCTAAGGTGGAAGGACGTCAGGTATCCAGTGCTAAAAGCTGGCTATCGCACCAAGCAGTGGATCGTAGCTCAGACATTCTTCCTTGGGCTGGCGCGCAAGACGTAGATAAAGTATCCCCCGTCATTGCCAGCGCAAGCTACCTCAACCACATTCGTCAAGCATGGAACTACCGTCACCCTAGCAACAGGCTAGAAGACCAAGATGTGGTTGTGACCGTTCCAGCGTCGTTCGATGAAACCGCTCGTAAGCTCACGCTTGAAGCGGCTGAGCTGGCAGGCTTAAAGAAAATCGTCCTGCTCGAAGAGCCACAAGCCGTATGTTACGACTGGTACGCACGCCACCAGCAAACCGCAGCTGATGAACTCAAAGAGTTGCCGCTGATTCTGGTGTGTGATGTGGGCGGTGGTACTACCGACTTGAGCTTGATTGAAGCCAGTTTCTCTTCTCAAGATGAACTAGCCCTTGATCGTATTGGTGTTGGCGAGCACTTGATGCTTGGTGGTGATAACCTCGACTTAGCATTAGCACATCTTGCAGAGAGCCGCTTCAACCAAAGTAAGAAGCTCACTGCTGCAAGCCTGACTAAGCTGATTCAGCAAACTCGCAAAGCGAAAGAAAACTTGCTTTCAGCGAGTGCACCTGAAGAAGTGAAGATCACCATGCTGGGCAGCGGCTCGAAACTTCTTGGCGGAACAAAGAGTATTGGGCTGAGCAAACAAGAAGTGCACCAAATCGCTTTGGATGGTTTCTTCCCACTTTCTGATTTCAGTGAAGTACCAGACAAACGTCGCAGCGCCGTTGTCGAGTTTGGTCTTCCATACGTTGCTGACCCAGCAGTGAGCAAACACGTTGCCGAGTTCTTAACTCAGCATCAGCAAGTTGCTCGTGCCGCTCTCGGCATTGAAGACGACAAACAAAATGCAATTCCGGTAGGCTTGCTACTTAACGGTGGTGTGTTCAATAGTGAACTTGTTACTGAGCGAGTCACTACCCTACTGTCCGATTGGCGCGGCGCTCCGGTTACGGTATTAGATAACCCACATCCAGATTGGTCTGTTGCCCTGGGTGCTGTTGCGTTTGGTAAAGCACGTCGTGGTGCACAGCTAAAAATTGGTGGTGGTGCAGCGCGTTCTTACTTCTTGCACCTTCAAGAGAAGAACAAGATGGGCAAAGCACTCTGTTTGCTTGCCAAAGGTACAGAAGAAGGACACGAGATCCGCTTAAGTAGTCGTCGTTTCTCGCTTACCCTAGGTGAACCCGTTCGCTTTAATCTGCTGACTTCTACCCACGACACCTTAACCAATAACACTGCCATTCAAAACGGTGTGATGGTGGACGTTGATCCTGACTTATTTGCTCCTCTGCCGCCTTATATCACCACCCTTGAAGGTGAAGGTGCCGAACTGCAAGCCAACCAGAAAGAGCGCGTAGAAGTGCAACTGGCGTGTCAGTTGACCGAAGTCGGTACGCTTAAGATGGAATGTGTCAGCGCAAAAGATGACAGCAAACGTTGGGAGCTGGAATTCGAAGTTCGTAACAAGCAAACCGATTACAGCGAGCAAGTTAAGCTTCACCCTAAACTGAACGAATGTAAGGAGCTGATCGCTCGCCTTTACAGCGGTAACAAGAAAAGCGCAGAAAGCAAAGAGATCAAAACCTTACCCAAAGATCTTGAGAAGAAACTGGGCAAACGGGACGAGTGGGATTTCACTACCCTACGTCAACTGTTTGATACCTTCGCACAAGGTCGTAAGCGTCGCCGCCGCTCTGAACAGCACGAGAAAAACTGGCTTCGTTTAGCCGGTTTTGCACTGCGTCCGGGTTTTGGCGATCCAACTGACTCATGGCGTATTGAGCAAGTTTGGGGTCTCTACCAACAAAACATTCAGTTCAAAAACCATCAAGGTTGGACTGACTGGTGGGTATTCTGGCGTCGCATTGCCGGTGGTTTAAGCCAAGAGCAGCAAGAGACCATCTTGGCGGACATCGCGAAATACCTACACCCTGGCGCGATGAAAAACCCACAATCTGCCAAAGCAGCGCAAGACATGGGTTACGAATCAATGGTGCGCTTGTCTGCCTCTCTAGAGCATCTAGAAGTCGAAGACAAAGTTCTATTGGCTACGTGGTTCTTGAGCAAAGCCATCAACCATAACCAGTTCGAACAAGCACACTGGTGGGCAATGGGTCGCTTGGCATCACGTACGCCTTTATATGGCAGTCAGCATAACGTCGTTCCTCGTGAACAAGCGGAACAGTGGTTGCCTAAGCTGCTAGAGCAGAACTGGCAGAAAGAGCCAATGATCGCTTTCGCAGCCGTAATGATTTGTCGTAAAACGGGCGACCGCCTATTCGATATCTCAGACGACTACCGTGAGCAGGTACTGGCTAAGTTGAAGCAAAGCAAGGTACCTGAATCTTGGGTATCACTGGTTGAAGAAGTCAAAGAGCTATCTGAGAGCGAATCGAAGCGTATCTTCGGTGATGCACTACCAAGCGGTCTGACACTGGTAAATAACTAGGCTCTCACGCTTATAAACGCAACAAAGCCCTTCTCGTGAAGGGCTTTGTTTTATCTGATTCTAATAGCTGACGAAAGACGACTCGTTAGTTCATTTCCGTATTGATCACCACATCACGCGTTTCATTATCCATATCACTGATGCCAACAACTGAGATTTCACGGTCAGATAAATTCTCAATCATGCTGTCTTCTAACCCACCGTCCGTCATCCACGCATAGAATTTTTCCGCAATACGATCCGAACCTTCCCCGACAAACGTTAATGTGACCTTCTTCATTTGTGACACTCCATCAATTTACGATTCAGCCACTTAAGCGTAGTATGTTTCGCAAATATCGACATAAACTAGGACTAACTTCTTTTATGAGTATCGAAAAATTTGACGCGATTTATCAGCGCGCTGCCGAGCGTAAAGGTGGTGAAGATCAACTTGAAGCGCTTTTGTCTTATCCACTAAGCAAAGAAGAGCTGGCAGCGATTCCCGACGACCGTTGGCTGGCCGCTTTTTCGATGAAAGTATTCCAAAGTGGGATTTCGTGGAGCGTGGTTCGCAACAAGTGGCCGAACTTCGAAGAAGTGTTCTTTGGGTTTAAGATTGAGCCGCTATTGATGCTGTCGGATGAGCAATGGGAAACCAAAGCAACCGACAAACGCATCATTCGCCATCTCACTAAAGTCATGTCGATTCCTGCCAACGCACGTATGATCCACGAAGCAAAAATCGAATACGGCTCGTTTGGCAAAATGGTTGCCGATTGGCCGCAAGAGAAAATCACCGACCTATGGGCGTATTTGAAGAAACGCGGTAATCGCCTAGGTGGCAATACCGGTCCTTACACACTTCGTCAAATGGGCGTTGATACCTTTATCTTGTCTAGCGACGTTGAAGCTTACCTGCGTAATTGCAAGATCATTGAAGGTGGCAAAGATACGAAGAAATCGCTCGATGCCACCAACAAAGCGTTTGTTCAATGGCAGCAAGAAAGTGGCAGAAGCCTGTCTGAGATCAGCCAAATCATTGCGTTCAGCACCGGCGATAATCGCATTTAGTCCAGACTGAACCCAAAATACAAACGGCGCACTGATCATTGGATTTAGTGCGCCGTTTTTATGTTCATTGGTTCAAGTACAGACTTACTTTGAAGCCAGTGATTCCCACTCAGTCAGCAGCTGCATAATACGGTGAGAGTCTTCCCATGTTGCACAAGGGTTCTCTAACGAGATACGCCCTGCTTCAACCGCTTGGCGAATATTGCGCACTTGATAGAAGAAAGCGTCCCCAGCTGCCGGAACAGACACTTCACGCTTCGACGTCTCGTAAATTTCCACACTAAACTGGTTTTCTTGCGTTGGTAGCCATGGATTTGAATCTAACGTAATACAACCTTTGCTACCCAGAATGGTGAATTGGTGTTTCAATCCATGATCTTCTGCGGTGTGTACGCTCGCCGTTTGTTGCTCACCGAATTGCATCATCAAACTCGATTCACAGATATTCCCATCGTTACCTCGTCGACCAATCGCTGTCATAGAGCGGTTCTCAAAGGTTTGTTCACCCAACATGGTTTTCACCACCAAATGCACCAATGACATTGGGTAACAACCTAAGTTATACAAAGCACCTTTACTGTCTGGATTCACAAACTGTGCAATCGATGCAATGTAAGAAGTATGAATCGAGCGAAGTTCACCAATCTCTCCCGATTTAAGCACCGAAACCAACTCGCTGATCAACGGGTGATGCAAGTACATTAAGCCTTCAGCAAAGAATACCTTGTGCGTTTCGACTGCTTTTAGTGCCAACTCGGTTTTTCCCATATCTACCGACAATGACTTTTCACACAGAATCGCCTTCCCCTGCTCTGCCGCTTTGACGATAAAGTCATGATGAAGGTGATTTGGCAGTGCGATGTAAATAATGTCGACTTGCTCATCGGCAATCAACGCATCGTAATCGGTGAACGTGTTCTCGATGCCATATTGCTCAGCAAATGCGTTCAAGTTCTGTTCCGAACGCCCAGCAACCGCGTACAGTTCACTCTTGTCATCACCTTGGATTGCCTCAGCCATAACACCTGAGATAAAGCTTGTGCCTAAAATACCCCATTTCATGTTCGCCTCTCCTATTGAGCTTGGGTTTCGAATGCTTGAACTAACTCCGCCATTTCAGCCGCAATAAACGCTTGTGTATGCGGCATAGCAAAATGCGCTTCAATCGCGGCGCGGCTTTCATATCGCTCCCAAAGAATCACACGTTGTGGATCTTTAGAATCGTAGGTCGCATTCGCTTGCAAGCACCCCGCTTCGCTTTGCATATCAAGGCAAAATTGTTCAATGGCTTCAACCACTTGTTGTCTTGGCTTATCGGCATTCATTTTCAGTTCGGCGGTAACAAAAATCGTCTCGCTCATGATGGATCTCTTTCTCCATTCTTAATCATACGCCCACTGTAATTAACCTCATTTGATTGATAAACTCTGCTTTAGTTATTTCTTTATCAACTCTGGGTGTGTAATGGATAAATTAACAAGCATGAAAGTTTTCGCTTACGTGGTCGAACATGGCAGCTTTCGTAATGCTGCACACCACTTTGATATTTCACCGACCATGGTTGGCAAGCACGTGAGCTTTCTTGAGCAAAGCTTAGGTACACAGCTGATTCATCGCACCACACGTAAACAGTCCTTAACCGAAGCTGGCAGACTCTACTATCAAGAATGCCACCGCATTATTGAAGACATCACCAACGCAGAGAACCTAATCCAGACGCTGATTAACCGTCCAACCGGAACAGTGAAAGTTAACTGCCCTGTCACGTATGGCAAAAAGGTCATTGCTCCTATCGTGGCTGACTTCTTAGCTGAATTTCCCGATTTGAACGTTGAGCTGATGTTGGACAACAATTTGATTGACCCATATCGAAGCGAAGCTGACGTGATTATTAGAATCGGTGAGTTGGTCGATTCGTCGTTAGTCGCGAGAAAATTGGGTGAATACCACATGACTTACTGCGCCTCACCCTCTTACCTTGAGCAACATGCCCCTATCCAATCGCTTGATGACCTTGAACATCATCATTGTTTGGGGTTTCAGTATCACCAAGGAGAAAGCCAACAAGTAGTGAACATGCCATCTAATACCTTTGGAAACAGCAACACCCGATTAACGTCTAATAATGGCGATGTACTTAAGTTTGCCGCGTTAAAAGGCTCTGGCGTTCTTCTGCAACCAAAGATCTTAGTTGAGCAGGAAATCCAATCTGGTGCCTTGGTAGAAATTCTTCAGCAACATGCTCCCAAGCCAAAACCGATCCACCTGCTTTACCGTTCAAAACAGCTTTCCCTTAAAAACCGCACCTTGGTTGATTTTGTTCTTTCGCATGTGAATCTCTAACGCCACCTCATAAAGCGGCGACAATTTAGCCATTCAATCAACTTTTATTGTCGATATGACAAATATTATTTCTCGTTAATTGTCTTTATTTTTCATGCCGTTAGTAAAGAACACTCATTTAGTGAACATCATTTGTTGATTCCCATCAATTGCATTGCTCTGACAAAGTGACTAGGATTGCCGCCTTTCCTGAGTGAACTATCAAAATAACATCGAGAAATTTAATCTAATTTCTCTTCAAGTTCGTGCGCAATCACGACATTTGCACTCATTTCAAACTGCATAAGCACATTCTTTTGCTTATGAAAACGACATTGATTTCTCAACACTTTTGGTCACGTATGTGACTTTTTTCGTTGGGAGCGATTTTTCAATCAAGGTTGGTCACAAGGACGCTACCCCTTGACTGCATTTACTGGAGGATAAAATGCCTAAAGGTCTAATGCTGACTGACTTAGCCATTGCTGGCTTACTATTGATTTTGGCAAAAGTCATTCGCGTTCACACGCCATTACTGCAACGTATGTACATTCCATCGGCGGTTCTCGCGGGATTATTCGGTCTGATTTTTGGACCAGCCCTGCTAAACGTACTGCCTTGGACCGACACCTTTACCGCTAACGCAAGCCTGTTAACTGCTGCACTTTTTTCTGCGTTAGGTCTGGCAACGGATGTTCCATCACCTAAAACCGTCGCACAGCGCGCTGGCTCATTGTGGGCATTCAACCAAATCGCTTCTGTTTCTCAGTGGTTGTTTGCGGCAATGTTTGGTCTCGCTATCACTACCTTCTTCTGGCCAGAGATTAATCCCGGCTTTGGTGTGACAATGTCTGCGGGCTTTATGGGCGGTCACGGCTCTGCCTCTGTGGTTGGTGAAATCTTCACGGGGCTTGGCTGGGAAGATGGCTTCACACTTGGCTTAACCTTCGCAACCGTGGGTATTTTCATTTCGATTTCTGTCGGCATGCTCATGCTGCAATTCGCATTGAAGATGGGTTGGATTCGTAGCTTTACGACATTCGACAGCATGGACGAACACGAACGCAAAGGCCTTGTTAAGCCTGATGATCAAGAACCGGTAATGAAAGACACCATGTCTTCCCTGTCGGTTGATTCTTTCGCGATTCACGCTGCGCTAGTGGTTGTCGTAACCGCTTTCTCTTATGTCGCCGCCAACTACTTGTCTTCTTTCCACGATAAGGTGCAGATCCCGACGTTTGTAACTGGCTTCCTTGGCGGCATGCTTGTGCGAATCATCGCGAAACAAACCAAAGCTTCACGCTATCTTTGTGACGGTGCATTCAAACACGCTGCGGGCATCAGTACCGATTATTTGATTATCTTTGGTATCTCAGCCATCAAGATTACCGTCTTAGCCCAGTACTTAATGCCTATGGTAGTACTAGCAATTGGCGGTGTAAGTTTCACACTTTGGTTAATCTTTTGGGTAGCACCACGAATCATGGGTGAGAATTGGTTTGAGAAAGGCATCTTCTCTTGGGGTTGGTTAACCGGTACGGTAGCTATGGGTATTGCTCTACTTCGTATCGTTGATCCAAAGATGCGTAGCAAGGTACTTGATGATTACGCCATCGCTTATGTCCCAGGCTCAATCACTGACATCTTCATCATCTCTTTGATGCCAATCGCGATGTATAACGGCATGCACTGGCAGGCGCTTGGCGTTGGTCTAGCTTACATAGCCGTGGTTCTTTTCATTTGGCGTTTTGTTTTCAAACAAGGCTCACACGCAGCCACAAGCACCTCATAAAGCGATGATTTAAAGCCCCATATATTTATAGGATTGGGGCTTTTTCTTATTGAGATCACACTTACTTTTTGTGTGAGTTTGAATAAATTCCGAATGCAATTTTAAGCAACTTGTTTTATATATTAGAACCGAATCATTCATCGCATAACTTCATTCTTTTTCAATACCTTTCCAGCCATAATTTTGCTCCAGAATAGCAGACTATAAAAATACATATTCGGAGGTTGGCTGTGCGTAATACCAAAGGTTTTACACTGATAGAATTGGTGGTTTGTATCGTCATTCTTGGGGTGGTAAGTGTCGTTGCGCTCCCAAAATTTCTTGGTATCCAGAAGGATGCCCGCATTGCTGTCTTGTATGGTGCTCGTGAGGCGCTGATGACAGCCAACAATCAAGTCTATGCAAAAGCGGTGCTCCAATCGCAAGAGAACGTCGACGCTGGTGAACTAATGAACATTGATTTGAATAACGATGGCGTCAACGATCTGATTGGCTACTACGGATATATCAAGAATGTGATTCCAGCAAAAGAGCTCGCCGGGTTTGACCCAAAACTGACTATCAATCGTTGGTACGGAGTGGACGATGAAGATGAACCCTACTTCTTAATTGGCTTTGCTAATAAGCCTGTCGACATCTTCAACCTTTGCTACGTAGAAGTCTATTATCCGAAAACAGCAGGTGGTCAAATAAAGTACGGAATTCAAACCAGAGACTGCTAAAACCGGTAAAAATAAGCTTCAAGAGTGATACTTTTGAAGCTTTCCTTTCTGTTTGAGACGGAACCCCTCAAAACTGCAATTAACATTAATTTCACAATATCTTGTTACATCCTCCCCTTTCAGCAATACATAAGGCGGCTATTCATCGAGCCTCTATAAAATCGACACATTGTGTTGTTTTTCATTTCGCTCAAAAATTATGCTTGTAAACTCATCAATTCGCTCAATAATGGTTCCATAACAAATTCAATAATTTAAGCAGGAGGCGAAATGAGAATATTCTGGCAGCTGCGTTGGTATTTCCAACTAAAATGGAAACAATATGTGGGGTCTATCCTGCTATTTGCCGTCATTTCCGCCCTTCAGCTTGTTCCTCCCAAAGCGGTCGGTATTATTGTCGATGGTGTGGTCGATAATACCCTCGAAACCAGTACCTTAGTGATGTGGTTATTGGGCCTTATTGTGCTGTTTTTTGCGATATATGGCTGTCGAATACTGTGGCGGATCTGGTTATTTGGCGCGAGTTGGGAACTAGGCACCATTTTGCGTAATCGCCTTTATCGTCATATCTCTACTCAGCCCCCTCGATTCTTTGAACGATACAAAACTGGCGACCTGATGGCTCGTGGTACGAACGATGTTCGCAACATTGTTATGACCGCAGGTGAAGGTGTGTTAACTGCTGCCGATTCTCTGATCACTGGCATCGCGGTACTGATCATCATGGTGACGCAAATTAGTTGGAAGCTGACTGTAATGGCATTATTGCCGATGCCGTTTCTTGCCATCATCATCTTCTTCATCGTTCGTATTCTGCATAAACGATTCAAAATCGCACAAGAAGCCTTTTCTACGATGTCAGACATGACTCAAGAGTCACTAAATGGCGTACGTATGCTGCGTGCTTTCGGGTTAGAAAACCAAGAGCAGCAACGTTTTGAAGAGGTTGTGGATGATACAGGCGAGAAGAACATTGCCGTTGCCCGTGTCGATGCGCGCTTTGATCCAGCTATTCAGCTGACTATTGGTATGTCTTTCTTTTTGAGCGTGGCGTCTGGTGCCTACTTAGTTGACCAAGGTGATATCACTCTCGGGGACTTGACCGCATTTACTATGTATTTGGGTCTAATGATCTGGCCTATGCTGGCATTCGCATTCCTATTTAACATCTTGGAAAGAGGCTCTGCTGCGTGGAACCGTCTGCAAGAAATCTTCGATGAAAAGCCAGAGATCGTCAGTGGTGAAACACCATTAGGCACTCAACCTTTGCCTTTGCAGATCAAAATTGACGAGTTCCACTGGTCTAAAGATCTGCCACCAGCACTAACTGATGTTCACATCACCCTTGAGCCAGGAAAAATGCTTGGCATTGCAGGTCCAGTTGGCAGTGGTAAATCAACCTTACTAACCTTACTGCTTCGTCAACATGACATGGATAACGGTACGATTCAGTTTGGTGATATCAAAATCAAGGACGCTGTCCTGCCAGAGTGGCGAGACCGTTTTGCTGTTGTTAACCAAAGCCCGTTTTTGTTCTCTAAATCTATCTTCGACAATATCGCTCTGGGCAACCCTAACGCATCAAAAGAAGACGTTTATCGAGCGGCGAAACTGGCTTGTATCCACGACGATATTGAGAAGTTTCCTGAAGGCTACCAAACAGAAGTGGGTGAAAAAGGCATCACCCTCTCTGGAGGTCAGAAACAACGTATCGCCATTGCACGCGCCATGCTGCTTAATGCCCAAGTGTTGGTCTTGGACGATGCCCTATCCGCTGTTGATGGACGTACCGAGCACCAGATTCTGAAGAACTTAGAGACTTACTATCGAGAGCAATCATTGATTGTTATTGCCCACCGCCTCACTGCTCTAGAAGCAGCAGAAGAGATTGTGGTGTTGAATCACGGGCACATAGCAGAGCGTGGCCAGCATGGGGCACTTCTGGAACGTCAGGGTTGGTATGCGGAAATGTACCAGTACCAGAAACTAGAACAGGCAATGGAGGACTAATCATGAAACAATCGACAACGTTTAAACGGTTAATGTCTTACCCATTGTCGCAGCCAAAACCTATGCTAAAAGGCTTGGCGCTACTGTTTATCGCGGCGTTAGCCAGTGCTGGCGGACCTTGGCTGATTCAGTATTTTATTGATGAACACATCGCGAAAGGTGATTACTCGCGTGACATATTGATCTCACTCGCCGCAGGTTACATTGCCTTGCAGCTTATCTCAGCGGTGTTTCAATACTTCCAATCATTGCAATTTAGTATTGTGGCAACCAACACCATCAAAACGATTCGTAAACAGGTTTTCTCTGGCGTGATCAAGCAGCCTTTATCGGCATTTGATTACACTCCTGCGGGTAAGTTAGTTTCTCGTATCACCAACGATACGGAATCGCTGCAACAATTTTATGAGTTACTGATCGCCACAGTGGTGAAAAACGCAGTAATGATCTTAGTGATGTTGGGCGTCATGTTTTACATGAGCTGGAAGCTGACTATCGTCGTGTTGGTGCTGTTGCCAATCGTGATCGGCTTTATGTACTTGTTCAAAAAGCTCAGTACAGAAAGCTATCGAAACATGCGTGACCTACTGACAGACATTAACGCCAATTTAAGCGAATCCATTCAAGGCATGAGTGTGGTGCAGTTAATGCTGCAAGAAGAGCGCTTCAACAAACAGTTTAACGGCCTCACTGACGACCATCTGGTTGCCTCGAAGAAAGTGATTCGCTTGAATGGCTACCTATTGCGCCCTCTGATGGATTTGCTCGCAGGCCTTGCCCTACTCTCTCTTGTTGCTATCTTTGGCTTTAATGGTGTCGAGCTGATTGGCGTGGGTGTTCTGTACGCTTTCATCAGTTATCTAGCGCGCGTGACCGAGCCTTTGATTGAGATGACACAGCAGTTGGCATTGCTTCAGCAAGCATTGGTATCGAGTGAGCGTGTATTCGAGTTGATCGATGCGAAAGAGCAAACTTACGGCGATGACCATAAGCCACTGCAAACAGGTGCGATTGAGCTTAAC
Organism: Vibrio sp. HENC-03; assembly: GCF_000305755.2. Lineage (NCBI taxonomy): Bacteria > Pseudomonadati > Pseudomonadota > Gammaproteobacteria > Vibrionales > Vibrionaceae > Vibrio > Vibrio sp. HENC-03. The sequence continues at coordinate 54,411 of NZ_JH976049.1, read as the reverse complement.
AACCTGACTTTCAGCTACGATGGCAAACAAGACGTATTGAAGGACATTTCACTGAAAGCGTCGCATCAAGACTTCATTGCGCTTGTTGGCCACACCGGTAGCGGTAAAAGCACACTCGCTTCTTTGCTCATGGGGTTCTATCCAACCGAAATAGGTGAACTGCGGATTGACGGGCGTCCATTAAAATCTTTAGGCAAAGACGTGCTGCGTAAAGACGTTGCGATGGTACAACAAGACCCACATATTCTCCCTGCTAGCGTCCGTGAGAACATCTCTTTGGGCAGAACGGTCGAAGATGAACAGATTTGGGATGCGCTAGAAAAAGTCGGCCTTGTTGAACAGATTCGTCGTTACCCGAACGGGTTAGATACGCAACTTGGTCAAGGTGAAACGAACCTTTCGGCAGGTCAAAAACAATTGCTTGCGCTCGCACGTGTACTTGTCGCTAAGCCTAAGATTCTGATTTTGGATGAGGCCACGGCAAACATCGACTCAGGTACAGAAGCGTTAATTCAAAAAAGCCTTGAAGTGCTTCGTCAAGATATGACGCTTGTTGTAATAGCTCACCGCCTATCGACGATTTTGGATGCAGACCAAATCATCGTTCTTCATCACGGAGATTTAGTTGAGAGTGGTACACACAGAGCACTGCTAAAACAAAATGGCCGATATGCACAGATGTATCAACTTCAGCAAGCCAATCGCCATATTCAGCAAATCGAAGAGGAAGACGACAAGCAATTCGAGGAAGCTGTTTAAACAGTCTGCATAATACGCCACCACTGCCTTGAAGCCCGTTAGCTATGCTGCGGGCTTTCCTTATACGAAAGTTCCATTCATAATCTAAACAATTTCTTTATTTCTTACCTATTATTGACATAACCCCTCGCTATTATCCGCGAGGTCGTTGTAAAATCGCGTTAATTATCGACACGAGCTATCCCCGCTAAAGTGTTTTTCGTTTCGCTCAAAGCTCATGTCGGACTGTTTTCTATTGCATATTAATTTCTTGACTGAAGTCCATGGACCAAGATAAGTTTACTAACATCTATCGCTTGCCAGGTTCGTTACAAATTCGAATCGCTAAGTGGCAAAAGACTTTCCGCGGCACATCTGATTTAGTTCTTCATCAGGTGCTGATGGAGCGTAATAAGCAATTTAAGAAACCAAGCTTTTTGCCAAAGAGCTGGTGCATCACGCCTATTGATGAGAATGACATCACCATTACTCATCACGGTAAGTACATTCAAACCGTCATGCGTACCATGCTGGATAGAAAAGTGTCGTACAAGCGCCTTTTCTTGTCTCGTATGGATGCAGAGAAAGGTGAAAAAGTCCTGCGTGAGTACAAACTTGAATGGGTAAGAAAGCACAATCAAATTGCTATGAAGTACAATCAAATCAAGAAAAAGCAGTACATGAACTTTGCAAGAGAAGAGGAAGAAACCCTCTACCCTTCGATTCCTAAAGGCGAGTTTGATAAAGCGTTGTGGAATAAATTGGTGGTGTCTACTTTTGGTCCCGAGAAAAAGTACAAAAACCCCCATTACGTACGCAAAGCAGATTTCTAAAAAATCCCCCGACTGTTCGGGGGATTTTTTTATGCTTTCGATACGTTAATAGTGACATTGTCACGAAGAGATTAAATCAGGATTGTTATAACGCAGCGAGCGTTGCAATTGTACAGCGCTCGCTGACGGACGAGCTGCGACGGTGAGAAAAGTAGGATGAGAGTCGCAGCATTGTTGAACCAGTTAATGACGAGCGTCAGCGCCAAACTCTACTTCTTTATAGATGTCGGCCAGTGACTTCTTACCTTGTTTGTCCTTGGCTGAACGCTTTCTTGGTTGGTAATGATACTCTTGGTCTTGCAAAGCTTCTTCATGTTCCTTTGCAGACTCTACGAATTCAGCATTCGCAAGTGCTTGTTGGCGTAAGCGGTTTACTCTTTCTAGGGTTTCCCACAACATACTTCACCTCCAAACGAGTTACTGTATACATATACAGTATTATTTATTCTGACCTCCTAGTCAATATTTTGATTCCCTTCACGGTTTGCTCCTCTACTCTCACATTAAACCCATACCAGCGTAGTGCTCTGGGTACTTATGAATGATCTGTTTTAGATAACCTTGATGTTCGCGCAAGGCATTCACGCACTCTCGGGATAACAAGCCTTGATACACACGTTTCTCTAGTTCTAACAAGGCATACGGAATTGACCACGCTTGACGATATGGATGATGGGTGGTCATGACATCAAACACATTGGCGACGGCTGCTATTTGCGCAGCGATTGGAATACCTGAATGCTCAAGCCCATGCGGATAACCAGAGCCATCTAGGTTTTCATGTTGGTAAGAAATGATTTGTTGGAACAAAGTGACACTCGGATGAACCGGATTGCCGATTCTTGCAACAATGTTATCTGCTGATTCCACACATTGCTCGATGTGCTCCGTTAACAGTGCTTCTTGTTCTGCATTCACACAGCGACGATTGCACACGATATCTGCCGGAAGCTTAATGTCGCTTAGAGCATGATAACGAGTGAACATGCCGATTTGCTCCACAACCTCATCACTGAATTGGTATGTATCAGCAAGTTGGGTGGCAATCAATTGCGCGTACATGCCCATTCGTTTGCTGTGCGAGTAAACCTCTGGTGAATAACCTGGCATCAAGCACTGCATTCTTTCCGCTAACAGCTCGATAGCGTTAACAACATGGTCTTCGGACTCCACCGCAAACTGCACCATTTCAAAGTAAGGCTTTAACCCATTCAAAGCTTCTGCACTGAACGCATTAGGCTGAATCGAATTGAGAAAGACGAAGCCAGTAAAGGTTTGACGATCGTAACAAGGGATCGCAACAGATGAGTGATAACCTTCTTTCAATAAGGTTTGAATGCGCGGACAGTGGTTAATGTCGTAGAGATCGTTAACAAGACGAGGAATGGCATTGTCAGCAGCAATGCTTAAATTATGAAGTTTACGAAGTGGCGCTTCATGATGAGCCAAACACCAAGTGTCGAACTCACTCTCAGCAAAGGATTTTAGCATGCCTTGTTTTGGGTGGTATTTTGCAAAAGACACCCTATCGACACACGGTAAATGTGCCTGCATCCTATTCTTCAGTGTTTGCATTTGCTCATTGAGCGGTCTTGCAAACGGGTAAAAGCTCCGGTGCGCCATACTTCACCTCCACACCAAGTAGAGAAACCAGAAGAAAAGGCTCATGAAAGTCAGCGTATTTGATGTGATTAGAGCGGCTTTTCTCCACCTAAATTATCGACATACCACAACTTAAGTGTACGAAATAAAAACAGATTTTCGCCAATCTTTTCACCGAATATTCTACGGTAATTTAATCCAGATCAAAAAAACCAGCGCACTTTCGTACACTGACTTTTCAATACATGATGAGTTGCTCGTTATCTATCAGCTTGGTGATTAACCCAGCGCAGGAAGCACGCCCAGAGTAATGAGTAGCTGCGCCATCACAATACCTGTACCTGCAATGCCCGTTACTAATAGTGCTCCCTGACCACCTGCCACGCGGTATTCCCCTGTAAACTCATCGGAGCGACGCACTTTCACCACCATCACCAATGGTAAGAAGATAGCAAGAATAGCCAGAGCAATCGCTGCGTAACCCAGAGCCATGATAAAGCCTTGTGGGTAGAACAATGCAAAACCTAATGGCGGTGTAAAAGTAATTACAGCAGCAACCAGACGGTTTGGTTTTTCACTGTCGCCTTTGATGGTGTCGCCCAAGAATTCAAACAGACCCAAGCTCACACCAAGGAAAGACGTCAAAAGGGCAAGGTCAGCAAAAACACCCACGACACTACCAAGGTTTGATTGGTGAACCGTTTGAGATAATTGACCGATAAGCGCACTTAAACCGCCGTTTTCAATCAGTGTATCTTGGCTCACAACACCAAGCGTCACGATTTGCCAGAAGATGTAAATAACCAAAGGAATCGTAGAGCCAACGATGATGGCTTTACGTAGAGACGAAGTGTCGCCATCTAGGTAGTTCACAATCGCAGGAATACTGCCGTGAAAACCAAAAGAGGTGAAGATGACTGGAATTGCTGCAACGATAAGGCCTTGTTCAATTGGCATGCTCAGCAAGTAAGATTCGGTCACGTTTGGCGCTAGGAATGACAATACTGCAATCATCGTCACCATCTTAAGGCCAAACAGCACGCGGTTAACCTTGTCTACCGTTCCTGTACCAACCGTCACAACCATAGTGACAATAAGAGTAAAGATGATGGTAGAAGTCGAGCCTGAAATATCCAACCCAAACCACTCTGTTAGACGGTCACCAAACTGAGCACCACCACCAGCAATGTAAGCGGCACACAATGAGTAGAACAAGAACAGCATCGCAAAGCTCGCCACCCACTTGCCCTTTTGACCAAGGATTTGCTTCGCCAAAGTATGAAGGGTTGCACTGCTGTCCGCATATTGGTGAAGCTCAAGCATCAATAGCGCCGTAAACGCCATTAATGCCCACAATCCCAACATGATAATAAGAGAGGTTGAGAAACCAATACCTGCAGACGCAAGAGGAAGCGCCAGCATACCAGCACCAATCGTAGTCCCTGCGATAATCAAGGTACTACCAAACACTTTAGATCGACTCATTGTATATTTATCTTTACAGCTTAATAAGATTTATCAGCATCAGATCGGGCTACAGCACACCAAACCTAACACCATATTTGGAATGATGACGATTCTGTAGGATCTTTCTAATAAGATCAAGCAAAGTGTAAGGATAAAAATCCATGTGTGTAAAATATTTTATACAGCAATGGTTAAACTCTGATTTCCGCAAGCAATTGGGCGCAGTCTTCTTCATTCATGAACTTAGGCACAGGATAGTTCCAATGCGCTTCTTTAAGTATCAAAGTCACCAACTCGTCAGTGTCAGAGGTTTTCAACAGAGATGACGTTTGTTCGATGCCAATCTCGTTGTACAGCCCTTCCAATCTCTCAAGGAACGCTTGTGCATTTGGCATAGCTTCACTTTGTACATCGATTAACGCTTCGCTTAGTGCAGCCAGTTGTGGCTCAATCTCAGAGAAAGAGAACCGGAGCACGGGCAGCAAAGCAAGACCATTTGCCATTCCATGAGGTAAACCGTACTTGGCACCTAGGTTATGCGCGAACGCGTGTACATAACCAAGACTCGCTTTGGTAAAGGCAAGGCCTGCATAGTAAGACGCCATCGCCATTTTTTGCCTAGCTTGAACATCGCTGCCCTCTTCTACGGCACGAGGGAGATATTGGAATATGAGTTTAATAGCAGCAACGGAATACGCTTTGGTTTCCGTCGTCGCGTTGCGGGATATGTAGGCTTCAATCGCATGAGTCACAGCATCTATACCGGTGTCAGCCGTTATCTTTGCAGGCAAACCGACGAGTAGATTGGCATCTAGCGCTGCCATTAAAGGGACTAACTTCGGGTCCATTAGAGGAGTTTTATGGTGAGTATCTGGCTCAGAAACGACCGCCGCGACGGTAACTTCAGAACCGGTGCCTGACGTTGTAGGAATCACAAACAATGGCGCTGGTGTTTTCCACACGCGAAACAAGCCGGCCAATCTCTTGATGGATTTCTTGTTGGTCACTCTGGCCGCAATCACTTTGGCACAATCCATTGCAGAACCACCGCCAAGCGCCAAAATCGCATCACAACCGGATTCTAGGTAGACATTTAATCCTCGTTCAACTTGATCATAAGTAGGGTCAGGTTTTACCTCTGCATAAAGTGCGACGTCCAAACCTCTCGTTCTGGCACTTTCTGCTACTTGCTCTGCCATTCCTATTTTTACTAGCCCTTCGTCGGTGACGAGGAGCAACTTTTTGAATCCGAGATCGGCGATAGCTTCCGTGAGATCATGAATGCTACCGGGGCCTGAAAATAACGTTGGTTTTGGCAGAGGAAGAACGTAAGCGGCCACCTTCAGTCCATTGGTGTAACCGCGATAAAGCAGATGTTTCAACATACAAAGTCCTTTTGTTTTTGAGTATTCATTCTAGATGCTTTTTTCTTCAGCTCGAACTGGTAAGGTCACAGATCCATCTTTCCGTTAGCACTCTTGATAATGAAAACATCGAAACTCTAAACGAAAGCAGGGACAGCGCCTAAGCTCTGCCCCTGCGGATTATTCAGTTTATCGTGTGAGCTTAGTAAGCCAGCTCTGGGTCGATACAATGGAAGATCTCACCGCTTCCTTGACCATTTTCCAGCATCTCAAACAGTAAACGAGCCACTTCTTGACGGTATACCAAACCATGCACTTCTTTAGGTTCCAGCAACACACCATTACCTGTCACTTCGCCATCTTTCAAGCCACCAGGTCGAATGATGGTGTAATCCAAGTCACTGGTTTGTAGCCATGCTTCCGCCAATGACTTCTCACGCACAACACCGCCAAAACCCGCTTTAGAACGGTCAGAAAGGTATTTCCAGCTATCACCACAACCAAGTGACGTCACCAAAACAAAACGCTTGAGTGATGCTTTACAGGCTGCATCGATAAGGTGACGATGACCAAGGTAATCTACCGGAAAATCTGCACGGAAACTGCCCATCGTGCTGATGATGATGTCTTCTTGACTGAGTTGCTCAACAACGCGATCAACCTCTTCAGCAATCGTGGCATCACATGCAAACGTTGACTGACAAATCGCCTTTAATTCTGGGCTTTTGTCTGGATTTCTCGCCACACCGACAACTTCAGCACCTTTCTCTGCAAAATACTTTGCAATAGCCAAACCAAGACCGCTGCTTGCGCCCCACACTACGACTCTTTTCATAACTTACCTTTTACTACAAACATGATAATGAGAATACTTTACATCACTATTTAAGGGGTTTTCAAAAGATGTCAATCGAAGTGAGAAAATTCTTTCCAAATCAATACGTAGTTCAAATAAATGATCGATAGTTCCGAGCTACGGATGAAATTTACGTGCGACAACCAGTATCATTCTCGGCATAACTATAACTAAGCCTTATGCACGTGTTTTTAGGTTCCAGTTCGCTGCCGCATTCACCTAAAAACAACATAATAATCAACGCATAGGCAGTAGAAACGTCGGTATTAACAATGAAGCAATCTTCCTACTCCCAATCTGCCTCGGGATTTGAAGTCGATCTAAAACAGGCCCTCATCTGGGTGGCACGCGCGTTAGATTATGTAGGTGTTGATGATACGCACCACAGTCATCGAGTCGCGTACATCGCGTATCAATGTGCACTCACTCTTGGTTGGGACATTAAAGAAGCAGAGTTCTGTTACTTTGCAGGCATGGTTCACGACTGTGGCGTCTCAGAAACCCGCGAGCACATGATGCTACTCGAACAGCTCGTCCCTCAAGACGCCAAAGCGCACTGCATTCGTGGCTACCACACACTTAAGCAGTGTCGATTACTCACCCAATTTGCAACCCCGATACTTTATCACCACACTCATTGGATCGAGCTCGAACACATCGATATTCCAGCATTTGAAAAAGACGTCGCTGCTCTGCTCTATCTTTCTGATCGTCTCGATTTTATGCGCGCGCATTACGTTTCCAACTGTCATAGCGACTTGGTTACTTTGCACGAAGAATTGATTGCTGAGTGTGTGATGGCTAACGCAGGCACACTGTTTAACCCACACATGTGCGATGCCATGGTTAAGCTGATCATGACGGATGCATTTTGGTTTGCGATGGAATCTGAACACATCGAAACCATTGGGCTTCAGTTTGAGAACATTGATTGGCTGCAGAAACAACTTACCATCGAAGACATGAACAGCTTAGGTTTGTTCTTAGCGCGTATTGTAGATGCCAAGAGTCCTTTTACTTATCAGCATTCTCAAAAAGTGGCGGAACTGTCTCGTTACTTAGCGAAGAAAATGGGATTGGATGAACACGAGCAAGAGATGATTTTTATTGCGGGACTGGTTCATGATATTGGCAAGCTCAAAACCCCTGATGAGATCCTTCACAAAGAAGGCCCGTTAGACAAGCAAGAATACACACGCATCAAGCGCCATACGATTGATACTGAACTTGCTCTGCACAAGGTGTTTCCCAATGCCAAGATCGCTGAATGGGCTTCCAACCATCATGAACGTTTAGATGGTTCAGGTTACCCTTATCATAAAACGGCGGAAGCGTTGGATGTGCCTTCTCGTATCATTGCCGTCGTCGATGTCTTTCAAGCGCTTTCTCAAGATCGCCCATATCGAGGCCGCATGACGCAGCAAGAGATTGCCGACATCATGGATGAACAGGTTGAAACAGGCAAACTGTGCTCCGATGTTTATCAGGTTTTATCTGTCGACATGCAAGAGTGCTATCAGCTCTCCACGGAAGTTTAGTGCCAAACAAAGTCAATAAATAAATAAACAAAGGGACACCACTTCGGCGTCCCTTTGTTGTTTTGAAAGCATTTAAACACTGTAAATAAGCGCGTGTAGATGGCTTAGTGTGCGATGTCTAACTGGTTGTCTTTCACACCGTTGATACGGAACCAGCCTGCGATGCTGAATCGCTCCGCGTTTGTCGGCAATACTTCGTGGGGGAATTGCTCAGACAAGAACACGAATAGACGACCTGAACGCGGTGGAATCTTCGCGATCTCATTATCATTCAAATCGTACACCACCAACTCACCAGCATCTTCTTCGCTCCACGATTCGTTCATGTAGAACACCGTAGTTAGACGGCGGTTTTCATTGCCTTTGAAGCAATCGAGGTGTTTTTGGTAGAAGTCACCTTTCTCGTATTTCGCGAAGTGCGCTTCGTACTCAAACAAGCCTAGAAAGAAATGACGGTTCGCTTCCAAACGGATCTCTTCCATCTTGTCTAAGAAAGACGCCACTGGTGCACCCATGTCGCGTTTCAACCATTGGATCTTGTCACTGCGAATGGTTTCAATACGAGTCACGTCGTCGTTACGACCAATACGTGCTTTCTTCCAATCATCAGGAATACAGTCACGCAGCTCAGCCACTTCCTCTTGAGAAATAAAATCATCCCAGATGTAGTATCCGTGCGTCGATAACGCGTCGATCAATTTGTTCATTCTATTTTGTTCACTCATGTGGGTTTGGGCGGTCTATATAAGAAATCCGTGCTACAACAACAAATTCCGTTTTTTATCGAGACGACAAATCCACTTAAGTAACAAGATTCAGACGTAAAATAGCCGCTCGTGTGAGCGGCTATTTAGGTTTACTGTTTGCGTTTCGATTAACGCGTTTGAAGCGCAATAGAACGAGGTTGGATTGGACGAATTCGTTGAATCACTGGGCGTTGCTTTTTCTTAAGTTGGATGTGACACATTTCCAACACTAAACCAAACGCCATCGCGAAATACACGTAACCTTTGTTGATGTGAATAGCAAAACCTTCTGCCATCAACAGACCACCTAGCAATACTAGGAATAGTAGAGCAAGGGTCTTAAAGCCCGGGTAACGCGTCACTAGGTTGTTGATTTTCTCCGCCGTCAACACCATCACAATCGCTGACGAAATGATCGCCGCCACCATGATTGGTACTTCGCTCGTTAGGCCAACCGCAGTAATCACCGAGTCCATCGAGAACACAGCATCAACCGCGACAATCTGAAGCAGAACCACAGCCAGACCAGTACGAACATGAGTCGAGTGACCGTGTTCAGTGTGGGTCAACCAACTCCACAACTCTTTCAAGCTTTTCGCCAGTAGGAATGCACCACCCGCAATCATAATCAAATCACGACCAGTAAACGCGTAGTCACTGAAGCTGATTAATGGCTGAGTAAGCTGCATGATCCAAGAGATCGAGTACACCAAAACAATACGCGCCATCACCGCTAGGCCAATACCTAGGTTTCGGGCAAGTTTACGCTGGTGTTGTGGCAATCGTTCACACAGAACGGAGATGAATACGACGTTATCAACGCCTAAGACTACTTCAAGAGCAAACAAGGTAGCGAAGATAGCCCACGCTTCTGGCTGCATGAAAAGTTCTAACATGAGTACGCCTCCGGTGATTGGAAGCCATACGATGAATTGTTCAGTCGACTAAAGGGGTCGTCCATTAAGTTTCTAAAACCTCTGTTACTTAGGAATGCTGAGTAAATCACCTCTCCTATTCCTTCGCAATCCCTTATTTTGTCAGGCTTATGTCAGCCACCTTTCGTACTCTAAAGGTTATTGCCTTCGTTCAACCCATCAGGTGCCGAGTTGAGCCAAACTATTGCATCGAGCTCAAATTGAAACGCCTCTTTTTACGTGCTTCAACAATCGTAAAAAAATGTTTCACAATAATATTTTGATATACTGAGAAAAATCACACGAGTTAGGGTCTGTTGACCTTTCGTGATGATTTTTGCAGCAGTTTGTAGATATTTTATACAAGACAGAGGCTTTGATATGTAGCTATTCTACCTGATAAGCCGATAACGCAGTAGAAAGCACCTACAAACGCTGCCCAAAGGGTTCGGCTAAAAGCGTTTTATTCTTTGTTGAGTCAATTTTACTTAGAGCCACTAGGCTTCAATCGACTCGCCGCGATTAAAACGCTTTTATCTCGAACAAAATTTAACCACGAAAGATAAACAGACCCTAGTCTTACGAATGGATTACATAACACTCTCACGCATTAGCCTTAAACACCTTACTGTATTGCACATGCTGCTCACGACACACAGCGTGACTCAAGCGGCGGAACAGCTCTGCGTGACCCCTTCCAGCGTGAGCAAAACGCTCAGCCAATTGCGCGACATTCTTAAAGACGACCTTTTCTACCGCGATGGCACTCGTTTAGTCCCAACTCCGTTTGCATTGAACATCGGGCCTTCAGTGCACGGCATTCTTTCCAGCATGAACGGTTTGCTTTACCAAGGCTCGTTTAATCCGGCGTATTATGAAGGTCGCTTTTCTTTGGCAATGCGTGAAAGTACCTTCGAGATCTTCGCACCCATGCTGCAAGACTTGTCTCAACAAATGGGGAGCCGCGCACAACTCAACGTGTATGCAAAAGAACAAATGAGTTTTGATTCTCTAATCCGTGGCCAAGTTGATTTTATGATTCTGCCGCACGACATCAGCCAACCACCAACGCACAACAAAGACTTGGTTTGGCAGACGATTCTAGAAGACGAAATGATCTGTTTGATGGGCAGCAATAACCCGTTAGTGAAAGAAGAGCTGTCGGTCGAGAACTACTTGTGTGCGAGACACATTGGTATTCACGATAAAGACCTATCCCAGCCTTACTTTGAGCAGAACCTAACTCAGCGATACGCTAAACGCAGCGTCGCCATGCACGTGGCCGATTTTGGATCGGCAGCGGTAATGTGCCACCACTCTGATTATCTGTTCACTTGCTCGAAACTTTGGGCACGAATGGCGCTACAAGCGAAGGGATTGATAGAGAGACCTTTGCCGTTTGAGTACGGACAAGTGGCGTATAGTTTGGTGTGGAATAAAGCGAGTCTGAACGATCCCGCTTTAAGATGGCTACAACAACAAGTGCTTAAGGCTTGTGAAACCCTCGGTGGATGCCGTAAACCGAGAGTGAATAAACTCTAAACTGGTTTGTCTTTACTGCGCTACACGTAGACCGATGGCATGGTCATTGGTCTGCTGATAAATTGACTTAATTGAGCGTGGAAGCGTTCCATTTCATCCTGAGAGCATTTCTCCCACTCCAGAGCCTCACCCGTCACACCGTGATGCTGAAAGGCATTCAAACGAATGTTGACCGATTCTGGCAACGCTTGCAGATAATGCCCCACCGTTGCAACTTCCGTATCTAAATCGCTTTTACCCGGAATATGAAGCAAACGCACTTCGTACAACTTGCCTGCTTGCGCTAAATACTGAATGGTTTGGAATACACGGTGGTTATCTCGCCCGACTAACCAATGGTGCGTTTCGCTTTGCCACGATTTAAGGTCAATCATCGCGCCATCCATGTACGGCAATACTCTTTCCCAACCTGCGATGGATAAAGAACCATTGCTATCGATGAAACACGTGAGATGCTGCAATTCAGGATCATGTTTGATCCCTTTAAACAGCGCAGTAATGAAAGGAAGCTGTAAGGTAGATTCCCCACCGGATACAGTAACACCGCTAATGAAAAAGCGCTGTTTGCGTATCAAATCGAGCATTGCCTCCACAGAGTAGTCAGTAATTTTTGGATTAGATTGGTGCTGACATATCTCTATACAATGGTCGCAGTGGGTGCACTCCTCTTTAAGCCAAACAACGTTGTTGCTTTCGTCGAACTTCAGTGCGCCAGCCGGACACTCACTCACACAATCGCCACAATGATTGCAGTGATTGATGGTGTGTGGGTTGTGGCAGTTGATGCACTGATAGTTACAACCCTGTAGAAAGATGACTAGACGGTTTCCCGGTCCATCAACACAAGAGAACGGAAGGATACGAGTTACCTTAGCCAAGAGGTGTTCCGATCGTCTAGCCATCTTATTCTTATCCGTCACCAATTACTTAGCGTAAGTCGGTGACATTTCGTGGCTCACCACACGTGGTGAACGCTCTAAAATACCGGTGTTCTTCGCCGCTTCTGCACCTAGGAATGTGGTATTGGTACGTGAACCTTCTGCATCGTATTTCGCGATATCAGACAGTTTCACCATGTAACCCGTTACGCGAACCAAGTCGTTTGACGCAACGTTTGCCGTGAACTCGCGATAGCCAGCATTCAATGCACCTTTACACAGGTTGAACATCGCTTCTGGGTTTGATTTCACGGTTTCGTCGATGGTCAGAATATCGCTGATGCCAGAACGGTAGTATTGGTGGTGGCCTGCTGTTGCTTGCACGTAAGACACGGGATCTGGCTCGTTGCCGTAAGGAATACGAACACCCGGCGTTACATCCAAATCTAGGCTGATACCGCCTTGTGCGTGCAGTAGCGCTTTGCCTTCTAGACCAAACTTCACTGGTGTGCTTTCTACCAATTCAGACAGTTTTGCCGAGATAGCGTGACCAAGCTCGTTTGCCGTTGCGTCTTGGCCGTAACGGCTTGCATTGCCCTCTTTCTCTAGCAATACATTTACCGCTTCTGCCATGCCGTAGATGCCATACATTGGCGCAAAGCGAGATTCTTCGATCAGGCCTTCTTGTGTTAGGAAGCCTTTGAAGAACTCAGACTTTTCATGCAAATGTGAAGCGCGTGCGTCCATCAGCTCAACCATCAAGCCGTGATATTCTGGCAGCACGTTGTTGAAGAAGTCTTCACGATTATCTGCACGGTTTGCTGCTTCTTTTAGGTTCATACGCACTAACGTGTTTGAACCACCAGCCAATGGCAGAGAGTTGTAGCAGCTCACGATACCAAAACGACCACCTTCGTACGCGTTCGCGTGCATTGGGTAGTTCGCGATATGTGGCTTGCTGCACTCACAAATGTTTTGTGTTGCTTGCTTTAGCAAATCGTCTGGTGTGACAGCTTCGTCGTACATGAAGGTTAAGTTTGGCGCGATCTGTTTTAGCTCGGCGTCTACTTTCAAAATCGTACGACAAATGATGTTGTCCGTCGGGCCAATATTCACGTGCATAAACGCATCTGGCAACGTGCGATCAAGCATGATCCAGAAGTGTTTTAGCTTTTTGTAGATTTGCTCGTCAGTGAGGTCACCAACGTAAGGCATTAGCACGTCATCAAGTTGACCAAGGTAAACCGGAATGTTGGTTACCGAAGGCACATGATGGTAAATGATGGTCAACATGTTGATCGCATCATCGAAATCTTCTGCTGGAGCTAACTCCAAGTATTCAGAACCTTGAGAAAGAAATTTTGCGTAATCTGGCAAAACATAGCGCGGCTTAAAAGGCGCGTGACCTTCAAACATGTCACATATGACGCCTTGCTGCATTGCTTGGCTTACCTCGTCAGAGACGGCCATATATGGAATAGTGGCTTCGGCTTCCAAAGCAAGAAAGTTTGATTTCTGTTTTGGAGACAAGTTGCTATCAGTCGCGATAGCAAGGAAACGCTGCTGAAGATCAGAAAGGCTTTGAGTCATCTAAGATGTTCCTGGAGAAAATACAACGAATACGCCCTTTCAAATCAATCTTGAAGGGACGCGTTGAATTCTACGCGCCAAGAGTCTTTGCCACTAATGAAAAAAAACAAACCGTCGATTTCCATTTTGGAAATAAGGTTTTTCTAATTTAGCCTAAGATTTAATAACTTAGCTTAACCTGCTGTCATTTAGCTTCGATGCGCCGTCGACAAAGCAACACCTGCACTGATGAATACGCCGCCAGTCAGACGGTTGAACAACTTAGCTCTCCCTTGTGCAAATAACCAGTCCGATGTCTTCACACCCAACAAGCCATAAAAGGTTAACCAACTCAGTTCGAACACAACAAACGTGCTAGCAAAAATGATGTATTGAGTGAATAGCGATGCAGAAGGATCAATAAACTGGGGAAACAGTGCCGTGAAGAACACGATCGCTTTTGGGTTGCTCGAACCAACAATAAAACCGCTAGTAAATGCACTCAAATAATCGGACGATGATTGTTCTGGTTTTGCTTGTGAGAAATCGGTTTGTTTTGATCGCAACGCTTGGATACCAAGCCAGATAAGATACGCTGCGCCACACCATTTGATGATGTTAAAGACCAGCTCCGAAGAAGCAATCACAACCCCAAGACCGGTGAAAGACAGGGTAAGAATAATAGTGATCGCAACTAAGCTACCAAGTGCCGTTATAAAAGCGTGGCGAAATCCGCTGCTCACACCTTTGCTCAAACAAAGTAGCGAACTCGGGCCAGGAGAAGCAGTCAGGACAAGTATTGCGAGGGTGTAATAGATCCAAGTATCGAGTTGCATTGGCGCTCCTTTCCAATGTGCTGATGAATGAGCGAATCACGTGGAATAGCCGTCTTACTCTCGCTTCGATCCATGAAACACAATAGAGCAAAACACCACATCATTCTTATCACAACTGAACAAACTCAAAGTTAATCGAGATCCTCAAAAAGCGTTCTGGTTTTGAAGCCAGGGCAGGAAGTCAGGGTCAGAAATCAGAGTAACAAACCTCTGTTTATCTCTCCCCTAACCTACTTTGAGCTGTTTAGTTATGCATTCAACATACTGGGAATATGCAATCATGTAAAGTGATTACTTATTCGACAAGATCATTCGCAGATCGCATCAAATAAGCAGTCACTGTACGTTAGTCATAGAAAGGTTTTGGGTCCACTTCTAACGATGAAGGTGCGATGGCTTTCTCTATCGAGTGAGAGCTGTTTTTCAAATCCACCATCGCCACATCGATGTAACGCTTGTATTTGCGCGAGTAAAAACACTTCACTATTGGTTTTAGCGGCTGCGAATCGCTGGATGTCCAAACAATGCCGACTCGACCATCGCTCAATTGAACAATCGAACCGACTGGGTATACACCAATGCAGTTGATGAATTTGTACACCAAATCTGGGTCGAGATGGAATGGCGTCAAACTCAACAAGATTTTGAATGCTTCTGCCGAACTCATGCCCTTTTTGTAGACGCGGTCTGCCGTTAATGCATCGTAGATATCCACGATACAGCTCATGCGTCCGTGCATTGGGATCTGATCGCCAGACAAACCCAATGGATAACCGGTACCATCGAGCTTCTCATGGTGCATCAAACACACATCTCGGCTGACATCACTCAGGCCTTTTACGCCAAGAATGATTTCTCCTGCGAACACTTGGTGCAGCTTCATGTGCTCAAATTCTTCCGGCGTTAAACGCGCTGGCTTATGTAAGATCTCGTCATCGACTTTAATTTTACCCACATCATGAATGATGCCACCAATCGCCAACTGCTTGAGTGTGTCTTTGTCGAGGCCCAAATGCTTACCGAAGGAAACCAGCAAACAAGCGACGTTCACTGAGTGCTCAAGCAAATAGCTGTCTTTTTGGCGCAGCGCCGACACACACTGAAGCGCATCAGAGTCGATAAAGACGCTGTCGATCATGTCATCCGCCCACGATTCAATCTCGTTGACTTCAATGACCTTGCCTTCAAAGGTTTGGTTGAGCAGTTTTTGCGCCAAACACTTCGCTTCCGCAATCAGTTTTTTGGCACGTTTATGCTGCGCTTCGCGGGAACGAAACGCGCGTTGAATTTTTGGCGTGGTCATCACCTCAGAGGCAGCCAAAGTGACATCGTGTTCTTCTTCGACAGGTTTGAATACGCACTCTTGAGCAGAAAGTTTCTGGTCGACCCAAACGAACTTCACCCCACTTGCTTGCAGTTTTTGAATGCCCTGCGCAGTGGAAACACGTCCCGCATTGGCGAGGTTGACGCGCTTATTTTGTTCGATTGCAGTCACGAACATACCGATACTTACATCTGCAATGGCTATCTTTATTGAGTCTTCTGGTTTGTACTGCATATCGCGAAACTTTTAACACCTGTTATTTAGCAGACGCATTATAAGAGATATGACCATTCACTGTTATAAGAATTCGCTATCATTTAAAATTAATGAGCATTCAGTCAATATATGAGACATTAACCGTTCAATAAACCACTTTTAATTTATGGACTTAGCTCAAATAATCATCACAAGTGGTAGGAATTTCGATAATTTGGGTGTTGAATCAATAACTACTTAATACAAATAGTATTTACTGTTGACCAAAGTTTTATAAATACCGATTATTAGTCGCATTACTCTAGTAATTACTCTATTACACGGAAACTTTTTAAGCTCATTAACACAACAGACTGCCAATCTGATTCGACTAGCTTCGTTTGCAGTGTAAAAGGACAAACTTCAAAAATATGTCATTTGCGTTTAGCCCGACTTATATACTTATCTCCACAGCAATTTGGATTGCGGGGGCAGTATCTTGACCAACAAGGTTGATCAAACCATTTCTGAGCACGATCGCAAGTTTTTGCAGATCGTTGAACAACGCTTCATCCATATCTTCGATGTGTTCAGTGAAGGACTCTTCTACATGGATGAGTTTGGCACTATGGTTTTCTACAACCAGCGCTTCTATGAGCAGTTTGGTATCAATGCGGGCCGTATTGACCTCGATAGATGGCTAGATTTGGTGCATCCGTTAGACAGAGAACGCCTGTCTAAACGCGTTGACGCCCACATCAATACCGACAACACACGTGTAACGACAACCTACCGCCTGCGCAAACCAAATGGCCAATACGTTTGGATTGAAGGCGTTGCGATGACCAAAGAAACAGAACAAGGTCATTACATGGTTGGCAGCCACAGAGACATTTCTGAACGAAAACTGATGGAAAGCTATATCCATCAGGTCGCCTTTCATGACAACGCGTCCGGCATGGCAAACCGCGCGCACCTGCTGCTGAACATTAATGAGCTGGTGAAATCTCAAAGCACTCACGCGTCGATTTTTTACATTCAGATTGAAGAGATCAAATCTTACCTCAACCAATACGGCAGTGAACTTGTCGACGGCTTGGTTGAGAAATTGCTGCAAACCTTAAGCCACCTCCCTTCCCCTAACTGCACCGTTTATCGGGTTCACGATGATGACTTTGCCATCCTCGTGCTTGATGATGTGCCGCTGGAAGCGCTTCAAGCCTACGCTCAGACCATCAAGCAAAACTATCACGAAGCAGTGGTGGAAGAAGGCCAGTACCTCGGCAGCAACATCAGCATCGGCTTATACCCTTGTGTTGACCCAGAACATTCAGCCGAAGAAATCGTGCGTAAAGCAGCCCGCACATGCCAGTACGCGAACGAGAAGAACAAAGATCGCATCGCGGTATACAGCCAGAAAACGCAGTATGCTGTGGACCGTTATTTCTTTATTGAGCAAGGTTTGAAAAATGCACTGGAAGAAAGAACGCTGAGCGTAAAATTTCAGCCAATCGTCAGTGCATCCGATCTGCAAGTGGTGAGTTTTGAATCTTTGGTTCGGTGGCGCAGCAAAGAGTTTGGTGAAATCTACCCGGATGAGTTTATCCCTGTAGCGGAAAATAAAGGCTTGATTGTCGAGCTTGGCTACCAAGTGTTTGAGAAGGCATGTCAGTTCATTAAGAGCTATCGCGAACGCTATCAAAATCAAGTTCGCGTGAATGTGAACGTGTCTGTTTTACAGCTTCTCAATAGCGAGTTCCCGAGCAGAATCAAAGCAATGACAGATGAAGTCGGCATAGAGCCGCAAGCCATTGTGCTTGAGCTGACCGAGACCTTTATTCTGGACAATAACCAAGCCGCCATTGCGCCATTAAATACGTTGCGAGAGCTTGGTTTCGCCCTCTCCTTAGATGATTTTGGTGCAGGATACAGCTCGTTAAACTGCTTCTTTGATTTGCCAATGACACAAATTAAGATCGACAAATCGATGGCGTGGAAAACCCTGACCAACCGCTCATCACATGAGTATTTGAAATTCTTGATCACCATGTGTCGTGAACAGAATATCGAAGTGGTGATTGAGGGCATTGAAGACGCGAAGATGTGTGATTTCTTTGCGGAAATGGGCGTGGATTACCTGCAAGGTTATTGGTTCTCGAAACCCCTATCGGTGGCCAGTGCTAGCCGATACACGTTAAGCCAGTAATTTGTTTTTAAACCAATAGCTTCTCAAACAACGACAAAATCTAACTGAGCTAGTGAGTTTTCTAGCTCAGTTTTTATCGTTTTCAGCGGTTATCTCAGACGGTCAAACACAACATTCTGATCTAAGTGCTCGTGGTATTCGGTGTAGTCTAAGCCCGTATCGAAGATGTACTTCGTCACCAAGTTTCTCACACACTCCACCAATTGCTCTGCCTGCCACGGTTTTTCGAAGTAACGGTCGATACCCGCAGAGTTGATCGCATTGATGGTGTCCGTGTGCGTCGCCTGCCCGGTAAGCAGCACTTTGCGCGTACGGATGAATCGGCTGTCTTTGGAAATCTCTGTTAGCAGCTCAACACCGGTTTTACCCGGCATCACGTGGTCAGAAATGATCAGCGCAATCATCTCGCCTTCCGCATCCAACTCATCCATTAATTCAAGTACTTCATCGGCAGACTCGCAATCTTCAATGTTGAGCCACTGGCTTAACGACTGTAAGTCTTGCAGAACCGCGCTTAACACCTCTCGCTGGTCATCAACGCAAATTAAATTAAGCTTGTCCATGTTCGTCCTCTACCGGTAGTTTAATTCTAAATATGGTTTTTTCGCTGTCACTTTTCACTGCAATCGAACCGTTATAGCCCGCCACAATTCGCTTCACGATCGACAGCCCTAGCCCTAAGCCAAACGACAAGCCACCTTTCTTGGTCGTGAAGTTTGGTCGGAAAATCTTTCTGCGTGTCGCTTCATTAATCTCAGGACCGTTGTTTGCAATGGTTACCAAGATCTTGTTTTTGCTCACGCGTGTTTGTATCTCTATCGCTGGCGAGTCCGTTTCTCTCATTGCATCGCAAGCGTTCTTTAAAATGTTGACCCAAATCTGTACCAGCTCGGTTTGTGAGCCAACAAACAAAGGTAAATCAGCCGGACTAAAACGCACACTGACGCGTCTTAAATCGCTTTGTAGCAACGCAAGCGCTTGGTTTATCGAATCGTTGACTCTGAGCCCTTCTTCTTTGTCTATGTCTGTACGACCTAGCTGTTTCACTGATTTCACGATGCCAACGGTATGTTTTGAAGCAATGCGCAAGTCGTGCAAATCACGCCCCATCTGCCAGTAACGAATCGCTTCTTCTGGACGCTTTAACCAGTGCTCGTTAAGGTAATCTGTTGGGACAGCGCGGGCTAACTCACGGGCTAAATCTTTAGGCAGACCGTAATATTTCTCGAAATGTCGTCCTCGTATTCTTGCTTCACTTGAAGAGATTTTTTGCCCTTGCATCAATCCAAAATCAAAAAACTGGCTCGCCTCAGGATGCACCTCTTCAAGCAATCCCATGATCACCGATTCCAAGCGCTCTGACTTACTGCTCACCACACCAATGGCATTGTTAAGCTCATGCGCAATGCCTGCAGCAAGTTGGCCAAGTGTCGTCATTTGCTCTGCGGTATGCAGTTTTTGCAATGCCTTCTCTTTGCCCAACGCTTCTTGCATCGCTCGGCGTTGACGGCGAGAAAGCTCGTTAACCATCACTGGCATAAACTGCGCGGTTAAAGGGCCGTACTTACCCGCTTCTACCGCTGGCGTATTGCGCTCAATCCACGCTAATTCTACGTCCGTTTGTGCAATCACCGTTGAAGAGGCGGTCCACGTCCCAGAGAAGAAACTGTGCACGCCAATAAACGCGCCCTTCGATGCCGCAAACACCTGAGTCTGCTTTTTGCCATCCTCAGAGAAATAACCAGCAAGCTCGCCAGACAATACGTAATAGAGCCGCTCGTTGTAGCCGTCTTGCTCAATCAATACCGAGCCTGCCGACACCGTAATGCGACGCTCGATATGATTGAAGTAACGCTCTACCAGCGTATCTAGTTTGCTCTCGTACATGGCTTAACCGATGTGCCCTACGGTGTGAAGGATCCACACCATCAAGAAACTCAACAACACACCAACCACACCTAACAAGACACCAACGCGCGCCATTTGATTGCTTTGTACATGGCCTGTAGCGTGCGCCAACGCGTTTGGTGGCGTACTGATTGGCAGAGACATACCAAGCGATGCCGCAAAGGTCACCACAAGAATCAACGTCACTTCACCACCGAGTGGTGTTAGCGATGCCATTGAGGTGCCGAGCGCCGCCATAATTGGCATCAACAAGTTTGCTGTCGCGGTATGAGACATAAAGTTCGCCATCAGCAAACATAAGAACGCCGCACCGAACAGCACCACATAAGGCGAGAATTCATCAAATGGAATACTGTGAACCACCAGCTTTGCCAAACCTGTCTTGTCTAGTGCAAGACCCAACGCAATACCGCCAGATACCAACCAAAGCACATCCCAAGAAATCTTCTTAAGATCTTCTTTGTTGATGATGCCCGTCAGTGAAAATACCGCGACCGGAATCAACGCTACCGTGTAAGAGTTCATGCCGTGCGCCGAGCCCATCAACCAAAGCAGAATCGTGCCCGCAAACGTGATGTACACAATGATGGCTTTCGGTGTTTTCAAGAATTTACTCTTGATGTTGAGGTCAATTTTGGTCGTCTCAGCTTTGTAGAGAAAATCGATCAAGAACCATGCTAGTGCCATCATCACAATGACAAACGGCACGCCAAATACCATCCATTCACCGAAGGTAATAAGGTTGTCACCCACTAGGTATTTAAGCGCAATCGCGTTTGGTGGCGTACCAATTGGAGTACCAATACCACCGATATTTGCCGCGACAGGGATACACAAGGCAAATGCAATGCGTCCTGGATCTTTCGGGCCAAACACTGCGATGACCGGCGTCAAGATGGACAACATCATTGCCGTCGTTGCTGTGTTCGACATGAACATCGAGAAGATAGCCGTAATCAGCATTAAGCCTAGCATGACGTATTTTGGATTTTGTCCGAACGGCTTAAGCAGTACGCGCGCTAAGTTCACATCCAATCGATACTTGGTTGCCGCCATCGCAAGGAAAAATCCGCCTAAGAACAGCATGATGATTGGGCTGGCAAACGTCGCCATGATGTCACTGTATTGCAGCAACTCACCAAAATGAGGCTCTCCCTCATCAAGCCGAAAGAAAATGATGCCCTTGTTGGAAACGAGCAACAACTCAAGCACGATGATCACCACAGAGGTGGCGTAAATTGGGATCGGTTCAAATACCCAACAAAGTGCAGCGAGCAAAAATATCGCGATAACGCGCTGCTGAATGATGGTCATACCTTCGAATGGAAACGCTGACAGTGGCATCAGCAAAATGAGCAAAGGAATCACCGTTGGGATGATGTATTTGAGATAAGGGCGCATAGTACTACTTCTCTTCCTGAGATGGTTTGCCGTGAGATAACTGACGTAAGGAGCTGTTTTAACTGGCTTCCTTTCGCCACTCCGAAGAGAAATTATGCGCGCGCTTTTGAGGAGGAATTCTGGTGTTAGATCAATGAACTCTTATTCACCGCAGAAAACATGCGGTATCTGTGTTCAAGCTCACTAATTGAGCGAGGATTATTTATTGATCACACATCCTTTTTGTCTAAGTGCCTTTCCATTACATAGTTGGTTAACGTAGCACCGCGGACTTCGATTTGCTGCTCGTTCACAATAGTAAAACCCATGTGCTCATAGAAAGGACGAGCGGTAATACTCACTTCTGAATAGATCCGGTCCAGCCCTTTTGCTTCTGCTTGCTTGATTACATGAGTCATCAATGCACGTCCTACACCTTGCCCTTGGTATTCATGATGGCAGAAAAAGTGATCGACTAACCCACTTGGCTGAACATCGCTGTAGCCAACGATGACGCCATCTAGCTCAGCCACAAAAGGCTGGATAGCGGTCATTTTCTTTAGCCACAGTTGTGCATCAAATTCGTCCGGCGCCCAAGCTTTCACTTGTTGCTCGGTGTAATCTCTAAGATTAATGTTGCGGATCGTGTTGTAGAAAAGTGCCCACAGTATCGGGGCATCTTGCTCACGAAATTCACGGATAATCATCAAATGCCTCTCAATAAATCAATCTGCATGAGTTGCCCTCGCCCACTCGGCTCTCCCACTGGATACCAGCCATGTTTTCGATAAAAACGTTCACCAGCATCATTGCCTGGAATGTAGCGTAATCTGGCGTAGGCACAACCACCATCGACAAAACGCTTCAATAAGAAGTCTTGTAACTGCTTCCCTAGCCCTTGATTGCGGAATTCTGGCTTCAAGTAAAACAGGTTAATGTAACCAAATCGCAGCCCTTCATCGTCCAAAACCGGATGTCGGCACTCCAGTTGCCCGATGATTTGACCATCTTTAATGACATGGAAGAATCCCGCTTCGTTGTCATTGACGATCGATTGAAACCAAGAAGTGATTTCTTGAATATCAAACCCATCCTGATGGCCAAAACTGACCTCATAAGCGTCTTTTCGAAACGCGATACACAAATCCAAATGACGTGATAAATCTACAGGAATAAATTCCATCTAAGCCAATCCTTTTTATTCTTCGTCTTTTTGCTATATAGACATTAGTTATTTTATATAACCATAAATTCAAGAATTTTATAATTCAACTGTCGGTCATTTGAAAACATGCTTTTATAGGAGAAGTTATTATGCATGCATCATCTGTTTCCCAAAAACCGACACAATTTGGTTACTACCTTGGCGTATTTGGCGTTGCCCTTGTTCTTATCTGGCTGGGTATTTATAAATTCACCCCAACTGAAGCCAAATTAATTGAACCTTTGGTGGTTAATCACCCTGCCATGTCTTGGCTATATGGCATCATTTCCGTTCAAGCCGTATCTAATATCATTGGCTTAACCGAAATCATCGTCGCACTCGGCCTTTTGGTTGGATTGAAAAAACCAACGGTTGCTTACTACTCTGGTATTGCTGCAAGCGTTATCTTTCTCGCGACACTGAGCTTCCTAGTTACGACACCAAATACTTGGAAAGTTTCCGACGGTGTCTTGATTGCGAACTTTTTCCTTGTGAAAGACATTCTGTTCCTAGCGATTTCAATCAGCGTGGTTGAGCGAAACAAACCAAGTTTGACGCCAGCTATCGCCTAGTTTTAGGAAAAATATCTAGAGATAGAAAAAAGAAAGCGCCATGACGATATGGCGCTTTTTGTTTAGAAGGGCTTTAAAGATTTAAGAACGGAGTAAAACACTAGAATTTGGCTCGATTCAACTCTAGCCAGTTTGAGATAATCTGAGCCACTTTTTCTGGCGCTTCCATCGAAGAGAGGTGCCCGCAATCTGGTATTACGTACAACGCAACATCATTAATATGGCGCGCCATTTCAAAGTGATTATCGATCGGACAAAGCAGATCTTGTTTACCCGTTATTACCAAAGTCGGCACCTGAATATCCGCCAATAAAGGTCGAGCATCTGGGCGAGTTGCTAAGGCTTGGGCATGCGCTTCAAACGCTTCCAAACCCACATTGATCGCCATGCCTTCTATACGCTCAGTTAACGCTTTGTCTTGTAAACGGCTTGGATGAATCAGCACGGTCATTAGAGTATCAGGCGTAATGCGTTCAAACTCGCCACTTAACGCTCGACTAACCAGCGCGTCACGCTTTTGTGTCACCTCTGGCTTTTCATCCGCCGCGTTAGTGTCCATTAGCACCAAACCTTTGACTCTATCTGGCGCTTGGCGGTACACCTCAAAAGCAAGAATCCCACCCATCGATAAGCCACCGAGCACAAACTCTTGCGGTGCATCTTGCAACACTTTCTGCGCCAACTCTTCCATTGAAGGCATTGACGCCAGTGTCGGGCATTGCGGAGCGACCCAACTTGGCATCATTTGATTGATGTCCTCAAACAATGTGCCATCACAAAGTAGTCCGGGCAGCCAAACGAGTGAGGTGGATTGCGTCATCTTATGCTCCTGCCAACGGCTTTGGTTGATCAGAGCCAAGAATGCAATACGTCAAACTATTACCACGCAAGTTCGTCAGCGAGTAAGACGCACCTTCTGGAACATTCAGCACATCACCGCGCGTTAAAACAACATTCGCTTGTTCGCCTTGATGCGTGAGAACCACTTCAGTATCACCATCAAAATTGATCAGCACTTGTTTTTCTTCTCGAGAGTGTTGAGGAATCGAGCCTCCTTCAGAAAGCTCATAAGCCATAATGCTCACTTCATCTTCACTCTTAACTTGGAAATCATAGCCCGATAAAGGGTGACCAGTTACCGCATATTGCTTGACGTTGCTAGCGCTGAAGTCGCCTTTGATTGCATGATAATCTTTTTGCAGAGCGACGAACGGCATCATCTCTTCTGCGGTGTAAGTATCGAACTTGGCTAGCTCCTCTTTGGTAAGAAGTGGCATCAGCTCAGACTCATTTGGCACGGCATCGCCATCAATGGTGTCCACCAACGTGCCATCCGCTTTCAAGTACAAGCCGTGGCCTTGGCTGTCTTTGATAACGTTTGGGTGCCAAATAACACCGCCACCTGAATCGTCTCCGCCAAGTACCGAGAACATAAACCCGTAATCGCGGCCAACCACCTCAAAACCACGGAAGAGATTGGTTGGAATCGAGATGACATCACCATGAGACAGCACCGCCTCGTGTTCACCATCATTCCCCCAATAAAAACGGAATTGGCCTTTGAAAACCAAGAAAAGCTCAGCGGTACGATGAGAGTGCAACGAGTTTTTGATGCCCGGCGGTTGGCCTGCTGCACCAATGTTAAAGCCCGCAGTATCGCGAATATGAACGTGTTGACGGCTGCTCTCTGCCACCCCTGCACCAATAATGCAGAAGTTATCTTTCAGATCACTGCCAGGTGTACGCGCGTCGATAAACGCACTGGTACCCGGAATCAGCTCCATATAGCGGACCAGATTGTCATTCATTTTTGTTTGTAGAGTCATAGGGAATCCTTGTTGTCCTTGTTTGAACCTAGCCTTGAATTGTTAGTTACAAACCGAGCGTTAGTTACAGTCCTAGAGGTCGACCGCCATCAACCGCGATGGTATTGCCTGTCGAGAAGGTCAGAACCTCTGCCGCGGCGTACACGGCTTGAGCAACCTCTTCATCATTGGCTAAACGCTTGAGCGGCGTGGATTGTTCTTGTTGGTTTCGCCAAGCATCGTCCAAGCCTTTGACAAACTCGGTGTCGACAAGCCCAGGCGCTACAGCCAAAACGCGAATCTCGGGAGACAAAGCGCGAGCTAAAGAACGAGTCATGTTTTCTGCGGCAGATTTACTCGCGCAATAAGCAATGTTACTGCCCATCGCAGTCTGTGCCGCGATAGAAGTAATGTTCACCACACAACCATTGGCTTGCTTGAGCAAAGGCTCAAACGCACGAACCATGGCAAAAGGCGCACGGACGTTCACTTGGAAAATTTGATCAAATAGTTGGTCATCCAAACTTTGCAGATCGGCATGCGCGACGAACTTCGTCATCCCCGCACAATTGACCAACAAATCTAGCTTGTCGCTCATTTCACTGACTTGATGTTTAAGCTGCTCGATCTCACCCGAATCTGCCACGTTCAGTTTGCATGCCAAATGTTCGTTACGTGGTAACGAAGAAAGCACGTCGTCGGCTGCTTTCTGATTACTGTTGTAAGTCAGAATTACACGATATCCAGATTCAGCTAGCTTGCGACAAATGGCGGCACCAAGTCCGCCACTGCCGCCTGTTACTAAGGCAAGTTTCGACATATTACGCCTCTTCCACTTTGCCTTTATAACGGCGTACACGAATATCCGCTTGTTCTTTGTGACCTGCAAAGCCTTCTAGTGCACACAAGCGAGAGCAGTATTCACCGACTTTTAAAGACGCAGCTTCCGTTACACGCTGATAAGTACAAGTCTTGATGAACTTACCTACCCAAAGACCACCGGTGTATCGCGCCGCTTTCTTCGTTGGCAGTGTATGGTTGGTACCAATACATTTATCGCCGTAAGAAACGTTGGTTTCACGACCTAGGAATAAGGCACCGTAGTTGGTCATGTTATCTAGGAAATATTTAGGATCTTCCGTCATCACTTGAACGTGTTCAGAAGCGATATCGTCTGCCACTTCCACCATTTCTTCGTAACTATCACATACGATCACTTGTCCGTAATCTGCCCACGCTTTACCCGCAACTTCCGCCGTTGGAAGAATAGTTAACTGACGTTCAATCTCTTTGATGGTCTCTTGTGCAAATGTCTCGCTGTTGGTCAACAAGACAGCGGGAGAGTTGTAACCGTGCTCGGCCTGACCAAGCAAGTCCGCCGCTGCCAATTCTGGGTCACAGCCTTTCTCATCAGCAATGACTAAGGTTTCCGTTGGGCCTGCAAACAAATCGATACCAACGCGACCAAACAACTGACGTTTCGCCTCTGCCACAAATGCGTTACCCGGCCCTACAATCATATCGACTGGTGCAATAGTCTCCGTACCCAATGCCATTGAACCTACCGCCTGAACACCACCGAAGCAGTAGATTTCATCCGCACCCGCCATTGCCATCGCAGCGACAATCGCGACATTTGGCTGACCATTAAACGGAGGCGCACAAGCAATAACACGTTTTACGCCGGCTACTTTCGCCGTCAGTACACTCATGTGAGCAGATGCAACCAATGGGTACTTACCGCCAGGGATGTAACAACCGACGCTGTTCACTGGAATATTCTTATGCCCCAGTACCACACCAGGCATGGTTTCTACTTCGACGTCTTTCATTGAGTCACGTTGAATTTGAGCAAAGTTTCGAACTTGTTGTTGAGCGAACTCGATATCGTGTCGAGTCGATTCATCAAGCGCATCCACACAGGCTTGGATTTGCTCTTCTGATAGGCGGAATTGCTCCGGCGACCAGTTATCAAACTTTTCAGACAACTCACGTACAGCGCTATCACCCTTCGATTCAATATCACCAAGAATGTTTTCGACAATCTGACGCACTTTTGCGTCGTTTGATGCTGATGCTTCTTCAGTGATTCCGTTTTTTAAAATGCGTGCCATTGGGTTTCTCCTTGAACATTGAGGCTGACGAACGGTTATTTTTATGCTTTTGGATACGAATGCAAAATCAGATTAAACACTTAATTAACATTTGACAAGTTAAGTCAACAAACAACAAAAACCACCTTTAAGCCATTGTATTAACTAATTTAAACAGGCAAAAGAAAGTGATTTCGACTTTGGCGAAGTTTACTTTTTAATCAAAAATGAGTTTTAGATCACATCATTTTCACTCATCATTTACATTTCACCATGTTAGTTTTTGCATACCTTTGCAAAGGAGAAAATCATGAGCAATTTTAAGCAACGTCTGAATCAAGAAACGCTATTAGGTACATTTGTTAAAACCCCTCACCCTCACATTATCGAAGTATTGGCACTGGCAGAGTTGCCTTTTGTGGCACTGGATGCAGAGCACGCACCTTTCGATCGTTCCTCGCTTGATCTGTGCATCATGGCGGCCAGAGCGAATGACCTCGCGTGCGTGGTACGAGTACAAGACAGCGCCCCTTCAACCATTTTGAACGCGCTTGACTGTGGCGCGGCGGGTGTACAAATTCCCCATGTTTGTACTGCTGAGCAAGCGACGCAATTGGCGAAAATCTGCCATTACGGAGAAGGTGGCCGAGGGTATGCTGGTTCCAGTCGAGCAGCGAAATACGCCACTAAACCCATGGTTGAACACTTGAAAGACAGCTGTGCGAATACGATTGTCATTGCCCAAATTGAAGATCCTCAAGGGGTCGAAAATGTTGAAGCGATTGCCAATGTTGAAGGTATTGATGCACTCTTTATTGGCCAAGTCGATCTCACTGTCGCTTATGGGGCAGATAGCGTTCATGACGAAAAAGTCGCGCAAACAAGTATGCGAGTAATCGAAGCGGCCAAAGCAGCCAATAAACCTGTTGGCATGTTTGTCGCCACAGCTCAACAAGCTCGGGAATGGCGTGAACTCGGCGTTAGCTTCTTTTGCGTTGGGTCTGAACACAAAATGATCATTGATGGCTTTAAACAAGAGAGAAATGTGATGAATTCTTGAGTTTTCTCTGATATTTACGCCTTATCAATGTAATGCTCTAGACACATAAATCCCCTAGCCCATACACTCATCACGTATGGAAAGGTCCAATGACCTTATATAAGGAGTATCACCATTAAAGCGAAAGTAACTTCGATAGACGTCGCGAAGATGCTCGGCGTCTCTCAATCGACGGTATCTCGGGCATTTAGCCCAACCGCGAGTATTAGCGAGAAGAAACGCAAAATGGTGATGGATGCCGCAGCTAAGCTCGGATACACACCGAACGCAATCGCACGAAGCCTGATTTCGAATCGCTCGGGTCTGGTGGCGATTGCGCTAGATAGCGAATCAAACCCAATGTACGACATGCAATCTCGTGCTTTGGCAGTCGAAATTCAAAAGCGTGGCGGACAAGTCGTGCTTTGTCCTATCGACAAGGACGACCTCGATCTCGCCATTTCTCGTGCTATTGAGTATCAAGTAGACGGGCTCGTTATCGCCACCAGCCGTTTGACCTCACGCGCGTTTGCCCAATGTGAAAAATTTGGCGTTCACTTAAGCCTGATCAACCGTTATGCCGAAGGCATTAATGCCAACAGCTCTGGTATTGATAACCGATTAGCGGGCCAACAAGCAGCCGAGTATTTAACACAGAAAGGCGCAAAACAATGCGCTTACATCAGTGGTGATGCAGGTTCAATGACCAGTGAAGAGCGCTGGCTTGGCTTCTCTTCAAAGCTGCAAGAGCTCAGCGCTCCATCCCCGACCTTTATTCAAGCTAAATACAGTTTTGAAGCTGGCCTAGAAGCGGCGAAAGAAATCTTGTCGCATACCAGTAAACCCGACGCGATTTTCTGTGCAAACGACATCCTCGCCATGGGTGTGATGGATGGTTTACGCCAAGCCGGAGCAAAGGTCCCTCAAGACTTCTCCGTGATGGGCGTGGATAACATTCCGATGTCTGCTTGGCCTAGTTATGATCTGACGACCATCGCTCAACCCGTCGACAAAATTGTTCAGCGCGCAGTTGAAGATCTGATGAACCGCATCAATGGCAATCAGGACGCAACGGGTGAGTATCTTCTCGAACAAGGCACCTTGATCGAACGCAGCAGCACCCTTTAATAAATTCATATTTATTCATTCCTAATAAACAAAATGCCCAGCTTTCGAGCGGGGCATTTTTCTGTGAGCGCGATTAAATTTTAGCCAATCATTATTCAATTCTGCTTCAATTTTCTGACCTTGTTATTGACTTGTTACTTGAATGTTTTATTTTGGATTCGTATGCAAAATGGATATGAATTGCTCAATTAATTTATAAAAACATAACAAGTAGTGTGTCTTGCCGACGAATGCCTATGGCAGGTCATACCATAAACAAGGAAGAACGATGAAGAAAGCAATCATAACTTCGCTTACCGCACTGGTATTCGCACTTAGCAGCATGAATACGTTTGCAAGCAATGTTATTCGTCTTGCTCACGACAGCCAAGAAACGTCTCCGGTACACAAAGCAATGCTCTATTTCGAACAAGAAGTGGAAGCACGCTCAAACGGTGAGATAGAGGTCGAAATCTACCCGGCGAGACAACTGGGCGATGTGCGTGAGACCACGGAACTTGTGCAGCAAGGCAACTTACAGATGACGTTTGGAGCGTCTGTTTTACTCTCTCCCTATGTCCCAGAATTTAACGTGCTCGACGTGTTCTACCTTTTTGATAGCGAAGAGCAAGCACACAAAGCGCTCGACAGCGAGAAGATCGGACAACCATTGTTGAATGCAATGGAATCAAAGGGCTTTCACGGCTTGGGCTTCATGGAGGTCGGCTTTCGTAGCGTGACTAATAACAAACAACCGATAGACAGCGTTGAAGATTTGAAAGGGCTGAAGATTCGTTCTGCGTCGAACCCAACCCAGATCAGTGCTTGGAAATCCGTGGGTACCGCACCAACGCCTCTCTCTTGGGGTGAAATATTTACCTCGCTCCAACAAGGTCTGATTAACGCTCAAGAAAGCGGCATCTATTCGATTTATGCCGAACGCTTTTATGAAGCGCAGAAGTACCTCTCTTTGACTAACCACATTTACACCAACTACGTGCTGTTCATGAACAAATCGTTTTGGGATTCACTGCCTGCAGAACAACAGGCGCTGATCAGTGAAGTAAGCAAAGAAACCATCGCTAAGCAGCGCGAGCTCGCCGCTAAGCAAAATCAAGAAGTGATCAAAGATCTCGAAGCGAAAGGCATGACGGTTAACATCGTCCCAGATGACGTGCGCAGCATCATGAAAGAAAAAATGAATGCAGCCGTGTACCAAGATCTGCGTAGCAAGACAGGTGAAGACTTGTTTGACAACGTGATTGCCGAGATAGAACGCCTATAACTCCCACTCTTTTGCACGATCTGGAAACAGGTCGTGCTTTCCGTTTTGGAGGTGAATATGAAGTGGTTTCGCTTACTAGACAAATACCTAGAACCTACCCTTATCGTTATCGCGATCTCGACGATGACAACTTTACTGTGCTTGCAAATCGCACTACGCCTATTTGACGCAACGATCGCGTGGGCTGAAGAGTTGGCTCGTTATTTATTCGTATGGGCGATGTACCTGAGCATCAGCTACTGTATCCGAGATGATCGACACATCCGCATTCGTGTGTTCATCGACAAACTCCCGGGCAATTGGACACAATTCAGCTTAATTGTCTCTGATCTTATCTACCTTGCCTTTAGTGCCACTGTCGCTTGGTTTGGATTTAAGGTTATCAACCGCAGCCTGCAACTCGGTCAGATTGCTCCCGCAATGGAAATACCTATTGCTTGCCTGTATGCGTCCGTTTTGGTTTGCGCAATCTTAAGCTGCGTGCGCTTGGTAACCAGCATTTATCAACGCACTCGCGCTCTTTCGAATACCAGCGAACGGATACGCTTTTCACGCCAACGCTATCGCCATCTTAAAGCCAAGTATCGTACTTCT
Source organism: Vibrio sp. HENC-03 (assembly GCF_000305755.2). Lineage (NCBI taxonomy): Bacteria > Pseudomonadati > Pseudomonadota > Gammaproteobacteria > Vibrionales > Vibrionaceae > Vibrio > Vibrio sp. HENC-03. Next base: position 22,816 of record NZ_JH976049.1, on the reverse strand, counting down.
AACCGACTATTGGAGCTTAACGCATGACATCTGCACTTTTATTTGGCAGCTTTGGCCTGCTTCTGCTCATTGGCGTTCCTGTCGGCATTGCTCTGGCGGCAGCCAGTATGGTAGCGATATTAAGCCTGCCATTCCTTAACATCGAGTTTTTAGTACAAGGCTTGGTGACAGGGCTCGACTCCTTCCCTCTCCTCGCCGTCGTTCTTTTTACCTTGGCAGGCAACCTCATGAGCCAAGGAGGGATCTCAAAACGATTATTGCATGTGGCGGAGGTCTTCTTTGGCCACTTTACTGGTGGGCTTGGCATCGTCGCCATCGTGGCGTGCATGTTCTTCGCTTCCATCTCTGGTACAGGGTCTGCCACCGTTGCCGCTATCGGCCTGACGATGATTCCCTCTATGGTGAAGAAAGGCTACGACCGCAGCTTTGCCGGTGCCTTGATCGCCTCTTCCGGCGGGATTGGCGTCATTATTCCACCCTCTGTGGTGATGATCGTCTACGCGATCACAGCTGAAGTCTCGGTCACCAAGATGTTCATGGCGGGCATCATTCCTGGCTTGGTCGTCGGTATGGTATTGATCGGCTACTGTCTAATTGTCTCCAAAATGCGGGGCTACACAGGTAACGAGCGCAAAGCGACTTGGGCAGAGCGTCTTGATGCGCTAAAAGAAGCCAGTTGGGCAATGCTACTACCCGTTATCATTCTCGGTGGCATCTATTCCGGCATTTTCACGCCTACCGAATCAGCCGCCATTGGTGTGCTCTATGGCTTGTTCTTTGGCATGTTTGTTTATAAAGAACTCAAACCAGCGCAAGTGGTGAAAATCATTCTAGAATCGTCACTGTTAGTTGGCGCTGTGCTCGTCATTGTGGGGGCGTCCGTGACGTTTGGCCGTATATTGACGCTAGAACGTCTACCAACCGAGATCGCTCAGTTCATTCTATCGATTACCGAAAATAAACTGCTGATACTGCTTTGCATCAATGTTCTGTTGTTGCTTGTCGGTACCTTCATGGAAACGCTGGCGGCCATTGTTATTCTCACACCAATTCTGCTACCCATTATGTCAGCACTCGGCATGGACCCCGTTCATTTTGGTATCGTAATGATCGTGAACTTGGCCATTGGCTTTGTTACGCCTCCTCTGGGTGCCAACCTGTTTATGGCAAGTCAGGTAGGCAAAGTACCAATAGAATCGCTCTCTAAAGCCATTATGGGCTGGATTGGAGCAATGATAGTGGCCTTGATGTTGATTACCTTCATCCCTGCCATCTCTCTATCGCTGCCTGCGCTTTTATCCTGACCCCAAACCTCATAGGCCCGTAATAATTTCTCCAGCCACTAGGTATGTACCTTTCTAGTGGCTCTTTTTGTTTTTACAGGCGCTAGTGGCCGCTTTATAGCACTTAGCATTCGTATGCAATTCACTCTCACTCTTGTCTCATTTTGGCAAGACTTGCACCAAAACAGAGAAAAATAACGAAGGTTCCCATAGAGCGATAACAAAAAGCATCTTAAGTACTGATTGCTCTAACCATTTCTTTAAAGTAAACACAACCATTCAAGTTAAATTATTAAAAACAGAGTATTAGAAAGAAATTCATACAAAAAATGCATCTTAATCTTGCCTATAAATTCACTCAACAAAGGTCAGACTTTTCTTACAACACCACATTTATTGTGTTTATTTTTCGATCAATTGTTAAAAATCTGATCATCAGCACGCTATTTACACACCACACAAACAATCCATTGACAAGTTTGCAACATGAGTTAATTTTGGATACGTAATCAATTTTAATCCAATACATAACTATTCAACTCAGGAGGTGATTTATGGCCATGGTTGGCTTCGATGAAAAGTGGCGTGACTTTCCCGACTACATTCTTGGTATCACAAAAGAGATTTGGGAAGATCGAGGTTTGAACACCTTGGAACACTACTACTCTCCTGACATTGTTGTTCGCACTCCACTCTCTATCGTCCAAGGAAACGAAGGGGTCATCAGTGCTACGATGGCGACGCTTGCAGAATTTCCGGATCGAACTCTCTATGGCGAAGATATCATTTGGTCTGGTACGCCGGAGCAAGGCATGCTTTCTTCTCATCGAATCATCTCTACCGCAACGCACAGCGGAAACGGCTTCTATGGACAAGCTTCGAACCGCAAGCTTCGTTTCCGCATTATCGCGGACTGCCACGCTATTAATAACCAAATCAATGACGAATGGTTGGTTCGCGATCAAGCCGATATCGCGAAGCAATTAGGCATGACATCAGAAGAATTTGCACGCCAGCAAATCGAATTCGAGGGTGGCGTGGAATCGAGCCCATTTCCATTCACACCTAAAGCCGATATTCCAGGTCCCTATTTGGGCGTAGGCAATGACAATGAATACGGCCAACGCTACGAAGCGATTCTAAGAAGTCTTATGAACGCCGAGTTCTCTACCGTACCAAAAGAATACGATCGCGCTTGTATCGGCGAATACACTGGCGGTCAAACTGCCCTATCACACTCGGAAGTCGACCATTTTTGGATGGCACTTCGCGCGTCCTTTCCTAATGCTCAATTTTCCGTTCACCATCGTATCGGCCGAGATGACGACATGATGTCACCACGCGCTGCAATCAGATGGTCTTTGCACGGTAAGCATGAAGGGTATGGGATGTTTGGTAAGCCTTCGGGGAAAGAGGTTTACATCATGGGGATCAGCCACGCTGAGTTTGGCCCTTGGGGTCTTCGTCGCGAATTCACTTTGTTTGACGAGACCGCAATCTGGAAGCAAATCCTGCTACAGCAAGGCTAACGGCTGATTAAACACTATTCATTCAAATCACAGACAGTAAGGAAGCAATATGTCACTCAACATCATCGAACAGTTCTACCAGAACTACTTCAACGCCGCAGATAAAGAGCAAAAACAGGCTGCTCTGCAAGCTTTGAACCCTGACGTAAAATGGTGCGTGGCGCACCCTGTGAACGATCTCAATGGCCCAGATGCAACCCACGAATCTTTCCTCTCACCACTTGTTAATGCTTTACCTGATGCCGAGCGCCGACCAATGATTGTGATGCACGGCGAATACGAAGGCCGCACTTGGTACAACTCTACTGGTTACTTTATCGGTACGTTTGAACAGCCACTGTTTGGCATCCCTGCAACAGGGAAAACACTCTACTTACGTTACACCGAAATGGTGTGTGTGGAGAACGACCAAATCACCGAATCATACATGATTCCAGACTTCATCGATGCGATGAATCAAGCTGGCAGCAACCCTCTTAGAAAGAGCCTAGGCCACGATGGCTTAGTCCCTTCTCCTGCGACGTCAAACGGTATCCAACATTCTGTTGTGTCTCTGAAAGAAAGTGAGAAGAGCGCACAATTAGTCGAAGATATGTTGTCTTGCTTGGGTCGTTTTGATGGTCAAGATCTCTTCTCGATGGATTTAGAAAACTACTGGCACAGTGACTTTATGTGGTACGGCCCAGCAGGTATTGGCACTACGCGCGGCATCAAAGGTTTCCGTAACCACCACCAAGCACCATTCGTGTTCGCCTTCCCTGATCGAAGTGTCGATATTGAGGTCAATTTTTTGGCCAAAAATGACTACGTATCCACTGGAGGCTGGCCGCATATGCACGGTACTCATACTGGTCACAGTGGCTGGCTCGGTCTTGCTCCGACAGGAAAACACATCGAACTTCGCGTTATGGATATTTGGCGACGCGAAGGCGATTTACTGAAGGAAAACTGGGTGGCGATCGACATCGTTCATATCCTACTGCAACTTGGTTATGACGTATTTGCACAAATGAAAGAACAGTTAGAAGGACCTAATTATGCATGAGTTTGGCGTACTTAACTGGAGCATCCTTGGCGGATACATCGCCCTAACGTTAGTACTGGGCGCGGTAATTGGTAAGCGAGTGACTTCTGCGAGCCAATTCGCCTTGGGTGACAAAAATATCCCTTGGTGGGCTATCGGTATTTCAGTCGTTTGTACTTACGTCAGTGCCATGTCGTTTCTTGGTGGGCCGGCTTGGTCATACAAAGAAGGTCTGTCGGTTATCGCGATTCACCTCAATTACCCTCTCGTGATCTTCTTCATCGTGGCTGTATTTATGCCGTTTTTCTACAATAACGGTTTAACCTCTATCTACGAGTATCAAGAGCGACGCTTCGGCAAGGCTTCACGACTGACATTGTCGTTTATCTTCCTTATCAAACAAGCATTGAGCTCAGCAGCCGTACTCTATGCGACAGCAATGATTTTAGAGTTCATTACTGGTATCGACGTGATGTACTGCATCATGATCGTCACTGCAATTGCTCTTATCTACACCGTAATGGGCGGTATCGCGGCCGTCATTTGGACTGATGTGATTCAAGCAGTGATCTTGTTTATTGGCGCATTCATCATCATTGAAGCCGTATGGAATGGCATGCCTGCCCCAATGACGGAGGTCATGGCAGAACTCAAAGCGAAAGGAATGACAGATGCCCTACAGACAAGTTTTGACCTAAGCCAAGTAACGACTGTATGGGCTGGCGTTATCGCAATGACGATGTTCCACACCACCGTGTATGGCGGTAACCAAATGATGGTACAACGCTGTATGGCTGCTAAAAACATGGGCGATGCGAAAAAGGCAATGTTGATGATGGGCTACGTGGCCTTCTTTATTTACTTTGTTTTTATCTTGCTGGGCGTACTGTTCAACGCTTATTACGACGGTAAAGAGTTTGAAAATGGCAACACCATCATTCTTCATTATGCGAGTGAATATGGAATGCCAGGCTTGATGGGCATCATTGCTGCAGCCATTCTTGCGGCAAGTATGTCGAGTCTTGATTCCGCCTTTAACTCAATGGCGACGGTGTCAGTGGCTGACTTCTACAAGCGCTTCTACAAACAAAACGAATCGGAAGAGCACTACTTGAAAGTATCGCGCTTCTTCACGGTTGCGTGGGCGATTTTGGTCATCATCCCAGCGATAATGTTTGCCACCAGCACAGGCTCTGTGTTGGAAGTGCTGAGTAAGGCAGGCTCTTACTTTGTCGGTGCGAGCTTCTGTATGTTTGTCCTTGGTTTCTATTCAAAACACATTACGGAAAAAGGCTTATTAATTGGTGTTGCCGCTAGCTTCTTGGTGATTTGGTATGTGGCCGTTGCGACCGATATTGCGTGGCCTTGGTACTGCGTGATTGGCGTGATTGTGAATGCCGTTGTCGCTTATGTCGCCAGCCTTCTTCTGACGGGTAAACAAGATGAAATGCACCTTTACACACTGAAAGGCCAGCAAGCGGAGTACGCTCGTCTGAATAAACCAATCAAGCAAGATGGATGGTACGTTGTTCCTGGTAAAATCGATGCTCCGTGTTACGGCTTACTTGTTATGTTTGTGTTCTCACTCGTAATGCTTTGGGGAATCAACGCCTTTACTGACGACGCGCCTATGTTAATTAACTTTATGCGTGGTTGTTCTATCTTCGTCGCAATGGGTGTTGCTGGTTACGCCGTCTACTCTTTGAAGAAAACGAAGAAAGAGAAAGTCGAAAGTATCAAAGGTATCGACCCTTCTTAACGCATGGTTGTCCCTGTAAAGCCCCGTACTATTTACGGGGCTTTCTTTATTTCCGAAACTGTTTATTGAAACGTTAAGCTTCTATCAGCCCTTGCTTTTTTAGCTCCGCGGTTATGGCATTACGGGTTCTACCATGTTCTTCTGCGAGCGAGGTTATTGCTGTATTTTGCACAGTCGTGTAAGCGCATCTAAGCCGGGTTTATCTCTTTGAAATGTCATCATTGTCATTTCGGATTGTGATTTGAGCATTCTCATCGCTATATATGGCTTTGCTTGGATTACCATCGACAAAATGCAGGGCGGCATAATCACTGAGGCCGTAGCAGGTCACATCAAGATGGCTATGAGCAAAGCGCTCAAACAGGTCGTGCTTTTCGTCGTTCTCAACAAAGTGAGCAGATGCTAATCCTTTCAAAAGGCTGATCCCTTTGATGATGGAGTAAGCCTCTGGATCGCTATCGGTAATCCCATAATCGAACCAACAAATAGCGCCAGCACTCATCCCGCAAAGTATGATGCCGCGGTTGTAACACTCTTTGAGAATGTCATCGATGCCCCATTCTTTCCAGAGAGCCAACATAGAACGGGTATTGCCACCGCCAACGTAAATCACATCTTGCTCGAACAACTTGGTTCGCCATCCTTTCTCTAACTTGAACAGAGGAAAGTGCGTGAGGTGTTCGCTCAACTTAGCATTGTGGAAACGGGTGATGACCACTTCCGCATCGCCAGTTGCAGTTGAGAGATAACAGATTTTGGGGTTCTTTTTTCCCGTCAAAGACAAGATGTATTGGTCGAGTTGGCTTGGGACCTCTCCCATCATCCAACCACCTCCGCCAAGAACGACGCAATGTTTCTCCATACGAATGCTCTTTTAATCCTTTAAAAACATGCTTTCTGATGAACAGAATGGAGAGTTAACGCACGAACTCAAAACCCTTTACACTCCATGTTCAGAAACGGAAATACGAGCGTTTTAAAACACCCCATTTGTATTCCGTACCTTACCACCAGCAAACAGGTTATACAGTCGCATGTCCATGCTGATTCCTTGAACTGCATCCCAATGTTCTACTAATTCACCATCTTCCACTTTCCATGTATCGATGATGTTCATCCCTTTTGAATCATCACCACGATGCGCTGCCTTAAGCGTGGCATGAGAATGCACAATGACGTGTGTTTCATCGACAAAAACGTGCTTCACATCGTAACTAAACTCTGGTGCATTTTTCACCAAATCACTCATGGTTTTGATAACGCCCTCGATACCATCTGCCATATTGCGATTGTGCTGTTTATAGTTTTTACCTTTGAAGCGATCTCGGATGGCGTCAAAATTATGATCGTTCATTATCTGTTGTACAAACGTCAACGCCGCCTCTGCATTCGCTTTGTCTTCCTGACTCCAATGAGCCTTGATAAAGGATTCAAACTCAATTTTTGAATTAGTCATAAGTTACTCCAATGTCGGTTCTCGCTGACCACTTCCTCGTGGCTTTAATTTAGCTTGCATTTTGCAAGTTAAATAATTTGCTTGCAAAATGCAAGTGAATTATCATGACCACAGTTTTAAAAGATTAAATCGAGGAATATCATGTCTAGACGCTCCGACTGCCCTATTTCCAATGTTCTGGACATCGTTGGTGATAAATGGAGCCTGCTTGTGCTGAGAGATCTGATGTTTTTTGGTAAGCACTCTTTCTCCGAGCTACAAGGCTCAGAAGAAAAAGTTGCCACAAACATTTTGTCGAGTCGCTTGGAAAATCTTGAAAAAGAAGGATTAGTTCAGAAACAGGTAGACCCTTCTGACAAGCGTAAAAAGGTCTATTCTCTGACACAAAAAGGCAAGGATATGCTGCCTATTCTTCTAGAAATGATGATTTGGAGTAGTAAGTACGCTCCAGAAACGAACGCACCAAAAGACTTTCTCGACAGAGCGATAAATGACCGAGAGCGCCTGATTAACGATGTGTTTAAGCGCCTGGATGGTTAGTACTTTCACAAATAGAAAAAGGAGCGATTGACCGCTCCTTTATTCTCACTGTACGAAATTCTCAAAATCAAACTTGAGCATTATTCATCTATTTTTGTTAAGGCATCCGTCAATAACAAAAGACAATCACTGAACCATTTAGACTGCAAGAAAGTAAGCTTTTTAGAGTTGAATTACGACCATTCGCCTCGCAAAATTAGTGCTCTTTTTCATAGCATTGACGTGTATAGAATCCGCAAAACAGCCAACACAGAGATTTCTTTATGCCACTGATTTTATTAACATTTAAGCTCCTTCCATATCGAAGTTACTTCGCTTAGCGAATTTATATCAGACCATTTTTCTGTGATTGGTGCTTCTTAATTTCTGATTGTAATCGAATACAATACATATGCACCCCGTGCAATAAAAAAGGAATTATATGAAAACGCTTATTTACGACACGCTTGTCAACCTTGCTAACCAAGAACCTGAACACCACGCAAAGATTCGCCAAAACCTCTATGAGCAATTGGATTTGCCATTTGATAAACAGCTTGCTCTTTACGCATGCGCACTTGGCCCTGCGAGTTCTGGTAAGTTGGAGAGCCGACAAGGTATCGACAATGCGGTAGACAGCGCAGTGAGACTGTTAACGACTCCTGAACGTTAATTAGCTTTACACTCTTAACGGCCCAACTCCCCTGACGGGCCGTTTTTCTCCCTATAAATTAATATGTTCGGCTGGAGATAACATACTTCAATCAGTCTATGCACTTGTTAGTTTTAATGCGGTTTTGAATGCTGCCATCTTCACCACGCAGTCTATACGTTGATTGGTCAATTGCTAAAATTCGATCTTCCGTTTTTATGTTATCACCCCCAATTGAAATCAGGTATCCATCTTTAACAAACCAAGTTCCCGTTAAAACTTCTTCTACTTTTTGGCATGATTTATCTTCATACCAACGAGCGACTAAGCTGCCGTCATGGTGATAAGTGAGGCTAACACCTTGCTTCATGAGAGTCTGATCTGTCTCACTTAATGTCCAAGTTCCAACAAATAAATCCCTAACTAAAGGGGCATTGTTAGGAGCAGATGACTTACTCGTTCTTTTCCGTGAAATCTTTACAACATCGGAGGTAACCAAATTTAAGATACCATCGTACATGGGCTCTGAGATTGTTGTCGTGCTGCGCTTTTTCTCACTCACGATAAGTCGCTCTTTTAAACTGTATATAAGCTCACCTTCGATATCTAAGAGCACTTCAACCGCTAAGTCATTCCCATCATAAGTAAGAACACCGTGTGCTTGTTCAGAAAAATACGCAAAACCACCTTCGATACGAGTTAGCGTGTGATGCCCTTTTAAGGTCATAACAACACTAGTGTTGGCATTTAAGGAAAAATCGAGTGTATCCTCAAAGGGGATCGGCTGGTCATTAAAAAACGTCTTGTTGTAAATTGTAGCTTTCTGATATGCACTCTCGAATATTTTCTTCATGGCTAGCTCTAAGTCTTTGTCCTCTTGCGGGCTATATACAACCACATTGGACATTCTATTTGACTCTGATATATCCCCTTCTAACCACAAGCCGCCAATTGCAACAGACTTTAGTGGTGCTTCTTCTATATATTCACCATTTTGTTTCCGGTAGTTTGTAAACTCAGTAATTGTTGATTCGAAACGCAGCCCCTCTGTTGCCTCTTTAGAAGTAACAAACGTGATCTCTTCCGATTTTTGTCGTGTATCTGTTACAAATGGAAGTCGGTTTTGAAGATTACTTGGAAGTGTATCTAAATCGCCATCAAAATTGACATATAACTGGCTATCTTTCAGCTCGGCCGTTGTGATGGATGTATTTGATATGTAGGGACCGAACACATACAACTCTGCATTAGAATAAAATGCTGAAAAACACAAAAATAACAACACAATTACTTTCATTATCATTCCAAACATATTGTTATAGTTTAATTAATGGTAACTATTGGGAATTTCCTTGTGAGAAAATTAATCTTTAATGTTAGTCATGATTACATTAAATCATTTATTACATCGCACGAAAAATACATTCAATAATAATTAACCTATCTCTGCTAACCTGGCACAACCTATCAATTTTTCTTGTGCGTCTTAAATTGGTTTGACCCTCAACTTAAAAGATTCAATTCTCTCTACCTGACTGGACAAAAATTTGCATTTAAATTCAAGGTACGTAGTCTCTTTTGGTTGCATGACGAATATTTCATTTTTACCCAGACAATTACCGATAAAGCTACCGTCAACATCAAAAGCTGACGCTATCACTTCACGTGAATATAATGCCTCATCTAGTCGGTTTTCTTGCACAACTGCTAGACGAACATCATTCCCATCTATAAACACATTTTCCAGTGTTAAGCCATATTCAGTTTTGAGCCCCGCAAAATACTCAACGATTTTCTCATCGACCTTTCTGTCTTCAAGTAGGCCTCCCAATGACGGCTCGATGAACTTTGTATAAATCAACCCGCTTACAATAATTGCTATCGAAAAACCACTTCCCCAAGAAAATCCGTTCAAGATCCCGCTCATTCCTTTCATCTGTGTTCCAACCCTTTGTATATGACGTTTATCTAGGAGCTTAAAAATATGTGCTACGCTTCTGCACTAAAACTAAAACACTTAACTTCCGTACTTGTCATCTATCTATTACGACTTACTAAATGTATATATCGGGCCTTCCCACGATTCATCGTTGAAAACCTCAACAGAAAAGTACCCATCAGTGTAATGGCCTATTACCTTCTTCCAGAATGATTGACCTTTTACGTTTTCACTTATCACCCTAACAACCCAGTCTTGACCGAACATATCAAAAACCTGACTTGCTACATCACTCCCCACGCCTCTTTGCTGGAACCTCTTCATTATGAAAAACTCTTCAATGAGGAATCTCCCTTGTTCAGCACTAGGGTCTGAATTAACGATGACAAAACCAGCTGGTTGTCCCAAGACTCGCACTAATAATGGCGTATACTCTTTAATTTCGAAGTATTCATCAACGTCCGCAATCTCGAAATAACCTTTCTCATCAACATCACCTTCTTCATATATCGAGAATTCGTACTCATAAAATTGCAGCAAGCTTTGAATCAATTCCTTTTCACTGGGTGATATTTCTTGCACCTCAATCTTCATATTTTCTCCTGAGATATATTGCCTTGTTAAGAGACGCCCCTGGTAGTTTTATTGCTACAAGTCACTTTAATATTTTAAATCAATGCATATCAAAAACACGACATTCATGGCATCGTCGTTGAATTATTTGCTATATCGTTTTTTCCCGCATCCAAATATCTTCCGATTTAAACGCATACACATAAAGCGGATACATGTAAACCCATAACATTCCCATCCCCGTAACAAACAAGAACAATGTCCCAGCACTTAGGTAGGTTAGTAGAAAAAGCACGCTAAATATCGCAAAACCCAGCATCGAAAGTGCATTAATTCCAAAGATGACAATCGCTAACAGTTTGCTCCCGACAGCAACTCGATAACTGAAGCCGTAAAAGCTAACAAGAGAAATTGCAGTTATGAATGACCCAATAAACGATCCGATATCAAGCTCTGCGGAGAATGGTAATTGAATAATGTTTAGAACTGCCAAGAAACACATTACCCAGAATAAAAACTTCCACTTTTTCACAAAACCTCCTTATTTATACAGCACCTTATTAAGAGTGAACTAGCATCATCAAACACCCCACATATGACATTAACCAATAAGCCTAACGTACAATAACATTGCTATGTGTTTAAAATCATTATGTAATAAGTTGTTATTTTTATGTCACACCAGGTACTGTGTTTAAATCTATATACCTTTTACCATGATAATCTACTGTATTGAAAATCCCTAAAAGTTCAATTTCTGGTGAACGCTTTAAGACAACCTCAATATTCTGTAACTCTTCATCGTAATCATAGACGTAGACACCGATATTCGTGGGCTCTAAACAGGATGGCACATTAACCAAAGCAAATTTGTCGTAGCCATATTCGGCCGCCAGTTGAGCTCCTCGATATACATATTGAGAAACGGAGTGTGCTATTGCCTCGTTAGTATCTGGAACTTCAAGCATATAGAGAATATCGCTAGCATCTACTGTAGCTTCAACCCCACAAAGAAATAGCTCATCGTGAAGCCTGTTTGATGCCCCTGAACAGCCAACAAGAAGAAGCATTGATATGGTTATATATAAGATTTTGTAGTTCATGGCTTTTCCAAAAATATCACTGCTTATTAGGTATTTTCTATGTTTTTTCATTTACTGATTCTGATTTAACCCATTTAGTTTTGTCAGGGTCAATTATGTACCCGTTCATAATCATCCCTTCAGAAAAGCAACGACTGTCCTTATAGAGATGAAGTACCCTAGCTCTGACTTTATAATAGCCCACTATAAAATTGCCTCTTTCTAACAACTCAAATTTACCATTCGCTTTCAGACTCAGATAATGCGCCGAGTCGCCTTCATGGTAATAGACTCCATCATATGTCGGTGAGTCAGACATGGAACCACACGCAGCTAAGACCATCAAAATAGATGTAAGTACTAATCTTTTTAGTATGTTTATAATCATCTTTTCCTCTTAAGTGCCTTATTAGCTTTAAACACACTTTGCTATTGTTAATAAAGTATTTTTCCACGTTTTATTTGGGTCAAAATCCTGATGTAATCCAATTTCAGCGTTGTCTCCTCTAAGACCATGCTGCAACATATACGTTGGAATGTATTGAGGAGGCCCTAACTTAATAAGGTTGTCGCAAATAGGAGTGCTCTCCGAAATAACACGATTTAGAGCTTCCTGAAAATTACTCACAACACTTTGTGGCTTATTTCTCAACATTTTTACACGTAAAACTGGAATTGCTTGGTGTGCAGACTGATCAATCACTCGCTTAGTATCAAAAAGCCCATAGGACATACCGACCAAGTAAAGGTCGGCTGCTTTAGCATAGTCTCCCATATCCAAACAAGAATTCACGCCATAGAACAGATCTACGGGATTACTTTTGTTTGTTAACTCATTCACAGCGACACAACTAACGGGTTCAGAGGTGCGTAAATTGCCTTCGGTCTCATAATTTACAATATTATTTTTAGTCGTCGAATTACAAGCTGTTAGTAACATCGCGAAGGTACTCGCCAGAACAACTTCTCTGTTCATGCTCTTAATCCTCTTATAGAAATGTAATATCGCGTTCAAGTAAAACCATCACGTGTCGCAAATCGCTCTTAAACAATTTGTTTTAGTCAGATGCATGTATCGCTAAGCTTCTGGTCAAAGGATCTATCACCACTTTTGCATACATGGATTTCTATTCTTCCATCTGGAGTATTTGGTTTAGCCGTGAAACCAACAGTGTGCTTTTCATAAAGTGGCGCAGCATCAAGAACTTCCTTTGGCACATTAACTTCATAGCTCCTAGAGCCACTCCAATAAGAAGCGGTCCTTTTAGCCAATAACTGCTGAGTAGTATAAAAAAGAAGGTATCTAGCATCGCTTTCTAACTTGATATCGCCACCGATACCCGACCATTGAACCATCGCATTGTTGGTTGAGTACCCTGTATATGCGTGCTTGGATACCTGGTTGAAACCAGAATCCAATTGAAGAACGATAGGAGCAAAATGCCCACCAGTCGTATCCCAGCTTGTTGTTTTTAAGCTTTTGAATTCGATTCGCGAAGCCTCCTCCGGTAATTCCAACGCTAAAACTAAAGAGTTCTCTCCATTGGTATTCAGAATCTGAGAGGTCCGATCAATGTAAAATATTTGCGCGCTAGGGGCACGCTCTAAAGATGTGTACTTCAACTCTGAAGCGCTATTACAACACGCCTTAGATGTCTTGATCTTTTCAATCAAATCTTCGCGTTCAGCTAGATATGCATCCGAAGAAGTTGAAGCACAACCGCTCAAAACACTACCACATGCAATTAATGCTATTCCCAACCTCAAATTCATAAGTTTCCTCTCTAATGATAGCGGTTTATTAAAATGCAAGTATCGCCATGCAACACTACTGTGCAGTGCTCCATTTACTTGAGCGACCGGATATCAAATGCCATCTGCCAAAAAAATAACTTCCACAAAACGCACAGACTTATACATAACCCACATCTATAACCGACAAGATATTGAAAAACCAGATAACACGAAAGATTTAGAACACTGAAGTGAGACGAGTAACTACAAAACTTTGCCAATACTTAAAAATGAGAGTTTGGAAGAGGAAAGGCAATGTACGCAGCGAGGTGTCACGAGTTCGGAATAGATCTTTAGGAAACAAGTTAGCGGACGTGGTCAACTTGGCCTTTAACTATCGACAGTTCCGAAAGCATATGAGTCACGCTCAAAAAATGTAACAACCCCTTAATGTAATTTGCTATAAATATAGGATGTCAATTGACTTACGCTACTCACCAAACTTCACATTGTTAACGAAAGAAGAACGTCATTACGTCTAATCATTGTGCCTTCTCCAATATCCGATAGCTCCGAGTGCCGTAGCTAATTTGCACAACGTGAAGAGGTGAACAACGAGTAAAAATGACATACGCCCGCAATCCCCCTCATGATCAGATTGCTTTGAGTATTGTTAGAAATGGTCGCAAGACTTAGAATGAAGTGTAGTAATTACTGTAGTCACCAAACAATGGCTTGAACTGCTCTACCACCACGACTTTGCCCTCAATACACATCGACTCGCAAATTACCTGAACCACCTCACCATTGTCCAACTCCACAGCAGCTCTATAAATATGAATGCTTCGACTTTTACCAGGAGCATTGGTGTTATCCCACGAAGATAGAACCACTCCGTGATGAACCCTTATAAGCTTGCCTCGAAAATACAATTGTTCAAAACCAACAGCTATAAAAATTACAATACTAAGCAAAAATAGTGCGTACTTTGCAATTCGAGTCATCAGCATATTAAGTTCCTTCAATAATACAGTCCCTTCTGTTACGAGATAAGCAACTTAAAATCCAACCTAGCGTATATAACCTAAAACACTAGACCCAACGTATATAGAGAGTGTCAATCGTTGCGAATCAGTCTTAAACAGTTTGCTATGCTTTAGGTTGGCAGTAACCAAGATCCTTTAACCTCTTAACTGTTTCTATTGCCTTTGTGTCCCGCTCTTTTAATCGTTCTTGAACAATTAAGCTTTCTTGGGACTTTGAAAAATCAAGGCGTCCAGACACAAGGTCTAGTTGAACACATGCTCTGTTTAGAATAGCGTCATAATCTCGTTGTTCTGCGAGTTCAGCAAACTCAAGCGCCACAAGCATTGTAATATCATTTTGTGAATTTCTATCGACTTCTAAAAATCGCATTTTTGAATAGAGCAGATCGTTCAACAAGAAACTCGAGGTTAAAAACGCGGAAATAATACCGCTCAGCGTCGCAGCAACGAAAAAGCCTAAAAAGACAACTCCTTTTCTCATACTTTCTTATTTTCTCCATTGAATCGTAACGCTTTATTAAGGTGGGAGGCACGCAATACCGATGCTACCGCATACCTGTTTAACCGCTAAAACCAGCTTACAGTAACAAAGCCACGCGTTGTGAATGCCTCTTGAACATTCTTGTTATACAAAAGCTTCCCCGAAGCCGTTGCATTTGATTTCGGTCTCGCGCTCTAGAACTTTTGCAATTTCAGATGGCTCGTAAAAACGCTTTGTGCTAAAACGCACCAGCTTATGATGTCCTTCCAGCGCTTGGTTGACATATTGATCTCGTTCTTGCCGTTTTTTCCAGTTATGCGTCGAGTCGTCGAGCTCTATTACTGCTAGCACTTTTGTAGCTTTATCAGTGATTACGAAATCCATTCGTTTAGCCCATGTTCGTGAGTTGTGTTTAAAATTAACAGGTTTCACTAAGGCCATTAATGATACTTGGCTGTGAATTACATAGTCTGAAGGCAAAACCTTTTGCAAGGCAAAGTACAATTTCCTCTCGTTTTCAGTTGCCAAGTGACTTTGCTTTTTATGTTCTATTTTCACTTTCGGCTCATATGACATATCTACAGCGGCCTGTTCATCACTCTTTGGTTTATTTTCCCAAAGAGTGGCCTTTGGCTTTGACAAACTATTACCTTTGAACTTCCATATGAGATAACCTAACGCAGCAAAAATTAATAGTTCAAACATTTGCGTACTTCTCCTTTTTGTATAACGCCTTTCTATGGCGTGAGTAACGCAATACGAAAGCTACCGCACAACGCCTCAATCACATAAGCCACCGCATAGTAAAAACGCCACGCGTTACGAATCACTCTTAAGCAACTTGTTAGTACATGCACCAATTATATTTATGCACTCCAAGATATTGAAAAGTTTAATAACATAAAAGAACTTGAACACTGAAGTGAGACGGGCAGCTACAAAACTTAATTCCAATTGAAAGACGAAAGTTGGCTAGAAGAAAAATGTACTGAACTCCCCTACTTTTACCGACTTTAAATTAGAAAACGATTCGATCTTCGCACTTTGATGGCCACATCAATGAAAGACAATTCTAACTTAGTAAAAACCACGAAAGAGGAGAATCGCCAAAACAGATAAACACCAAAGCTTATGACCTTTGATGTCAAACCCGTACTAACGCCCTGTTAAGGTGTGAGCAACGTAATACCGATCTCGCCGCATACCACCTTAAACACTAAAACCAACGCATAATAAAAATGCCACGCGTTGCGAATCACTCTTAAACAGTTTGTTAACTTGCGAACTAATTTTGAGCCAGTTCGCCAATCAAGTGCGTATTTTTGTCCATGAATTCTACGTATGAATCGCCATACTCAGTGAGACTGTATTCTTCATGATTCTTTTCTACTAATCCAACCCGCATCGGGTATGCTAAATAACTATGTAAATCAGTGTTCGAATACACACTTGGATTTCCAGCTTTGATGCCGCTAAAATAAGCTAATACTTCAGCAGCCGACATAGAACCATTATTGATTTTCATCTGATTGAAAAGGTCGAACTGAGAGCGATAGAGCACCCTATTTAAATCAACAAAGTATGCACGAGCTTGTGCGAGCGAAAGCTCTTTTTCTACCAGCTCAATGGTTTGCTCAGATGTTAGCTTAAGTGACTCTCTATGATTTTTTAAGTTATTAAGTAAACTGCGACTAAACTTTGTTTCGTTTAGCTTTTGACGCTCAAGAATTTCAGCGGCATCGTTACCTACAGGTGCAGGAGCTACAGCGTTTTCTTTAATGTTTTCAGGTGCAGTTGAAGCCTGTTTCGAATCAGAGAATTTAGCACTAAAACCAGCGGCTGAAACTTCGGTTACACTCCTGTTATTAAACAAGCTTTGGAAAACTTGAGAAATTTTCCCACGAAGCAATATTGCTATTGTGATGCTTGCTATCGGCCATGCAACCACTTCTAGTAATCTGACAATATCGGCAGCACTCCAAAACAACTCTACTGACTTCTCCGTCATTGAAATACTCCTTAAGTTAAATAATCCACGAGCAAGTTAACGCCCTGTTAAGGGGTGAGCAACGCAATACCAAAGCCGCTGCAAACTACCTTAATCACCAAAACCAACGCATAGTGAAAATGCCACGCGTTGCGAATCCCTCTTGAACAGTTTGTTAGTGCGCTTTTTCAGCGATCACCTAACCTCTGAGCGCGTTACGCCAATACTCGACCGTTTTATTTGAAACCATGCCAGTTTCTCTGGCTGCAGCCACTAGAAAGCCACACAAGTTAGCTGCTATCTGCTCATTACCGAGTAAATACAAACTACGAATTGCTCGGGTCAGGCGGAGTTGGTTGTGGTCATGACTTTTAAGCCAGACGTGATTAGCAGGACTTAGTTCCAGTAATGAAGTAATTTCACACCCATCTCGCTGCAATCCCCAAAAATCGAGTAAAAGGTCGAGTGCTTTTAAGTGAGCAATGCGCAATTCTTCTGAGTTAGCAAAAGCCTCTCGATCTGCTTGAGTTACCAAAGGAGCATGTTGATTGAACTTAGTACCCTCATCGTTCGGGAAAAGAACTTGAATATACTTATGATCATGCTCTAACCAGAAGTGGTTGTAAGCTAACAACTGCTCTACATTGCGACCAAATTTATCTGGAGCTTTACCAGATATGAAACGAGCAATTTCACTCATTTTAAATCCTGCTAATTGTAATTTTTATCTTTGCGCACTAACGCCCTGTTAAGGGGTGAGTAACGCAATACCGAAGCCGCCGCAAACCACCTTAAACACTAAAATCAACGCATAGTAAAAATGCCACGCGTTGCGAATCCCTCTTGAACAGTTTGTTATGTGCGTGCTTACGTTATGCACCAAACTGCTTTATACGCTTGGCACCAATAAAAAACCGATACTTACTTTGTTGAAGTAATTCTAAATGGCGCTCAAACTTGGGTAAGCCATTGGACAAAGACAGATGGTAGACGAGTCCATTACCGGCGTACACTCCAACGTGTGCTCCGTATGAGTCAGCAGAGTCGTTGTACAACATGATATCTAGCGGCTTAAACTCAGTGACTACCTCACTGAACTCTGAGTCATTCCACAGTTCACTAGAACGGTAGTTAGGTGGATTTAGACCGAAGTCTCTGAGCAGATTATACGCAAAGACCTGACAGTTAGCTCCAAGCGTTAAGTCGGAATCATCTTTGCAACCTGGAATGCGGGATGAAACGTATCTTACATTTTTGAATCTATCGGGAATATCCATGTCCATTTTCTCCCAAAGCACATAACGCCCAATTAAGGGGTGAACAACGCCTCCACCCAAACCTAAGGCATTGTGCCATAAACACTAAAACTGAAGTAGAAGCAAAAGTGCCAAGCGTTGTGAATCCCTCTTAAATTGCTTGTTAGCACTACGTTAATTGATTAATTAATTTTTCAAGATCATTAGTTGCTTTAGATATATTTTTTCTTGATTTCTGATTACCCTTAATATTTCGCTCGGAATCAGAAAGAGTATTCTTTTGCTTGTTAGTCATTGCTGCGTCAAGACAGTACTGGAAATGTAGCTCATCATCAAATATTGTTTCAACAAAATTTATTTCTGGAAACGAGATCATTGCCTTTACCTTACAACTATGTACAGTATCTAGTAATCCACTATCTAGAGTAGTAATTGTTGGTATATAAAAACTGTTGTATTTACCTTGAGTCAGTAATAGTTCTGTAAATCTAAAGATAAACAGATCCCATGCCAAAGCACCAATTCGTTCAACTGATTTCTTTTTCTTAGGCTTCTTTAGTAGCTTTTCATCAAAAACAGGAGTGAAATAACCCACACTGAACCCAATGATTACTTTCCAGGCAAAATAAAGTTCTTTTAAAGGTAATACACCAAGTTCATCTAAGCAAAAATCAACTAACTTCCGAAGACCATCTTCAATCGTAATTTTATCTGATGACCAACACAAATGATAAGTTTTAAGCATTACGACATACACTAAATCTCGACGGTCAATCGTATGCCACATTTCTTTACTTGCACGATAATCTTTCCAAAGTTCTTCTGATTTCTCTAAATATGGTTCAAAAATATTCTCAGATTCACTTTCTAATATATTACCTTGTAACTTAGCATCAAAATAAAATGCTGCCGATACTTTGCTTACTGGATAAGGGTTATTTACTGACGTAAATTCCCTTAAGTTTTCAAGCATAGGGAAAGAAAAATCAAACCCACCGCAATAGTCATGCTCAACTACGTCTAGTATTTTTTCTACCTTTGACTTTGTTGTAAAATCTTCA
Source organism: Vibrio sp. HENC-03 (assembly GCF_000305755.2). NCBI lineage: Bacteria > Pseudomonadati > Pseudomonadota > Gammaproteobacteria > Vibrionales > Vibrionaceae > Vibrio > Vibrio sp. HENC-03. The sequence goes on along the minus strand of NZ_JH976049.1, from coordinate 3,435 downwards.
CCTCGAAAATATTTTGGCAAGTCCGACAGTAAATTAGTATCAAACAAAGCTCTACGCTGGTAACAAATTACTGACTCTCGAACCTTCATTTCTGAAGCGATTTCATTTGAATATGCTAAAACTTTAGTTTTTGCAAACACGCCAGAGAACAAGTCCTGATGCGAAAGAGGAACTTGAAGTTCAGCACCCGCTGCATCAGTAGAGAAAAGCATCCTAATACCCTCAAATGCCTCTTTTTCACTATCTATAATCTCTTGCAAAGATGAATCGTCACTGGCACTTAATATTGCGCCTTTAACTTTATTTATTTTGTCCCGATAATTCATACTGCTAATTAAATCCTAATCTTAATCAAGTAGTGCTAACGCCCAATTAAGGTGTGAGGCACGCCATACCGACGCTCCCGCATGCCACCTTAATCACTAAAACCACCGCATAGTAAAAATGCCACGCGTGCCGAATCGCTCTTAAATTGTTTGTTATGTTTTGGTGTTCATCAAGCTAATCAAACTTTTTGAATAGATTATGCCCTGTGATCCCATACCCAAGACGAGTGTACAGCCTTAAAGCACCATTATTGCCATTTGCAACATGGAGCTTCAACCTTGTAATACCACTTTGTTTGAGGCGGGATTCAAGGTTTTTTATTACTAATTTGCCATAACCTGAGTTGCGATACTTTTGCTCTATGAAGAAGTCACAAATAAAAGCGGTTGAGTCTTCTACGCTCTCTATGTACCAAAGATGACCTATAGATAGCTCCCCCAATTTAATCGAACAGACATAGTTACCGTCAGTATCAAGCTTATTGGGTAGTCTCATCTCGAAGTCTAGGGAAGCGAACTCAAAAGATTTCCTTTCAGAGTAGCCATAATTGGAGCTGATAGAACCAGCGTATTCTCGTATAAAGTTTTCACGAAACAGCTCAAAACAACCAGGTTCCATTTCAAATAGACTTATCACTTTACCCTCCTAAATCCTTGGAGTTGATTAAAAACATAACGCCGCATTAAGGTGTGAGCGACGCTTGGCTATACTTGAGCGAAGCGAAAACGCCAAGCGTTGCGAATCACTCTTAAATGCTTTGTTATGCTAGCGCTAACACTGAACCCATTTTTTCTTATCTGTCTCAGAGCGTCTGATTTTGTTGCTACTAGAAAGGGTATTTACCGCTTTAGTAAATACTTGGCGTGATAAACCTAACTGCTCTTGAAAACTAGGATCTAGATTTTTTGGCGACTCTAACGCTGCATATATTTTTTGTTCTGCTGACACAGAGTTAGGTTTTACATTAGGGACAATAGGAACAACAACTTCGTCTTTTGTCCTAGCAATTCTGAACTTAGCGCCCAACTTTTTACATTGAAAATCAAAAGCTGAAATTAAGCTTTCATCATTGCTAAATAGTTCAAAGTGAGCAGAAGCAAGAGCTTGCTGTTCTAACGTTGAAAGTACACGCGATAGATACGAAATGATATAGAAATCAGCTTGGTTCTGGCCACTTGGATAATCAGAAAGGTGATGAAATAGCTCTTTTTCACAATATTGCTTAATTCCGTTTGATTTGGAAAAAACAAAGACTTTATCAGCTAGAGTAGCTTTGACTCGTTCAACTCCTTTCACTCCAACATTCTCTGCGTCTACAAACACAAATTTCATCAATAGCTCCTGCTTGATCACGGCAAATGATGGTCTAAATTACCTAACTTTAATCCCATTATCAAATAGGTGGCATAACGCCCTGTTAAGGGGTGAGCAACGCAATACCGATGCTCCCGCATACCACCTTAAACACTAAAACCAACGCATGGTAAAAATGCCACGCGTTGCGAATCACTCTTAAACAGTTTGTTAGGCTTGTAGTTCCAACAAAAGCTCAGCCCCAGAGCTTTTCACGATTTCAAAGCCCAATTTCAAATACAGTTGCTTAGCTGGATTCGTTTTAATCACGCTTAACCCAACCTTAGATTTCGTTGTTTCCGCTTTAGTAATTAGGTCAAGAATTAGCTTACTGCCTATTTTCAAACCTTGAAACTCAGGAGAGAGCTGAATTTGAACCAAATACCAATAGTTAAGTTCTTCGGTGTATGTGGCTTTGAACAGCCCAATAGGCTTACCATCCAATTCAACGATTTGCGCATGAGGAAACTCAAAACGTATTCGCTTTTCATAATCTTCAGCACTAGTTGGCATACCTACTTCTTCTAGGTACTGCCTCATCGTTTTATCACGCAATGACAGCAAGAAAGGAATATCTGCCTCGCTCGCCCGTCTAAGGGAAATATCCATGTTTCCTCCAAAAGCCTAACGCCCTGCTAAGGGGTGAGCAACGCAATACCGAGGCCGCTGCAAACCACCTCAATCACTAAATTCAATGCATAGTGAAAATGCCACGCGTTGCGAATCCCTCTTGAGCAGTTTGTTATGTGTTTTCATCCGAAGCTTTTGGAGCAGTGTTCTTTGCTATCTGAATCAATGTATATGATATGCCACATATGAAAAATTTGGCTATCCATAGCATTATCCCAGATACGAGAGCTCCAATACCTAGTTGAATTCCATGCAAGACAGTGGAAAAGATACCAATTGCCACTAATAGTACTGCTAGACATGTTACAACCACATCCATGATTCTGATTAGTGACTCAAATCGCTCGACTTTTTTCATTTACACTCCCTGTAATTCATTTAAAAGCGGATATTATCTCATTTTAAGTAACTGGATCGACGTAATCCTGACCAAGACACATAACGCCCTGCTAAGGGGTGAGCAACGCAATACCGATGCCGCTGCATACCACCTTAATCACTAAAATCAACGCATAGTAAAAATGCCACGCGTTGCGAATCCCTCTTGAGCAGTTTGTTAGTCGCGAGGCACCGAGCGACAATTTTAAGCCGAACCAAACTTTGCGAACAACAAACTTTATGTGCTTTGATGCACTTTAGTCAGGCGTAGTCTCAAAGCGGCTATTCAATGAAACCACTTGGAACAAACAACGCCGCAGAAAACGAACTGACAACACCAAAAAGCGCTTTTGGAAAGCCAATCTCACAATGCGGACTTTCAACAAAGTCACTGAAACCACGTGGAACTTACCACACCAGAGAAAACGTCATTTCAGCGAGTAAATCTGCTTTTGTAACAACAAATTCAACGAGCGGAGTTGCAACCAAAAACAAACTCTCGATTGCCCTGCTATGTCAGCACCAAAGAACAAAACAACCGCGAGGACACTTGCAAAACTTTGGACTTAAAACAGCTGAAAATGAGTTTGGACCAACGACGATGAACCTGTGAGCCGAACAATCAGCAGCCAAATTTTGAGCTTAGAAACATGATTGTTATTACCAGCTTTTTCTGGCGACTAACGCCCTGTTAAGGTGTGAGCAACGCAATACCGATGTCACCGCATACCACCTTAAACACTAAAA
>NZ_JH976048.1:2183-14418 GCF_000305755.2 Vibrio sp. HENC-03 | reverse complement strand
AACAACTGTAATTGGTAATGCAACTTCCAATTTAAAACTCCAAATTAAACAAAATCGCCTAACGCCATGTTAAGGGGTGAGCAACGCAATACCGATGTTGCTGCAACCACCTTAATCACTAAAATCAACGCATAGCGAAAATGCCACGCGTTGCGAATCCCTCTTGAACAGTTTGTTATGTACGTAGTTTAAAATGAACACCTGAGCTTTCAAATTCTATGCTCCCAAAGCCACCTACCACCTTGAAATATGATTGGTTCTTTTCAAAGTAGTCGATGTTTCCGTAGTCTTTTGAACCGTCAAGGTCTATGGTCGGCTGCATATCATTTTGATTCAAGAGCCCATTAATACTTAAAACACCCTCAAAAAGAAGAGACCCCAAACGATAGCAAGTATGCTCACCTATTTTTGGAGCTTCATAATATTTAGACTCAGGCCAGATGCTAAACTCTAGTTCAATTTCAAAAGTTTGATCATTGTAGTGCCAACCCAAAACAAATGAATCCTGAAGGTCTACACCTACGAGAAAATCCATATTTTTCTCCAAGTACATAACGCCCTGCTAAGGGGTGAGCAACGCATTACCGATGCCGCCGCATACCACCTTAATCACTAAATTCAACGCATAGTAAAAATGCCACGCGTTGTGAATCCCTCTTGAGCAGTTTGTTAGGTATTTTTACTCAACCCCATATTACGCCTCAGCACAGCTCCGGACTTTATAAGGCTTTTTTTGGAAAGTAATTTGGGGTGCAGTTGCTCTTCTGAGTAGTCTGTAGGTAAGCCAGTATCTTCACGAACAACCCAAGAAGCATATGGTCGCTTTTCGCCTAAAAACTGCTGTCCAACAGAGCGAGGCAATACTCCCAGCACTTCAGCAAAAGCACCGTAAGTAGCACGTACTTCCATTTCATTTAGGTAATCTAGTATTTTAAAAACCAATTCTTCTTTTACACCCATAATACTTGCCTATATATATAATTTATCAGGTTAAATCATTATACATATTCTAAGATAATTCGCTGTCATTGAAGCTGTTTTAACGCAAATACCTAACGCCGCATTAAGGTGTGAGCAACGCTACCACGAAGCTCAACTATGCCACCGTAAACACGAAACCCAACTGTGGAATGAAAAATGCCAAGCGTTGGGAATCACTCTTAAATGCTTTGTTATATTTTGTTTTCGTACATCTTTTTTGCTTCCGTAGCTTTGTCTAGGCGACGATGAACCAGAGACACCATTGACAAAATATCCAACGCATCAAGCTCGTCAATTTTCCAAGTAATCTTGGGAGCATGAGCCGTTGTGTTTCGGAATGTACCAAACAAACCAACTAACAAATTTACAAAACCTTTCTGCTCACTTTTTTCACTTTCAGTTTGAAGAGTGTTTAGGGCTAAATGGGGAATATGAGGAGCACTTTTGAATGCAAACGCTTCATTTACTAAATTAGCTCCATCTGAAGTTAACCCAGTTTTGTTCCTTATTTTATCAGCCACACTTTTTGTCGCTTCAAAAACAGCATGGAAATAATTGTCCACAAGCAGTTCTTCACGACAGTAATACAAAACGTCGGGATGAACATTTCTAGATACCAAGTGCTCTTTCAACTTGCTTGCTCTAGCTGCTGCCTCACTGATCGTAGAGGCTTTTGAAGAACTAGAAACTTTGCCGTTCTCGCCTAGCGAGTACCCAGCAAAACTCAATACTTGATTCAACTTAAAGCGAGTATCATTAAACCATTCTAACTTGTTGTAATGTTTCGATGGAGACATCGCTAGTTGTATAAAGTGAAGTACAGGGTTTGCGCAACCATCCTGTTCTTGTCTATTTGCAAGTGCTGAATTTAAACGCTTCCATTTAGTATTTAAGGCGTCTATATCCTCAATTTTGGCTTCGTACAACAACTTTGCAATTTCAGAGCCAGTAAACCCACGCTCCGTATCGCCAAGTATTTTACAAATAGACTCAATAGTTCCGAAGTCTAATTTCTCTAATCGTGCCATAAAACTCCAATAAAAATATAACGCCTTGCTAAGGTGTGAGTAACGCAATACAAAAGCTACCGCACAGCGCCTTAATCCCCTAAGCCACCGCATAGTAAAAATGCCACGCGTTACGAATCACTCTTAAGCAATTTGTTAGTACATGCGCTACTTCTATTTATGCGCTCCAAGATATTGAAAACTGGCATGATATGAAAGGCTTTGAGCACTGAAGTGAGACGGGCAGCTACAAAACTTTACCTCCATTGAGGGACGAGAGTTGGCTTGAAGAAAAACGCACTGAACTGCCCTATTTTTACTGGCTTCAAATTAGAAAAGGATTCGGTCCTAGTACTCCGACGACAGCATCAATTACAACCAAGGTTCTCTCAAAAGCCACCACGAAAATGAAGAAGCACCAAAGAAATAGGTTAAGAGTTAGAAACCGTAAACGGTGAAATCAAAGCGAACACTCCACATATAGTGCCACCGGATAGAACGTGAAAGGCACTAACTGAAAGGTGTAAATTCGAGCGCCAAAACAGATAAACACCAGAACTTGTGACCTTTGATGTCAAACCCGTACTAACGCCCTGTTAAGGTGTGAGCAACGCAATACCGAAGCTCCCGCATACCACCTTAACCACTAAAACCAACGCATAGTAAAAATGCCACGCGTTGCGAATCACTCTTAAACAGTTTGTTAGTCGCGAGGCACCGAGCGACAATTTTAAGCCGAACTAAACTGTGCAAACAACAAACTTTATGTGTTTTGATGCACTTAAGTCAGGCGTAGTCTCAAAGCGGTTACTCAATGAAACCACTTAGAAAAAACAGCGCCGCAGAAAACGGACTGGCAACACCAAAAAGCGCTTTTGGAAAACCAATCTCACAGTGCGGACTTTCAACAAAGTCACTGAAACCACGTGGAACTTACAACACCAGAGAAAACGTCCTTTCAGCAAGTAAATAAGCTTTTAAACCAACAAACTTACCGAGCAGATTTGCAACCAAAAACAGATTTTCGATTGCCCCGCTCTATCACCACCAAAGAACGAAACAACCGCTTGGAAAATAGCAATGCATTGATTTAGAACCGATGAAACTGAGCTTTGACCGTCGAAGATGGAACTATGAATCAAACAACCAGTAGCCAAGTTTTGAGCTTAGAAACATGATTTTGACTGCTAGCTTTTTCTGGCGACTAACGCCCTGTTAAGGGGTGAGCAACGCAATACCGAAGCCACTGCATACCACCTCATACACCAAAACCAACGCATAGTGAAAATGCCACGCGTTGTGAATCCCTCTTGAACAGTTTGTTATGTTTGTGCTGACGTAGCTAGACAAACTTATGGTTGTATAGAGGTAAAATGTTGATCACTGGTTCTTCGTAAGGGTGAATTGTTCGAATAGCATCAAGTGCAGCTTGAACTAAAGGCTCTTGGCATCTAACGTCAATTCTGACCTCTTCACCAAAGTTAATTTCACCCTTCTTGCCAGTAACAGGTTCCGAGCTTTCAGTTGGTCTCCAGAACCCTGAAATTTTTACGATAGAAATAACGCTATCATAGTCACCCACAACACCAGCGCCAACTGAGTTAAGTGCATCACGGATAGCTACAACTTCTGTTTCAGGTGCATAGATTTCTAGCTTGAATTCCATCATTTTCTCCCAAAAAACATAACGCCTTGCTAAGGTGTGAGTAACGCAATACAAAAGCTACCGCACAGCGCCTTAATCACCTAAGCCACCGCATAGTAAAAATGCCACGCGTTACGAATCACTCTTAAGCAATTTGTTAGTACATGCGCTACTTCTATTTATGCGCTCCAAGATATTGAAAACTCGCATGATATGAAAGGCTTTGAACACTGAAGTGAGACGGGCAGCTACAAAACTTAAACTCGGTTAAGAGACGAGAGTTGGCTAGAAGAAAAACGTACTGAACTCCCCTACTTTTACTGACTTCAAATTAGACAAGGATTCGATCCTCGCACTTCAACAGCAACACCAAAGAAAGACAAAGCTGACTTAGTAAAAGCCACGAAAAAGAAGAAGCACCAAAGAAATAGGCTAAGAGTTAGAAACCGTAAACGGTGAAGTCAAAGCAAACACTCCGCATATAGTGCCACCGGAAAGAACGTGAAAGGCACAAACTGAAAGGTGTAAAGACGAGCGCAAAAACAGATAAACACCAAAACTTATGACCTTTGATGTCAAACCCGTACTAACGCCCTGTTAAGGGGTGAGCAACGCAATACCGATGCCGCCGCATACCACCCTAAACACTTAAACCAACGCACGGTGAAAATGCCACGCGTTGCGAATCCCTCTTGAACAGTTTGTTATGTGCGTGCTAATTGAGGTACTTTTGCCAATGGTGCTGCCCTTTCAAAACTACTCTGTAATCTTCGTAGTCTAATGAGCTATAGAGTTTTTTAGCTGCAACATTATCGTCACCAACCTCTAATGTGATTTTGAGGTAATCATTATCACGACAATACTGTTCGATACCATTCAGCTGTGCCTTGCCAACACCTTTACCACGAAAGTTGTCCGACACCATAAAGTCATGGATATTCATCACTCTTTGCGCACGATAAGTTGAAAACGATTCAAAGCAAACCGCAAAACCAGCAGGCTTATTGTCGACAAAACTGATAAATCCGTGGAAATAAGGCAACGCAAATAGCTGAGCAGTTACTGAGAGATCTAGTTCAACTGAGAATCCAGATAGATACTCCCTAAACATGGTCTCGAATATACCTTTGTCTTCGATACGTTCTGTTTCGATACGTCTGATTGTGATTTCCATATTCATTTCCACCAAAGCACATAACGCCTTGTTAAGGTGTGAGGCACGCAATACCGAAGCTTCCGCATTCCACCTTAACCACTAAAACCAACGCATAGTAAAAATGCCACGCGTGCCGAATCACTCTTGAACAATTTGTTATGCGTATGGTTTAACGCCTAAACGCTTTATCACTTCATGACTGTGCATTACACGAGAGATGGCACTCTCGGTGAGCCACCAATTATCCCTCCGAGTACGTCGATCGTTTACAAAGTAACTGTGAAGTTCCAAATATTGAGGTAAAGCATTTTGAATAAGTACTTTGCCCGCTTTATGTGGAAAGCCGTTGTCAGTATTGCCACCGACCTTTTCGCGATTTCACTCTCTACGATAATCTCTGAAGAATATTGTGCATTCTCTACTGTATTTTTTGCATGTCGTTCTAAGATAATATCCGAATCTGGCACACCATTATCCAATGCATACTCTTTCATCGACTCAAACTCGGGCTTTTGATCTATTGCTAAGTTGCCGCCTGACAACAGTAGCTTGGAGACTTTTTTCTCCTTGTACAGTCGTACAGCAGTTGGCATCTTATATTGAGTTGCTTTGTAACTACCCAACACAACAAGCACTTCTGCATGTTGGAACTCATCTTGGTGTGTCGGGAAGACTACCTGAGTAATACTCTCGATTTCTCTTTTGTTCAATCCTAATCCCTTACACGATTGAGTGAATACGCATAACGCCCTGTTAAGGGGTGAGCAACGCAATACAAGAGCCGACGCATACCGCCTTAAACACTAAAACCAACGCATAGTGAAAATGCCACGCGTTGCGAATCCCTCTTGAACAGTTTGTTAGCCCTGTGGTTGACTAGTACATATAACCTAGCCAATCAAAATGTCCAACACCCCACTGCTTATCTCTGAGTGGTTTCACATACAGTTCATCAAGATGCTCTACAGCAACTCCAAAGTTGGTGTGCTCGTGAAGCCTTAACCAAGACTGCATGCACTGAACTTGGTAAAAGCCGTTTGTAGAGTAGAAATCATGTAACTCAGATATAAGGATTATGAAATCCACATCTTTAGTTTCAGCAAATGCCGATAATTCTGACAACATAAAAGAGCCAATACCTTTCCCTCGATAACGTTCGTCAACACAAAAGTCGATTACGCCCAGAACCTTATGTATTTCTCCGCCGACACTAACAACGCGATAATCCAGTCCAAGATAGCCAACCAGCTGTTCACCTTGAAAATGAAGGGCACGCATATGAGGCAACTGCTTAAAGTAAGAACGACTTACTTGGCTATCTGGAAAAGCTTGATTTCTTAATGCTTCGATTGCCTTATGATGCAATTCTGAAACATCTATTTCTTGTACGATTTCCATATCGTTTCCTCGAAAAGGGCTAACGCCTTGCTAAGGTGTGAGTAATGCAATACAAAAGCTACCGCACAGTGCCTTAATCCCCTAAGCCACCGCATAGTAAAAATGCCACGCGTTACGAATCACTCTTAAGCAATTTGTTAGTACATGCGCTACTTCTATTTGTGCGCTCCAAGATATTGAAAAGTGGCATGATATGAAAGGCTTTGAACACTGAAGTGAGACGGGTAGCTACAAAACTTTACCCCGATTGGAAGACGAAAGTTGGCTAGAAGAAAAACGCACTGAACTGCCCTACTTTCACTAGCTTAAAATTAGAAAAGGATTCTTTCCTCGTACTTCAACAGCCACACCAAAAGTAATCAAGGTTCTCTCAAAAGCCACCACGAAAATGAAGAAGCGCCAAAGAAATAGGCTAAGAGTTAGAAGCCGTAAACGGTGAAATAAAAGCGAACACTCCGCATATAGTGCCACCGGAAAGAACGTGAAAGGTACAAACTGAAAGGTGTAAAGACGAGCGCCAAAACAGATAAACACCAAAACTTATGACCTTTGATGTCAAACCCGTACTAACGCCCTGTTAAGGGGTGAACAACGCAATACAACAGCCGCCGCATACCGCCTTAAACACTAAAACCAACGCATTGCGAAAATGCCACGCGTTGCGAATCCCTCTTGAACAGTTTGTTAGGCGAATTTCCCAAGTCTTTCGCTATCTGGCACCTGTTGGTTTAAGGTAGCTAACTTTGATAACGCAATTTGATATTGACCATTACTAGGTAAAGGCTTGCCTGAAAATAGCTCCCAGATACGCAAACCGCTACCATTGTAAAATTCTTCAAATGTGCCATCAGGAAGAATTTTGATTACGATTGCGTGTTCTGGGCAACTTCTAAATGCGACTCGAGTAGATTGTGTCGCTTTAATTTCAACCTTTACGCCTGACGGACCTATTGCATCGAAGCCTTTATTCGATGCCGTGAGTAGCTCAAGTCCATAAGCATCGGCAACTAAACATTCGCCTAAACTACCAACCATGTGACCATCTGGAGTGAAATGCCTACCCGGAAACATATTTTCTAGCTCAGAAACTGTCTTATACAAGTCTTTGACCAAACTTCTAAATTTCTCGTGATCCAAATTAACACTCCTGTTCGCCTAACGCCCTGTTAAGGGGTGAGCAACGCAACACCGAAGCCGCCGCAAACCACCTTAATCACAAAATTCAACGCATAGTAAAAAATGCTACGCGTTGCGAATCCCTCTTGAACAGTTTGTTATGTGATTATTTATCACCTTCAGTCACAACTCTTTGACCATGAAAATTCCATTTTATGCGCATATTTATTTTACTTGGTGATTTTGCCTTGAACTTTTCGACTTTTGGGCATCGAGTTATCAAACCTTCGCTATATGTAGGTAGTAGCTCTCCAGACGGAACATTACACTTTGAAATAACATTTCCATCATCATCAAAAGCTTCAAAATCTACATAGACATTGCGCCATATATCTGTACCTCTATTGGTTAACACACCAGACATCTCTACCGTCGAACCCAAATCAGAAAAACTCTGCAAACTAAAAAACAGATCATTTTCAGGATTGTAATAGCGATCCGGAAGATTGTTTGGAAATAGTTCTTTAGAGTCAATAATGTAAGTAGAGCGAACTTGATCTGCTAGCTCCTGAGCCTCGGCTAGATCTTTTATCCGGCTAGATTTAGTGATTTGATAATGTATTTCATCAACGGATGAAAAGCCTATACCGACAAGAGCTCCAATCACAATATATTTAATTAAACTTTTGAACATACTTTACCCAAAATCACATAACGCCCTGTTAAGGTGTGAGCAACGCAATACCGATGCCTCCGCATACCACCTTAACCACAAAACCTAACGCATAGTAAAAATGCCACGCGTTGCGAATCACTCTTAAACAGTTTGTTAGCTTACTATTGTCCGGACATTTCCAATAATATTGTGAGGACCAAAAGTTTGCTGTATGCCTTTTAAAGGGGATTGTTCTATTGTCAGCCATAGTAACTTGGAAAAATTATCCATCACGTCTATAGCGTATGAGAGGATATCAATTGATTCTTCTTCATCGTTCGCTTGGTTAAAAAATGCGTTAGCTTGCCGCTCAAAATCACTAAAATATTTAAAACTGTTTCGCTCATTTTTTAAATCTAGAGGCTTTTTAGGAATAGGCGCTATAATTTGTGGAAGCAATTTATTACCAAGCAACTCAATCGTTCCGGTTCGAATCCATACACGTTGTTTAGGCATGGAAAGTGGGCATGCGTGCATAACTAAATCTCGATAAACCCCTAGCTCATTCAACCAACCATTCGATGAACATATATTTTTAAAGTAGGTCTCGTAGTCTGACGACACTTCCCTATTTTTATAATACTTGTTATAAATTTTCGAAGTGGTTGTCATATGCTTCTCTCCCGACTTAACATCGAGCGGGACTACATAGTGGAACACGAACTCTGAAATATAATCTCTGAGCATACAAGCATCAAATAGAAAGTGTTGGAAGCTGTCATAAATATACGAAGAATAACCATTTTCAAATCTCTCATTATCTTCAAATCCATCTGCAACTTTGGAGTTTAACTGACGCCTATATGTTAAAGATAATTGTTGTAATGAGTTATTTAGCGTTGTTATTTGATGCTGTATCCTTTTCGACAAGTCCCATAAATGACCATTCTTACACTTATATGCTTCAAACGATATATCTCCCCACTGCCAACATGCCTCTATATGAGCCCAACTATTACTCTTGTAACTAGAATACGCTCTCCATTCTGTTGGGCTAATACCATCAATTTGATTTACATGATTAAGAAACTCAACACCTACAATTTTGCTTATTTTAAGTTTTTTGATTGCATAAAAAAGCTTGCTATAACTTGGGATTGTGAGCACAGCTTGTTGACCATCTAAGGAGTTGGGGAATATATAAACCTTATCCTTCTCATTTGGATCGTTTATGGCGTAAGCTCCCCCGATGAGATGCACTTCTCTGTATGCTACCGGCCAGTCGTTATTTACCACTGTATACTCCTAAACTAAAAAGAAAGCTAACGCCCTGTTAAGGGGTGAGCAACGCAATACCGATGCTGCCGCATACCACCTTCAACACTAAAACCAACGCATAGTGAAAATGCCACGCGTTGTGAATCCCTCTTGAACAGTTTGTTAGCTTATCTGCTTCCTTTGTAGGTAATTTCGTCCGTGTAGATACCAATATCTTTGCGAACTTCACTTAAGAACTTGAGCATATCTACACGGTAAACATGAAACTCAAAAGTGTCAGATTCAATGGAGCTATACATATAGTCTATTAAATCCATAAACATATCGAAAACATCGGAAGAAGCGAATAGTGCTAATTGTGCAGTCATATGAAGCCTTTGTTTGTCAAAGCCTCTAATGTAATCTCGGGTTAGCATTTCCTGATGAGTAATGTTGGCTACCAAATCGATCAATGGTGCAGATACTGACTTATAGAGTTCTAATTTTTGATAGTAATTTATCTGTTTATTTGCAGTTAACTCGCCTAACTTGTTTTTATATTCTTCAATCTCTAAAGCCATTTTAGACTGTTCTTTTTGTAAAATTCGTTGAGCCCACAGCTTTCCAAGAAAACTAGAAGCCCCAAGAACGATTGCAGCTCCTCCACCCAACGAAACTAATATGGCTTGAGCTATATTAAATGCACTTTCTTCCATTACTTCCTCTGATAAGCTAACGCCCTGTTAAGGTGTGAGCAACGCAACACCGAAGCTCCCGCATACCACCTTAAACACAAGAACCAACGCATAGTAAAAATGCCACGCGTTGCGAATCACTCTTAAACAGTTTGTTAACTAGCTTTGATTTAGATGTGTAACTAAATTTGGATAACGCTTCATGTACTCAACATACGACTCACCATAGTCGGTTAAGGCAAACCCTTCGCCTGTTACCTTTATCAACCCTTGGTCAAGTAGGTAAGCTATATATTGCTGTGTATCCAAATTTGCAAAAAGTAGTGAATTAGGTTTAATCTGTTGAAAATAGCCATCTACATATGTAGTAGATGCAAATAGATTAACCTGCGTATACATGTGCTCTAAAAGGACAAGTTGCGACTTGTAAATAACTCTGTTGATTGCAATATATGCATTTTGAGCAATTGTGATCACAAGTGCTTTTTCAACCATTTCAACAGCTTCAGCATCAGTCAAATTGTAGGATTTCCTATGTAATTGGTGATTCTTTAAAAGAGTTCTAGTATGTTTACTTTGGTTTTCTTCTTGGAACTTAACAACTGTCTGGTAATCTGCACTAATTTCTGTTCGTTTTACTTCGGCCTGCACTTCAACACCGCTTTTATCTTGCGAGAATTTTGCAGTAAATGCCGGCGTAGAGAACTCTGTAACACTATTTCTCTTAATAAAGCCATCTATTACTGACGCTAGTCTCCCACGAAATACCAAAGCAACAATCAAGGTTGTAACTGGCCAAGCGAGTACCTTCACTATTTCAACAATGTTCGTTGCAGTAAAAAAACAAACTGCCGTATTTTCTTCCACTCGAATTCCTCTTTAAACTGGTGCTAGTTAACGCCTTGCTAAGGTGTGAGTAACGCAATACAAAAGCTACCGCACAGCGCCTTAATCACCCTAAGCCACCGCATAGTAAAAATGCCACGCGTTACGAATCACTCTTAAGCAATTTGTTAGTACATGCGCTACTTCTATTTATGCGCTCCAAGATATTGAAAATTGAGATGATATGAAAGGCTTTGAACACTGAAGTGAGACGGGCAGCTACAAAACTTTACCCCATTGAAAGACGAAAGTTGGCTAGAAGAAAAACGCACTGAACAACCTTACTTTCACTTGCTTCAAATTAGAAAAGGATTCGATCCTCGCACTTCGACTGCAACACCAAAGAAAGACAATTCTGACTTAGTAAAAACCACGAAAGAGAAGAAGCGTCAAAGAAATAGGCTAAGAGTTAGAAGCCGTAAACGGTGAAATCAAAGCGAATACTCCGCATATAGTGCCACCGGAAAGAACGTGAAAGGCAATAACTGAAAGGTGTAAAGACGAGCGCCAAAACAGATAAACACCAAAACTTATGACCTTTGATGTTAAACCCGTACTAACGCCTTGTTAAGGTGTGAGGCACGCAATACCTAAGCTTCCGCATACTACCTTAACCGCTAAAACCAACGCATAGTAAAAATGCCACGCGTGCCGAATCACTCTTAAACAATTTGTTAGTTGGATTGCAAAACGTCTGTTCTTAAATAGTGCCTAAGAGACCTTTCCAATTTTTCTTTGACTTGATCCACAACCACAAACTGCTCTATTAAAGGTCCTTTCAACTCAGAGTGATTCGAAGGTAGTGATTTCAATATTCGTGTAAAATCATTGAATGCATGAATTGACTCTATATGGAGCAAAAATGCATCTTCTGGTAATACAAGACGGATTCTTGGCTCAAGTTTCTCCCACTCCTCGGCAAATTTATCAAGCTTCTTTTCATACGCTTCTTTAGTATCGAGGGCCCCATTTTCAGGATGGGAAATCACATCTTGTCCGGCAACTTCTTGGCAACGGCGATAGTGTTTATAATAAACATCATAGTAACTGACTATGTGTTCAATTTGTTGACCATAGCTTGTTTGAGCTGTAGATAGCTTATGTTTCAAGTTTTCCAACTCGCTCAAAATTACTGCATTCTGTTCCTGCGCAACTCTAGTTGAAATTAACTTTGCAAGAAAACTCGACAACAAGCCAATTACGACAGTAGCTCCACCGAATGAAAGTAATATCTCTTTTATTGAATCCAATGAATACCTCTTTCCAACTAACGCCGCATTAAGGTGTGAGTAACGCAATACAAAAGCTACCGCACAGCGCCTTAATCACCATAAGCCACCGCAAAGTAAAAATGCCACGCGTTACGAATCACTCTTGAGCAATTTGTTAGTACATGCGCTACTTCTATTTATGCGCTCCAAGATATTGAAAACTGACATG
>NZ_JH976048.1:0-2099 GCF_000305755.2 Vibrio sp. HENC-03 | reverse complement strand
GGCAGCTACAAAACTTTACCCCGATTGAAAGACGAAAGTTGGCTAGAAGAAAAACGCACTGAACTGTCCTACTTTCACTTGCTTCAAATTAGAAAAGGATTCTTTCCTCGTACTTCAACAGCCACAACAAAAGTAATCAAGGTTTTCTCAAAAGCCACCACGAAAATGAAGAAGCACCAAAGAAATAGGCTAAGAGTTAGAAGCCGTAAGCGATGAAATCAAAGCGAACACTTCGCATATAGTGCCACCGGAAAGAACGTGAAAGGCACTAACTGAAAGGTGTAAAGACGAGCGCCAAAACAGATAAACACCAAAACTTATGACCTTTGATGTCAAACCCGTACTAACGCCCTGTTAAGGGGTGAGCAACGCAATACAAAAGCCGCCGCATACCACCTTAATCACTAAATTCAACGCATAGTGAAAATGCCACGCGTTGCGAATCCCTCTTGAACAGTTTGTTAAACGCACATATCACGCACTTAATTAAATATTGCTCCACGACCTTCTTGAACTGATAGTTCACCGTACTCTATAGCTTGGTTTACTTTTTTGTAAGGCAAATACACGACAATAGAATAGCCAGAATTATGATCAAGATTAACGGCTATTGCATCTGAAGCCTTACCTGAAGGAAGCATAATACGAACATCGTAAACTACCGCGGTGGTGCTATATTGTCGATTTTCAGCTGCTTTAAGAAAGGCAGAATTGAGCAAATCAATGATCTCGGATGAAGGTGGGTATTCGCTCCCTTCGAAGACCGATACATCAACAACTTCTCCAGTTAAAGTGATCGCTGCACCATATGGATAAAACTCTCCATACTCAGCTAACATTTTTTCCGCAAAAGGCAGCACCAAGTCAAATAAGTGTTGGGTGTCTTCTTTCCCTTTCCCCAAATTGCCTCCAAAACAAAATGAACTAAAACATAACAGCAAAGCTATCAAACTCAATTTCACCTGATTAGCCTCCATATGTCGTTTAACGCCCTGTTAAGGTGTGAGCAACGCAATACCGATGCTTCCGCATACCACCTTAAACACTAAAATCAACGCATAGTAAAAATGCCACGCGTTGCGAATCACTCTTAAACAGTTTGTTATGTGATTAATCCACCATATGAAGCAACTATGGAGCCTATTAGCGTAAAGACATAATAAATAGCAATTCGACTATATTTATCTGACATTTTCGCGTAATGCTGTTTGTTGCCTGCATTAACAACCTCAATATCATTAATCTCCCAGGTAGGATTATCCTTACAGATGTATATCCCTTTACTTTTCTCAGCACACATGGGCTTGATATCATCAGCAATATCAGGGACGACGAGATTAGTAAAAGCCATCATTAAACTGAGGATCACGAGCATTGTGCCTGCCGCAGTTAACCAAACTGGGTTATTGAAATGAGCATAGAAAATCCAATGCACCAGAAAAAACCATACAAATAATACGACAAAAGCACCTTTAGAAGTTTTTAGGCTAGCGTCTGAAATACACTTCAAGAACAACAAGCTAATGGGTGGTGTTTCACATTTCAACGTTTACCTCCAAAAATCACATAACGCCTTGTTAAGGGGTGAGCAACGCAATACCAAAGCCGCCGCAAACCACCTTAAACACTAAAACCAACGCATAGTAAAAATGCCACGTGTTGCGAATCCCTCTTGAACAGTTTGTTAGGTGTATGCCTCCGAGACTTCTGAAACTGAAAAGCTCATAGCCAAAAAGGAAATTCCTGAGCCAAACTCATAGTTATGAACCTCTATTTGAGCGTGAGCCCATTGACGGCCACTGATATCTATAATCGCTGTACCACCAAGATATCCACTGAAGCCTTTTTCAATTTCTAGGTTAGACACACCTTCAAACTTGAAGCTTTTGAACATGCCACTCCTGTCGTGAGACACCATTTCAATTGAGCTCAACGTAGAGTCCCAAGGGTCGACATTATACTTAAACTCAACCAAATCATTATTTGCAAAGTCTGCAAAAATCACCTTTTCTGACAATTTGACCTCCTGACACCTAACGCCCTGTTAAGGTGTGAGCAACGCAATACCGATGCTACTGCATATCACCTTAATCACTTAA
>NZ_JH976047.1:127509-212941 GCF_000305755.2 Vibrio sp. HENC-03 | reverse complement strand
GACTGCAACGCTTTCAGCACCCGTTTCGTTAACATCACTGATATTTTCAACGGTTAAGGTTGGGGTAATTGGCAATTCATATGACGTATTGTCATCGCCGACATTACCTACTAGGTCTTTATATTGGCTCACCACTAGGTCAACGCCTAGTTCTGGTGAGTTCGGCACATTCACGGTTCCGGTCCAAACTTTCTTATCAGCAGGATCAGCCGTTAGCGAAGTAACATTGTTCGTTCCCAATGTTGCCGTGGCCTCTTGCAACTCTTTGTCAAACTCAAGCTTAATGTCTACTGCCTTTCCGATTTCTTGATGCAGAGGATCAAACGTTACTTTAGTCAGCGTAGGTAACACACCTTCGACCCCCAGAACCAAACTATCCCCTTTTCCGGGGATAGTGTTGATGCTCTTATAGCTCTCATCATCGACCCGAATGGTTATGTCTTTATTTTCTCTTTCTGGTGTTATGTATATGACTGTCCAAGTTATGTTGTCAGTGGTACTCCAAGATAAAGGTTTTAACTCACCACCATTATTCTCATCTAACTTTACGTCTGAAATATCGAATTCTGTGACTTCTTCAGTAAAAGTAAACGTAAGTGGGACTTCGACGCCACCAGCCAAAGGTGTGCTTGCTGTAGTCGATATTGTTAGCTCAGGGACTGTTGCTGCTTCTACTTTGTATATTGTCGTTTTTTCCGTTTGATTGCTGACAGCATCAGACGCGATTACTTTTATCGTGTAATCTCCTGGCGATAATAAGTAGTGGAACACATAAGGGTCGCCATCGTTAGTAGGTTCCGTGATTGACTGTGGCCCTACTGGTAGACCCGAACCATTATCAGCCGTTGATGTTACCGAACTTAAGTTTTTATCAGTCACATCAGCAGTTACATCCAACTTATATTTGTCATCCGTCGGCGTCATAGAAACTTGATCCGCAGTGATACCAGTGATAACCGGTAACTCATGATCAACAACAGATTCGATACCTTTGGCATCATAAGTCTTATTAAAAAGCTTAAAGTCTGTAACAGCACGTCCCATTGAGTCAGTGACTGTCACTTTGTATATGTATTCAGCTTGGTCATCAATTGCAAAATCCATGGTACCAGTCGCGCTTGACGACACAATATTGCCGTTGAAGTTAAGCGGGTCTCCGGTAGTTGGAACCATATCAATGGAATAATGAGTTGCCTTGACATGCTCCCCCTCTGTAGACGTAATCGTGAACGATTGACTTTCTTTGGTGAATGCTAGCTTGCCTCCCAGCAAGCTAGTCATGTCATTAAATGAGAGAGTAATAGTCGGCGCTGTCAGATCAATATCGAGTGTCTGGTTTTCAGTCCAACCCACTTTATCCGTAGCTTGGATGCTAACTCGAAGCTGACTTAACCCTTCTAATTCAGTTTTCGGAAGTTCAAAATAGAGATGTGAGTTATCCACACTTGCCTCTTTGTTGAAAACATGACTCGGGTTCGTTGTTGTATATTTGACAGTAGCGATACCGCTGCCTTCATCTCTGATAGAAAACAGGAATCTAACCAAACTAGGGTCTGTAGGTGATTCACTGACAATAACATCGCTATCAATTATTGGTTTACTGTTATCAACCATCACGTCAACATCGGCTGAATTTGAATCCTCCCATACATCAAGCGCTTGAATGGACGGAGTGATCACTTGACCATCTAAAGTGTCACTAAGAGGCGCTTTAAACGTAGAGCATGAGTAGTCATCTCCGCAGTCATTAAATCGTGAGAAATTATCAGGGTTATCTTTTAAGCTATATGACTGACCATCCACTGTGGCAATGAGGTTTTCTAGGATTGAGTTATTCCCAACCTTCACTTTGAAGTCCATTGAAAGTTCTGAACCTCGGATAATACTATCGTTCTCAGGGTTCGTGATTTCGATCTGAACTGAACCAGGTGGCGGCAACAACAACTCTAACGCATGATCAGGAGCTGCATTACCTGCTCTATCGGAAAGGTTCTTGATAGTATAAAGATGCTTTGATACCCCTGAAGCGATAATGTCTGAATAAAGCTCAGTATAGGTGCACGTAGTGAGATCTGCACTAGTACTACAACTTTTCGGCTCAAACGTTAGGTTAAACTTGCTTCTTACCAGTACAGGACGCTCAGTTAGCTCAGTGTTCACTCCGGATAAATTATCTTTAAAGTTCAGAGTGATACTTAAGATTTTGTTTCCATCAGCATCGAAACCAACATTGTTGCTATCAAGCTGGTAGGTATCTTCCTGAGCGGTTGGAGCTTCAATATCCATCATGCTGAAGCTGAATTTACTGACGGTCTCTGTATCATTCTGACCAACAGTTCTGGTGATTAGAACAACAGGGTTTACGGACATATTCACATCTGTCGTTACATCGCACTTGTAGTTTTCTTGCGGATTGCTGATCACACCAGAATACGCATTACTTGAGCCATCATCAGGGACTTCCGTCGACGTATAGTTTTCTCTGACCCAGCATTCAAGAGTTTTCGCCTTAACGTCACCAACTGGATTAAAGACTACACTCAGAGTCTTGCTAGAAATATGAGCTTGGAAGTTCTCAGGTTGAGCAACTGATAGCACCACCCCTTCACGTTGAACGTTTATGGTTTCGGATCTTTCAGTTACTGGGCGATCTCCGGTGTTGTATAAAACATTGTTGTACACTTTAAATTTCAATTCGTAGCTACCGTCATTAGAAAGCTCGGCAGAAGTTAGCCTGCCTTTCCATTTTCCAGACTCCTCTTCGCTGAATTGTATACTGTTTGTTGTATCACCGTACTTATAAGTAGCTTCTACTTGAGGAATGCCACTTGCGTCCTCAGCATCGATGGTAATGATCACCGGATCATTACGTGTAATTAATCCATTTGTAATCTCTGTCCCATCTTCATAAGAAAACGACACACTCTTTATGGTAGGCAGCTTATTTTGAACCCTAATTTCATAGTCTATTTCCGTGGTATTTCCACGAACATCAGCACCCTTCAGTCTTATAGTTCTAGTAGAGCTATCACCGTCATTTTGTCCGCCTAAGTTGACCTTCATATCCTCTTCAACTTGAGTATCGGGATTAGAAGGTGTGTCGATAAAACTATTGAATTTCAGGGTATCTTTGTTTACCCCTTCAGTAGATGGCGCACCTGTTTCATTCAAGTCTTGAGCATAAAGAGTAAAGACATAATCACCACGATAGTAACTTTCAGGCTTAAACCCATTCAGTTGTAAGTCAGGTCCTTCCCGATCCAAGATTATGCTTCTTGCCTCTGTATCGGAATAAAAGCCATATTCATCTATCGCTTTAACAAATAGATCAGCTCTATTGTTCTCATCGATCGTAATATTGCCACTTTGAGTACTATTGATCTCAATATCGAAAGGCTGAGCAGGATCTTTAGGTTCAATTGAACGTATCGCTTCACTGCTTCCAACCTGCCAAATTTCTACATTGCTCACTTTTGAATCATCTTTCACAGAGGTTAAGCTAACTTTAAAGTTCGGACCTAACACTCCACTCTTGCCAGAGTTGCTGTCAACCACCCAAGGAGTAGCAAGCTCAATCTCAGGGCCTTTGTTATCTACTTGAAAAATGAACTCACCAGTTGCTTCCGCTTTAGGATACGCGCTGTCAATCGCCTTGACATAGAACGTATTTGTCTCTTCATATTTAAATGCGTCAGCAACTAGACGTACCTCTACATTCGGTTGGGTACCAAATAGATAGGGCTCTTCACTCTCAACTGGTTCAGTTTCATAATGCTGTAACGTAAAACGCTTACCAAACTGAGTTTTCATATCCACTTGTACTTCACTCAGTGGACTTAAGTCACCGGCGTCAATATCAGGAACCCACGCTGAGTTCCCTCCCAACCGTTGGTCAATTACCCCACCGTTTACTGCAGGTGCTTCCGAGTCAATTAGTATGTCGAATTTAGGCACATTCACAGTTTGCTGGTTAACTAGGTTTCCTAGGTTATCTTCAGCATTAACATTAACTTTCCAGTTACCATCGCCAGGATAGATAACTTTGCCTTGGCTTTCACAAAGTACTCCTGTACAAAGTTTTACAACAAAAGCATCTTGTTGATTGCTAGCGAACTGCTCGCTCGAGTATTCAACGGTCGCGTTGTTCGAATAGTTCACAAATGACAAGCTTCTTTTGTCTAATTGGTCACCAACTACATCTTCGACTTTGAAGGTTAATTCATGCACAGAATTCGCGTTCAAGTAAACATCTTCCCCGATAGGGTTTTTATCTGGACCTATAGGAGGAATGTAACTCGCCTCCGGATAGTCATTATCTACATACAAACGCTCTACAAGAGGCTCGGCCTCAGTATATCCATTACCTTTGGTATCGAATGCTGTTGTCTCCAGTGCAAACTCGATGATATCGGTGAGATCTGTTGATTCTGTATTTAAGGTAAAGAAGTACTCTTTTCTAAATTTATCGCTATCGCCAGATTCTTGTGGTTGAAGTTCCGATGGAATAGCAGTATTGGGGTCATCGGTGGCATACCACATACTTTGGAATTTCGGGGCTTGGTCACCTTCCTCTACAACCCCAGATGGATCTTCTAACACTACTCTAGATACCACTTCACCTGCGACATAGCGCTTGTTGCCAACCATGGTTTCGCGGCCAGTCTCTATTGTTAGTGTTTGTTTCGGAGGATAAATATCAATACTACCGCCACCACTATCAAAGATATTGTCTTCGCCAAGTTTAGGATTAGCCGTAGAAATATCATCGGCATAAAGCTGAGCAATATTATCCGGGATGCCGTATTTTTCAGTCATGATATCGTAGTAAGACTGAGCAAGATCTTTGCGGTAGGTATCAGAGTCGAATTCGTAATCATCCAATTTGATTTGATTCCCACCAGCACCAATTCCGTTTGCTTTACCATCGTAGCTAAGATCGTCATAAATAGCGGAGGCGAAATCAGAAGAGTTATTACGAGGTGTGTCCTGAGCTAAGTCATCAATTGCTTCAACAAGAAAACGATGCAGGTAGTCGTTAGAGAGATCGCTAGGAATTGGCTCCTTCAGCATCTCGTTTGTAGCGTAAGCCGTAACGGTTGGATCGAATCCGAAGAATGAATCATTACCGCCAGCTAGCGCGTATTTCACATCCGTAAGAATTTGCGAGGCGCGTTCTGACGTTTTGTCACCAGCTTCTACCTGATTCCAACGGTAATCAAACAAACCTGTCTGGTAAGTGGCAAGCTCAGTCACGTAATACGTATTCGAACCGTCAAGTTCAAAATATGCGCCGATATTGGCATCGTTTAGAATAACGCTCGCTTTGGCGCCTTCATCGTCTTTCCATTGGTAATAATGAGGATCCGTCCCTTCAACGCCAATTAAACGTACGCGCATGAAATCGTAATTGACAACGTCCGTCGTGGTCTCACACGAAGCCACATCAAGCGCGCTAGTTTGATCACTTTCTGGCTGCTGAATAGTGGTACAACTTGCTAGAGAAGTGAATTCACCATTTGGGTTCAAACCTTCTAATTGCACACGTGCCCCAATGAAAGGGGTCACAACCGTCATCGTAGGTAGGTCAAAACTGCTCCGGAAGTAAACTTCTTGAGTCGCACTTTCATTGTCGGACTCGTCGATGGTTTGAATTACCAGTTTCTGACTGGCGTTTTCTGAAACGTTTTTAAAACCATCACCAAGTACCTCTTTTACGAAGGGAACGTAGTAAATAACTTCATCAACTCTGCCTTCGCTATCTAAAATAGTTTCGTGAGGGATACTCGCGGTGATAGTGTCCGTCGATGCTACGGTTTGTGTTGTGTTTTGAAATGCGTAGTTGTTGTCATTGTTTTGGCTTACGTAGTACTTCACGACTAGTTTGAGCTTGTCGGCACTTGAGCCCAACACAGTATCAGAGTTCACATCGGAAACTCGAACTCGTACGTAAGGGATCTTATTCTGTTTTAACAGGTTAACGTTAAAGTTCGCGAAATCAACGCCATCAATTGATTTCAAGCCAGAAGCAGCATAGACATAATCGATCTTCAAGTAGTCTCTACTCGACTGAACATTGTCTGATGTATAAGTATCTTGCGTGTAAACCCCTTCGTACGTAGACCTTTCTCCATCGACGGTCACATTAACGTAGTTCATCGATGTCCCTTCAGGGTACGTAATGATCTGAGCAGGAGCTTGATCGTCACGGCTTACTGCATGCTGGTATTCACCGACGTTGTCTTTGGTGTCAGTGGCCTTAACATCGAACGTAGTCGTAGATAAGAATTCGTCCGTCGAATAGGCTTTACTAAATTCACAAGCACTGCCCGACTCTGCCGTTACAGGAGTACAAGCCACATCTTCTGGGAGCCCGCTTTTAAATGAAACGCTGACAGACTTTATGTCTTGAGACGCTTCTTTTACTATGCCTTTTAATACGTACTCTTGAAGTTCGTTGTTGATAGCGCTTGCAGAAGTAACAGAAATGACTGGTGCGTCATTATCCCACTCGAAATTTACGTAATGGCCAGAATTGCTACCAGGAACAAGTTCATTGCCTAAAACGTCTGCCGTGTAAAACACCAAACGAGCAGCAGTCACATTAGAAAGGCCAGTGTCTGAGTCAACCTCAACGGCATCAATAGCTTTTGTATCGACACTTACTTTGATGTTTGTTTCACGAACACCAACTTCAAATCCGCTTGCGTCTACCGAACAAAACTCACTGCCAGAAGTCTGTTGGTCGTTACATTTGAATTCGCTTGACCAAGCACCATGTAATTGGTATTGCACATAAGCAGAAACAGATTGAACACCGATATCGTCGTTGAGTCTGATATCTACGCTATCTGTTCTTGCTAATATATCACTATCGGTGCGCGTTACGGTTGGTGGTGTTGTATCGATTTCGGTTTCATCGCGTGGTGGAATAACACCATCGGTCGTACCATGGCTTCCCAAATCATTAATTTTTTGACTAAAAGCAACGTAATCATCAGCATCCGTACCTGAGATGTTAAGCTCTGGGTCGTTCACTACAATCAATACGTGTTGAGAAAGATCTTGAGTGTAAACGTCGCTGGTAATTCTCTGCTGACCAAACGTAAGCGGCGTCACTGCACCTGTCGAGTCACTGATTTCTAAGCCGTCTAGAAGACCATCAGCGATGACATCACGAAATTGAATGTCAGCGAAATGCATCGAGGTATAGACGTTATCTTCAGACTGACCGTATTTTTTAATAAGGTCATAAGAAAACGAAGAGTATGCTGTTAGCAAAGCTCCGTATTGGTGACCAGGAGTGGCAAAGCTACTTTGACCACCTTTCGTTATGTCAATCGGAGTGGTTTCATTGACATTGAACCCGTACATCCCATTGATACTATCTAAGGCTTCAGAGACCGCATCTGAGCCAGATTCCCCACCGGAAATCTTATACTTAGCTAAACCAGAAACGATATTAGTCAGTGGTGTGAGCATTAGTTTCTGATCACTACCTTCACTAAAATTCACTACCCCTTCTAGGCGCAAAGTCTTACCCGCACTCGATGACACAATTTCTTTAGTGAGAGGATCGGTGTAGCTACCTTGCTGCGCGACGACATACAAAGGCATCGAAGAGGATTCGAATTCAAGCTTGTAATCACCAAAGGCATCAGAAGTCGTGCTTGCAAGCAATCTGCCGACTTTTCCATCCTTGTATTCAAACACCTCGATCTTGGCGCCATTGACCGGAGCGTCAAAAACGTTACCTGAGATGCTTCCTGTATTCCTAGCTGGCGGTGTATTGTCACCACCATCCCCACCGCCACATGCACTCAATAAAAGTGAAGCAGCCATGAGACCTAACGTTGGTTTTAGCGTATTTTTAGTGAACATAGTAATTTGGCAGAGTATATTTTGCCGCGATTATATTATTGTCTAGGATTTTCTCAACGTGACAAAATAACCATAAAATCAAACATAAACGCTAAGAAAATAGGTAGTTTTAAACCTCTTTAGCAGCGCTACTTCACATCTATCGTTATTTAATTAGTAAAAACACAGGAATTGACTATAACGGCGTGTAAGATTTTATTTTAAATATTATACTCCCCTCAATTTTTCGCCTTTAAGCATAATTTCGATTTAATGACAAGTTTAATATTAAGACAACATACACAAAACATTGCTCTACCCCTTGTGCTCATTGCATTCGTCATCATTGCCGGCGTGTCTTTTACTCATCATCTACTTACTCCTGAAGAGCAACCAAGCGTAGTCACAAAAAAACCTCAAGCTATTGTTTCTAATAAAATAATCCACAGTAACATCGAACACATCTACGAGACGTACTTTCAGCGATCCAAGATCACCACAGGCGTGATCGATTACTCTTTCGTGACTTCTTTGATTAATGCAGGATTATCTCAGCGAGAGATAAAATCTTTGATAAAATTAATCGAAAATGAATTCGACATTATTGGTTCAGTAAGAAAAGGCGACAAGTTCTCAATAAAAACCCGAACAAATAGTTATAATGAAAAATACATCAGTTCTTTTTACTATTCCGGTAGTAAAAGAGACTTCTTTGTTATTAACGATGGCGACAACAACGCTTACGATGAATATGGCAATAAGTTAATTCGAAAGCCATATTATTCATTTCCACTAGCAAAAAAGTACAAAGTTAGCTCTGGTTTTAATTTGAAGCGAAAACATCCAGTAACAGGTTTAATTGCACCACACTTAGGTACTGATTACGCCGTCCCAATTGGAACACCAATACAGAGTATTGCAGATGGTGTCGTCGTGAAGTCACGCTACAATCGTTTTGCCGGTAATTACATTAATATCCGCCACACCAACGGTTCCATGTCTCGTTACTTACACCTGTCTCGTAGCGATGTTCGTGTGGGTGACCACGTAACGAAAGGACAAACCATCGGCCGAACTGGTAATACGGGAAGAACAACAGGCCCTCACCTGCACTTAGAATTAATTGTGGATGGTGTGCCTGTTGATTACGCTCGTTACATCCGCACTAACCCTGCTCCACCGGTGAACATGCAAATGATGTTAGCCGCAAGAACTGAGCGCGAAGAACTGATCAACGTACTACTCGACTCCGCCTCTTAACGCCCTCTTGTCTATTCTAATTCAGCTCATTGCGGCATAGTTTTCTACGTCACAATGAGCTGATTGCGCTTGAAAGAAAACCCCGTTCGACTTGAAAGTAACCGCATTGCCGCTAAAACAGGGCTTAAGCACCTAAATATCTCTCTGTCAGTCTGCTCTAACATTTCCGCTCTCTCAATAAAGTGTTAAGATCCTCACATGACTCGCTGCAGTGGTAACGAGTGGTGATGATTGCCCCACTCCCTAAACATCCCCATAAGTGATGTAACTAAGCTAAGTAGCCCACCAGCATAACCATGAAACAATAAGGCGATTTTTCAAATGGTTAACAACTCTATCCAGTGGTTCCCGGGCCACATGCATAAAGCACAAAAAGAGATTGCAGAAGCGATCCCTCAAATCGATGTCATTATTGAAGTGCTTGATGCTCGTATCCCTTTTAGTAGTGAAAACCCTATGATCGCGGAGCTCAAGGGCGATAAGCCAGTAGTAAAAGTGCTTAACAAACGTGATCTTGCGGACCCGGAATTAACTCAAGTTTGGATTGACCACTTCGAGAAAGAGCACAACGTAAAAGCGATTGCTATTACCACCTCTCAACAGGCTGAAGTCCTAAAAATTATGGAGTTGGTACGTAAACTTGCCCCGCATCGTGAAGAAATTGGCAAGAACATTCGTACCATGATCATGGGTATTCCAAACGTTGGTAAATCCACCATTATCAATGCGTTGGCCGGCCGAACTATCGCAGTGACGGGTAACCAACCAGCGGTTACACGTCGTCAGCAACGTATTAACCTTCAAAATGGTATCGTTCTTTCTGACACTCCGGGGATTCTATGGCCAAAAGTAGAAAACCCACACAGTGGCTTCCGTCTTGCTGCAACCGGCGCGGTAAAGGACACTGCAATGGAATACGATGAAGTCGCGTTCTACACGGTGGAATACCTAGCGGCTCACTACCCTGAAAAGCTAAAAGAGCGCTACCAAATCGACGAACTGCCACAATCGGATATCGAGATGATGGAAGAGATCGGTCGCCGCCGCGGTGCATTACGTGCCGGCGGACGAGTAGACCTTCACAAAGTGTCTGAGATCCTTCTTCATGAACTTCGTCAAGGCACATTGGGACAAATCACTCTTGAACTGCCTGAGATGATCACTCAAGAATTGATTGAAGTAGAGATTGAAACCGCTCGTAAAGAAGAAGAAAAAGCAAAACGCAAAGAAGAACGTCGTAAGCGTTACCTTCGTAACAAGCGATAATTCCCCTCTTAACTTCCTTCCAAAGGCACGTGATACACGTGCCTTTTTTTATGCTTAAATTTTTTTCATTGCAGTGCAAAAGAGCGACGCTTTTCTCATTATTTATGGAATGAAAACCACTAAACGTACCGCTACCCTCATCCCCTAACAATTTGCCCTCCAGTTAAATTTTGTAGGAAAAGTCGAACAAATTCATAAATATTAATTATGTGTTTTAACGGTTATTTTTTAAGCGCGATCTTAGTTAGACCCCCGAATGGTAAGGAGTTACAAAGCTCACCCAACCCTTAAATGCCGAGTTTGCAGGCGCACGCAAACTTATGCAACTTGACTAATGACACCTCACTCATATTAGTCAAACTATATAACTGTCAGCGCTGGCGTTTTTCTGTATTACGAAGAGAACTTATTATGAGTGATAAACTAAAAACGAAACGACTTCCTTCTTTTGTTGAGGAACGCCTGGACTTTTATATTCAAGATCTGATTGAGCAGAACGAGAACCAAAAGCACTTGGTATTAGGGAAACGACCGCAACCCGACGCTGTGGTCATGCAGAGTAACGATTACTTATCGCTATCTCATAACCAACAGATTCAAAAAGCTCACCGAGATGCTATATCTGAGCATGATGATAACGTCGTTATGTCTGCGATTTTCTTGCAAGATGATGATTCGAAGCCTGTATTTGAAACGCAGCTTGCGGATTACGTCGGCATGGGGAGTTGCTTGCTTTCCCAATCGGGATGGGCTGCGAATATAGGATTGTTGCAGACCATTTGTCCACCTGAAACGCCGGTCTATATCGACTTCTTTGCGCATATGTCATTGTGGGAAGGTATTAGGGCCGCAGGAGCACAAGCGCATCCGTTCATGCACAACAACATGAACCACTTGCGCAAGCAGATCCAGCGTCATGGCTCAGGTGTTATCGTGATAGATTCGGTCTATAGCACGATAGGCACGATCGCCCCACTCCACGACATCTACGAAATGGCGCGTGAGTTTGATTGTGCTTTAGTGGTGGATGAATCCCACTCGTTAGGAACACACGGGCCTAACGGCTCCGGCTTGGTAAAAGCGTTGGAACTCACTGATCAAGTAGATTTCATTACTGTCAGTCTGGCAAAAACCTTTGCTTATCGAGCAGGAGCGATTCTCGGCCCGGAAAAACTGGCGCGAACGTTGCCATTTGTTGCGTTCCCGGCCATTTTTAGTTCAACGGTTCTGCCACAAGAAGTCATTCGACTGGAGAAAACGCTCGAAGTGATTAAAGACGCCGATGATAAACGAACCATGCTGTTCAATCGCGCTAAAGAGCTCAGAACGGGCCTTAAGCAGATTGGTTTCAATATCCGCAGCGAATCACAGATTATCGCGTTAGAGTGCGGTAGCGAGCGTAATACCGAGCGAGTACGTGACTTCTTGGAAGAACGTAATGTCTTTGGCGCTGTATTTTGTCGCCCGGCAACGGGAAAGAATAAAAACATTATTCGCTTCTCAATCAACGCCGACATGACGTCTCGCGACATTGACCATGTGCTGACCGCTTGTCAGGAAGCGTATAACCATCCAGAACTAGAGTTTGTTTAACAGATCATAAACGGCACGTTTGAATGGAAGCTTGTGACTGCCGAAAAACAAAGAGCTCAGCGTTATGCTGAGCTCTATTATGACCTTTTGCTTCCCCGTGGTGATACTGGGTTAACAATACGAGGAATTAAGATGACTAGGTTAAGAACGCTGGGTTAAATCCAATTAGCAATCTTGTCGAACAGTCTGTTCTTGTCGGCGGGTTTCACGATGAAATCCGACATCCCCGATGAGCCAATCTTATCTAGTGTAATCGGTGAACTGTCGCCAGTATGCGCAATGATAGGCACCGTTGAATACGCCTTATTTGAACCTCGAATTCGACGAGACGCCTCCACACCATCCATCACTGGCATTTCAATGTCCATTAAAATCAAATCGACATCGTTCGCATCTAACGCATTGATTGCTTGCTGACCATCTTCTTTCTGAATCACGTCAAAGCCCTGCTTCTCAAGCAACATAGCCGTAAACTTGCGTAAAGACTCGTTGTCGTCCACCACCATAATGGTGCGCTTGTTTGTCGAATCCAGAGGTTTCACCGGCATCACTGGCACTACGTAGTTTGCATCATAGAGAAGACGGTCGATGGTTGCTCTGGTATTCAGCAGCCATGCTTGGGTTTCTACCCAAATCGGTTCGAAAGACACGTTTCTTGCGCGTTGAATTGGATGGTGCTCAAAGAGATACACGATTCGTGCTTCAGTAAAAGAGAGCAAAGATTCAACTTTATCAAGGTGACTCCCTCGCACGTCTAAGCTTTCCATGTCGATCAGTATTAAATCAAACTCGAATTCATACTCTTTCTTCTTCATCATCGCCGGCACATCAAGTACCGTGAGTTCGAATCCCATAAAGCGCGCAATATCAGTTACTTTCGAGACTAAAATGTTTTGCTCACTCACAAACAAAATCGTTTTTAGCTTCGTTAATTCACTCTTAATCTCTTTGACTGCGTTTGAGCCAATGGTTGGGAACGTCATGGTAAATTGTGACCACTCGCCAACTTCCGACTGACAACGGATATCGCCACCAAACGAGCGCATCACTTTCTTACAGAAAGGCAAACCAAGACCGTAGTTTCCGGATTTACCCGTGGTATAAAAGTCTTGGAAAATACTCTGAAGTACATCCGGAGAAATGCCCGAACCATTATCCGTCACCACGATTTGGTTAGTGAACTCATCGCTATACATGGTGACGTGAATATGGAAATCTTCGGAACTACGATGATGGAACGCATTCTTGAATAAGTTGTACATCACATACTTAAGCAACGTATCGCTGCCCAAGAAATCGAACTCGCTTCTTACGTCTAAAGAGATCGCGAAACGGTCGGTGGAACGTTTGTAACTGAAACTTTCGATCGCACTCTCGACAACGGTTTGTGCTGAATGCTTTTTGAATGTTGAGCGAGATACACGGTTCTCATCAATTGAAGTAAGCAGCAAATCAATGGTTTCATTCCCTGAGTGGATGATCTTCATCGCGTCACTGCTAACTTCTCGTAACAGTGTCACGTCTTCATCGCTTAACGTGTATTGCGCCTTCTTACCCTCTTTTGGGTTTGGCAGAACCGATTGAATAACATCAATAGAAGTCAGCAAACCGCTCAATGGGTTTCGCATCTCATGTGCAATGCCGGCACCAAAAGATTTCGCCAAGGATACTTTTGCTTCGTGCTCAACCTGATTTCTGAAGTAGAACAAGTTACCGAACAGATAGATAAACAAGAAGATTGGCACATGCGTCCAATCCATTGTGAGTTCGAGGTGGAACCCTTGAGCTATCCAAGCGAAGAATGTCGCAAGCCCAATACCGGCAAAGGTCTGAGCAAACATCACCCAAGTGATATGGACGAGCAGAATATGAAGAAATATCGCCGACATAAACGACATCACCCATACATTCGACCAGTTGTTCATCAGCAACATGTAAAAGAAGAAACAAGGTAAGCAGAGCGTTATGGCGACTTGATAATAAGCGGGTAAAAACCGACGCCATTCAAATGGCACACGGTTACGATAAATGATACCGAAGAATAAAATTGAGCAAAGGACACGAAGTGGCAAGTTTTCGTATGGTTGTGGGAACATAAATGCCCAGACCACGTAGTAAATTGGAAAGCCGACAAAACCCATCCATCCTACAAGGGTAAGATTGGGTTCTGCGTACTGATATACTTTGCGAATCGCGTCCATATTTACTTTATCTACTGAGCCTAGCGTTTACTGATTTTGTGTTTTGCATTGTTTTGTTTATATTTGCTTTCCAATTATATATTAGTTAACGCACATAAGCAGTGAGACATTAATCAAATATTTCGCGACGCTCTACTTTAAATTCAGCGCTTTATATTCACAAAACTAATAATTAGGCAAATTTGATTGTTAATTCAACAGAAAATGGGATGTAACGCAAAGCCTTGTACATGAATGCCGTGCAACATACACACAGCGAAGCAACCCTCTCTCTCCTATTCAACTTATCAAACAAGGGCACCTATGCAATCAATAGCAATAAAAAAATGTCGTATTCGATGTGGGTAATGTGTTGGTGAGATGGTCGCCATTAGAAATTGTAAGGCTGACATTTGGCAATGATGTCGACGCCGAGGCGTTAGCCAAAGACTTGTTTATGAGCACTATCTGGTTAGACTTGAACAAAGGGCTTATTACTGAAGCACAAGCTAAACAGCGATATCAATCGGAAAAAGCACTTTCAGATAGCGAAGTCGAACGTTTCTTTTACTACGTGAAACACACTCAATTACTGATGTATGGCAGTGTCGAGCTTCTTAAACGCATCAAAGCCGCAGGATATAACGTGTTTGCACTGACCGACAACGTGGTAGAGATCGTTGAATTTCTAAAAGCCACTTACGACTTTTGGCCACTATTTGAAGGCGCGACGGTATCAGCAGAGCTGGGATTGTTAAAGCCTCAGCCAGAGATTTATCAAAGCTTGTTGGAAACCCATCAACTCCTCGCGCAAGAAACCGTGTTCCTTGATGATATGCCTTATAACGCTGAAGGGGCACGAGCGGTAGGGTTAGCGGCAATTCAATTTAAACACGCAGAACAATGTGAACATGAACTAAAAGCGATGGGATTACGCTTTTAGAACGGCACGAACTAAAAAGAGCAGCACGTCGCTGCTCTTTCCTGAATTAGGTTTCTGGTTACAACCGTTACGAGTAAACCACGTTTTCTTCTATGCCATTAACCAGTGATTGTGCATTTGACCAACGGAACACTTTCTCAAGGACTTCACCACCACCCAGCGCTTTCCAGTTGCGTTCTTGGCATTCTTGTCCACCAATATGCTGATAGAACTGGATTGCTGGTTCATTTTGAGAAATCACTTCAAGGTACAAACCACTATCTTTAAAATATTGTTGTTGCCATTCTGCAACCGCTAATAGGAGTTGCTTCCCGATCCCGCGACCGCGATAACTGTCATCCACATGAAGCGCTTCAATAAAACTGCCGCGTTCAAAATCATGATTCCCAAACACACAAACAAAACCAAGAAGAAGCCCGCCCTCTTCGGCTAACACCACATGCTGGTTAAATGGTGGGTTGGTTAAGCGAGTTTGCCAAATCAACAATTTATCGTCGATGGCTTCGCTATCAAGATAACCATCACTTAGCATACCACGGTAGTGACGCTTCCAACTGTCCACGTGCAACTGCGCGATGCGTTCATAATCCTTATATTCCGCTAATCGTAATTCCATTACGTATTCCTATGTTCTTTTATTGCTTCTCTAACGAGCTTTGGCATTTTCCACCTCTTTAACTACATATTTTTGGCAGATTTTACAAATCTATAGCCACAGCTCATTGATTAATACTACTCATTATTCGTTTAAAAGCAAAAAATCCCACTGACTACACCAGATTATTGCGAGTTTGGCCTTAGCGATAGAACTGTCACAACTCGAAACAAAGTCGCCTAACTTTAGTTTGACTTACACGTGTACGCTGATATTCTAGCGAACAGTTGTTAGCTCAAAGTTAGGGACACATCGTGACGCATAATAAACCGCCCATTATCTGGTTGAATCTATTGATATTTTCTGCCAGTTTTATTCTGACTTTTGTTGTATTGCCTTGGTATGCATACCACTACGGATTAGGTTGGGAACATCTGATCTGGGGTATCATCGCCTTTAGTTTTACCAATCTCTCCATTACCGCGGGTTATCACCGTTTGTGGAGCCACAAAACCTATGAAGCCCACCCAGTTTTACGATTCATCTTTGCCATCGGTGGTGCTTTCTCTCTTCAAAACAGTGCAATGCATTGGTCTTCTGATCATCGTGTTCACCACAAACATGTGGATGACAATGACAAAGACCCGTATTCAGCGAAACGCGGTTTTTGGTATTCGCATATTGGTTGGATGCTTCGCGATTACAACAAGTCAAAAGAGAACGAGTACACAAACTGTCGTGATTTGAAGCGAGACAAGATCGTTGCATGGCAGCACAAGTATTACGTTCCTTTAGCCATTGCGACTAATATTGGCTTCCCTCTTGCACTAGGTCTTATCTATGGTGATATCTGGGGAATGTTCCTGATCGTTGGTGCCGCTCGCCTGTTCTTGAGCCATCACACCACTTTCTTTATCAATTCGTTGGCGCATGTCTGGGGTAAACAGACTTTCACCGACAAAAACACCGCTCGTGATAATGGCATATTAGCCTTCTTCACTTTTGGTGAGGGTTACCATAACTTCCATCACATCTTTGAGAACGATTACCGAAATGGTGTGTACTGGTGGCATTACGACCCGACTAAATGGTTGATCAAATCATGCTCTTGGCTTGGGTTAACCACCAAACTTCGTACGACATCGACTTTCCGTATCGAAAAAGCGCGCGCAACTCAGTTATTGAAAAAGGCAAAAGAAAAGTTAGAAACGAAACCAAATAGCCAATCGATTCGTGACCAACTTCAGCAGGAATTCGATGCACTCGTACACCACATGCAAGAATATTATGAAGCACGAAAA
The DNA here is from genome assembly GCF_000305755.2 of Vibrio sp. HENC-03. Taxonomy (NCBI): domain Bacteria; kingdom Pseudomonadati; phylum Pseudomonadota; class Gammaproteobacteria; order Vibrionales; family Vibrionaceae; genus Vibrio; species Vibrio sp. HENC-03. The sequence goes on along the minus strand of NZ_JH976047.1, from coordinate 195,946 downwards.
GAAGTGCTTGGTGAGAAAACAGCAACCGTAGTGAAAAAGTACGAACGCTCAGTATCAAAGCTGAAATACGAACAAATTAAGGAAGAATTTGAACGTCAACAACGCAGTTGGAACCTCTTAGTGCGACGCTACGCATAACGTGTAACTCGCGCTTCAATATAAAGACGTCAAAACAAAAGCTCCGTTCATTCGGAGCTTTTTTGTTCAATCAAGCCCCTTTAACGTGATCTAGCTCGAACTATCGCTTTTCCCACTTTTTAATCATTTCGTACGATTTTTATTCGACAAATTGTTCATATTTTCGTTTCTTTAAAAACAACAAAACCAGTACATAACACCTGAAAAACGTAATTTAAACAATATAATCCAACGCAATTATTTATTAATCTATTATTTGTTTTAGATCATGCTAGCTCTAATTTAGTCTCGTGCCACAGGAAAGAATTCTGTAAATTCTCTGACATAAACTGAAACAGTTTCTTTCTTTTTTTCATAATATCTGGAGACAACCCTATGTTAGAGCTCTTAATTGGCTTGGTAGTGACCATTGCTGTGGGTTATTTCATTGTCAAAGGCTACAAAGCCGCTGGCGTGTTATTAACCGCAGGTATTAGCTTGCTTCTTATGACTGGTCTACTTGGCCATGACGTTCTGCCATCAAAAGTAACCTCAACGGGTAATATGGTGACGGACGCACTAGAGTACGTAAAATACATGCTTCAATACCGTGGCGGCGGCCTTGGTATGCAAATCATGCTACTTTGTGGCTTCGCGTCTTACATGACCCACATCGGCGCAAACAATGTAGTAGTAAAACAGTTCTCTAAACCGCTTTCTGTTATCAAGTCTCCATACGTCCTTTTGGTAGCGGCTTACATCGTGGCATGTTTGATGTCTCTTGCAGTGAGTTCAGCAACAGGTCTAGGCGTGCTATTAATGGCTACCCTATTCCCAATGATGACAGCAATGGGTATCTCTCGCCCTGCTGCGGTAGCAGTGTGTGCTTCACCAGCGGCAATCATCCTTTCACCAACTTCTGGTGACGTGGTTATCGCGGCAGAAAAATCAGGCCTAGCGCTTGACGTGTTCGCGGTTCAAACCGTACTGCCTGTGTCTATTTGTGCAATCATCGTAATGGCTGCAGCGGCATTCTTCTGGAATAAATACCTAGATAAGAAAGACAACACGCCAATGGAAAAGATTGACGTATCTGAGATCAAAGCAGATGCGCCAGCGTTCTATGCGGTTCTTCCTTTCCTACCAATCATCGGTGTATTCCTATTCAACGGTCGCACGATTCCTGGTCTGACTCTAGACATCTACACTATTGTGGTAGGTTCTATCTTCTTGGGCGCTGTGATTCACTATGTGGTGAACAAGTTTGACGGTAAGAAGTCGCTTGAGGATCTTGATTCTTGTTATGCGGGCATGGCAGATGCGTTCAAAGGCGTAGTAATGCTGTTGGTTGCGGCGGGTGTATTCGCGCAAGGTCTTATGTCAATTGGTGCTATCGATAACCTACTACACCTTGCAGACAACGCAGGTGCTGGCGGTATCGCGCTAATGCTTATTCTAACCGGTCTAACTGTTGCTGCTGCGATTGCAACGGGTTCTGGTAATGCTCCATTCTACGCGTTCGTAGAGCTTGCTCCTTCACTGGCTGCGAAGATGGGTCTTAACCCTGCGTTCCTAATCATCCCAATGCTACAAGCTTCTAACCTAGGCCGTACTATCTCACCAGTATCTGGTGTAATCGTTGCGACTTCTGGTATGGCAAACATCAGTCCATTCGAAGTAGTAAAACGTACATCGGTGCCAGTTCTTGCAGGTCTGATTACTGTGATCATCGGTACTATGGTGCTTGTACCAATGACGGCATAAACTGCGGTTACATCACGCTAATCAATAAAGGCTCGGCTTCTACGTCGAGCCTTTTTTATTCTACGACTCTTCCCTTACGCCCTTCTCTTCTTCATTCACCAGTCCTTCGTTCTATTAGGTAGTGCGTTTAATTAAGCAATGCGTTCCATATTTTCAAAGTGCTCCACATTCTCAGCAGTCTGATTTGCTTACTATCTCAACAGCTTATATAAAAATCTCATACATTCACAAAATGGAACTTACTATGACTTCACTTATTGTTTTTATCGTCATCATTTTGCTTATCGCGGTGTTCGCGGTCAGCATTTACAACAAGCTAGTGACGCTACGTAATCGCTTTAAAAACAGCTTTGCTCAGATTGAAGTACAGTTGAAACGACGTTACGACTTGATCCCAAACCTTGTTAGCACCGCAAAAGGCTACATGGAGCATGAGAAAGAAACGTTTGAGCGAGTGATTCAAGCTAGAAACCAAGCAATCACTGGTTTAAAAGCAGCCAGTGATGCGCCAGACAGCGACGCCGCCATCAGCCAATTAGCACAAGCAGAAGGCATGCTACAAAATGCGCTAGGCAAGTTAAATGTGGTTGTAGAGGCGTATCCAGAACTGAAAGCCAACGAAACCATGAGCCAACTGCAAGAAGAGCTGACTAGCACAGAGAATAAAGTCGCTTTTGCTCGCCAAGCCTTTAATGATGCAGTCACCAGCTACAACACCTACAAGCAAACTTTCCCACCAGTCTTGTTTGCCAATATGTTTGGTTTCCAAGACGGCAAGTTGTTGGAATTTGCAGACACTGAAGCCATCCAAGAAGCACCTAAGGTTGAGTTCTAATGAATTTCTTTGACCATCAAGATACCGCGCGACAACGCACCGGGCTTTTGGTGTTTCTGTTTTCCTTAGCGGTATTTGTCATTACGGGTTTGGTCAGCGTCCTATCGATTGGTATTTACTATGGGGTGACGGGTGAGCCATTTGATCAAAACACGGCCATTAGCTATGTCTTACTGTGCTTTGCGGGTGTCGTGTTGATCGTAGCAATAAGTTCGATGATTCGCCTATCTGACTTATCTTCGAACGGTGGCCGAGGCGTTGCAGAAAGCATTGGTGGTAAGCTGATTTCCTCCAACACGATAGACGCCAAACACAGGCGACTTCTTAACGTGGTAGAAGAAATGGCGATCGCATCAGGGATTCCCGTTCCTCCTGTTTATGTGATGCAGGAAGAACGAGGTATCAACGCGTTTGCCGCAGGCATGAGTATCGATGATGCTGTAATCGGTGTCACACAAGGCGCACTAGACACCTTCACACGTGATGAATTACAAGGCGTGATTGCTCATGAGTTTAGCCACATCTTAAACGGAGACATGCGCCTGAACACACGTTTAATCGGGGTACTCTTCGGCATCACTTGCATTGCCCATTTCGGTCATCTGGTGTTAGACAACACACACCACACCAATCGCGTCTCAAGAAGCTCTTCCGATTCAGATAAAGGCTTTGCCGTCATTATGTTGATAGCGATTGTATGCTTGATTCTAGGTTGGGTTGGCACATTGTTTGGTTCAATGATTAAAGCGGCAATCTCAAGACAAAGGGAGTTCTTAGCCGATGCGAGTGCGGTTCAGTTTACTCGTAACGATCAAGGCATCGCTGGCGCTTTAAAAAAGATAGGTGGTTGCAACGCTGGGTCTTATCTTAACGCCAAAGCAAGCAGCCAAATGAGCCATATGATGTTTGGTCAGAGCAACTTATCTGGCTTTACTGGTTTATTTGCTACTCACCCACCACTTGAAGAAAGGATTCGCCGGATTGAGCCTAATTGGGATGGCAGCTTTTTGAGTAAAAGTCGTAGCCAAGGAGCAACTTTCGGTAATGAACAAGTCAGTGGATTTGCGTCGGATGCCGACTTTAGTACCCAAGACTTAAGTACCCAGAACGTTGAGCCACAGGGTGTCGCGCCAACTTCCTCAGAGTTAAGTGAGACAGGGAAACAGCTCATTAGCCAATTGCCACAAGACTTGGTCGACATAGCACGTGAACCTTATAGCGCTCGTTTTATTGCGTTGCTGCTGATTTTTGATGGAAGCAAAGTGCAGCGTGAGATGATCAAAGGTCATATTCCAATGGTGTCGCACGCAAAGTTATTACCTTGGTTAGATTACGAGCTGCCAATGCATTTGCGCCTTCCTCTTTTGGAATTAGCGGTCCCTGCCCTAAAAGCACTCAGTGAAGGCCAAAAGAACCGGTTGTGTGAAGTGCTGCGTGAATTATCACAAACTGACAATCATTACTCTCTCGGTGAGTGGTGCGTCATTAATTTACTTGAGAAGCAGCTCATCGCACCTTTTGGGTTTACTCGCCAGAACAAAACCCTTAAGCAACTGGAAGCAAGTGTACATTGGTTACTGAGGGAGCTCGCTTGGGTCAGTCACTCAGAGCCACAAGCGGCGCAACTTGCATTTAGTTCAGCCCTAACGTCTTTAGGTTTCGCAGAAGTAACGTTAGAGCCTGCAAACAAGAATTGGCGCTTGAGCCGTGCTGCATTAGAGCTGTTGTTGCAACTGAAACCCGTTCAACGACGCCAGTTCGTTAAAGCGTGCCGCTTGGCTATTGAATCGGATGGGAAGATCACCGTTGCAGAAGGCGAATTGTATCGAGTGATAGCATGCTTTTTGGAAGTACCCGAGCCTCCGCTGACTGTGACGATTTAAACACAGAAAGCAAAACGCCAGCGATAATCGCTGGCGTTTTTGTGTTCATCAATTGATTACTTTGATTAAGCCGCTTTGAAGCGCTCAGGAATCTTGGTGATGCTTTGACGGTAGCTGAACCATAGGTAAGTTACTGCTAGTGAGAAGAACAAGTAAGACAAAGCAAATACGATTGGAGAAGTAATCAGCTCAGCTGACATCCCCCACATCACACCAACCACAGTAATCGTCAATTTAGACAACATGCCACAGATCAGTAAGAACAAAGCAAGCTGTGGGAAACGCGAACTACGGAATGCGAAGAAGTAGCAGCTACCTACTGCAAGCGATGCAATAGAAAGACCTAGCATGAATGAATGGATGTGATCTGCTGATGCGACACCTGCAGAAACAGAAGCCATAAGTAATAGGAACAATTTCATAAGTCACCTCACTACAAGTAGAGAAAAGCATCCTTTCATTAATGAAAACTCATTTTTCGGCCTATTTTGCTTATCTATTTAGCAATTACAAGCACATTTTTTGCTCACTTTATGTTCAAGCCTCCCTTTCGAATCTAGTTATTACAAGCGGTTAACATTCTCGAATTTATAAACCCTTTAGATCCTGCACTTACAAAAAGCAGTCTCTATTTTGGCCACTTTTGTTACAGAACATTAACACTTAAACATTTTGAAACTTTTTGCTTAAACTGTGAGCCAAACACCCATGTTCGAGCTATCAACCTTGTTTCACTTAGGATCTCACTACCAAACCAAAGCTTCTTTACGTTAGATCAACATTTTCTTCATATATAAAACGCTCTCATTACAATCATTTTTAATGTTTCAAATTATTTTTAGCCACAGGGGTAAAAAGAGATTCCAATCACACATTTATTGGTTATAATCCGCGCTCATTACGTTATGTGTTGAAAAACGCAAACTTATTTTGAGTAAACCCTATCTTTAAACCGACCCCTCTTTGCTATCTGCCAAGAGGTATTACTGAGAACAAAAATGAGCAAGATTGATAAAGCTATGCGCATCCTGTTAGCAGGATTCTGTATCAACCTTTGTCTTGGCATCCTGTATGCTTGGAGTGTATTCAACAAAGCACTAGTGACTGAGTCAGGCTGGAGCGCAGCAGAAGCATCTGCACCTTACGCGACTGCAACTATTACTTTCTCTATCTGTCTTCTTGTTGCAGGTATTCTTCAAGACCGTATGGGTCCACGTTTGATCCTAATCCTAGGTACTGTTCTAACAGGTCTAGGCATGATCGCGTCTGGTTTTGTTAACTCACCACTAATGCTGAACATCACTTTCGGTGTAATCACTGGTGCAGGTATCGGTTTTGGTTACGCGTGTCTTTCTCCTTCAGCAATGAAGTGGTTCCACGCATCTAAGAAAGGTATGGTTAACGGCATCATCGCAGCAGGTTTCGGTTTAGCAGCTATCTACCTAGCTCCTGTGACTTCTGCGCTGATCGACAGCATGGGCATCCAAACAAGCTTCCTAGTTCTTGGCGTTGGTATCCTTGCTATCGCTGTTCCTCTAGCAGCAACAATCAACAACCCACCAGCGGATTACACTCCAGCGGAGCCTAAAGTAAAAGAAGGTCAAGCACCTAAGGTTGTTAAGAAGTCTGACGACCTAACTTGGAAAGCAATGCTTAAAACGCCACAGTTCTACTCTCTATGGATCATGTACGCGTTCGCAGCTTCTGTTGGTCTTATGATCATCGGTAACATCACAACTATCGCAAGCGTTCAAGCGAACCTACCAAACGCGGTTTACCTAGCGTCTATCCTTGCGGTATTTAACTCAGGCGGTCGTGTAGCGGCAGGTATGCTTGCAGACAAGATCGGTGGCGTACGTACTCTTCTTCTAGCGTTCGTTCTACAGGGCATCAACATGGTTCTGTTCGCAACGTTCAAAACTGAGTTCACGCTAATCATCGGTACAGCAATCGCAGCAGTAGGTTACGGTACGCTTCTAGCAGTATTCCCTACTCTAACGGCTGAATTCTACGGTCTGAAGAACTACGGTACTAACTACGGCGTGCTTTACACAGCATGGGGTATCGGTGGTGCAATCGGTGCAGCTGTTGTTGGTTTCTCTATGACTAACGGTGACGGCTACGGTCTTGCTTACACTATCTCAGCAGTAATGATGGCAGTGTGTATCGTACTAGCGTTCATCACTAAGCCACTGACTGAAGCGAAAGTAGCACAACTGAAAAACGCTTAATCTACAGTCCAGTTCTATTTATCTAATAGATCTGCAGAAATTGATTCGAAAAAGGCTTAACCTATGGGTTAAGCCTTTTTTATTGTTAGTTGGTTATGGAAAACACCGTCGAACTCGCGCCAGATTACTATCTCGATAACTTCTTCAAGCTCACACAGCACGCTACCGAGTGGTACAGCGACTTACTTAGCCAAGATGAACACCAATGGCTGTCCGCGTTTGGTAGCTTAAACAAGCCTGCACAGTGCCTTCTTGTACGCCTATACAGCCGTAAAGGGTGCTGGTTTCGTAGCGACAAACTCAACTATCAAGAAATTGAGAACATCCAGTCGGCTTTGGATGAATTGGCAACTCATGGTTTTGTCTCGCTCTCCCCTGACCTAACGATACAGGAGTTAGCAGCGAATCTACTGACCAAGCCAGAGATCGTCACGCTCTATCCTGAGCATCCTAAATCTCTCAAGAAAGAGGCATTAGTAGCATGCCTGAGTGAAGAGCGTTTCGAGCTATTTGAGGCTCTGGATTTCACGGTGATTAAGCTTAACTCCGCACACATGATTGATGTTTTGCTGACGCTGTTTTTTGCTAATACCCATCAAGACCTCAGTCAGTTCGTGCTTGATGACTTAGGCTTACACCAATTCGAACAATACCAGTTAAGTAAAGCGCGTCGATTCTTCGAGAGTAGAGAGCAAATCGATCGGCTTATTGAACTCAGCCAACTCTCCAACCTTTATTGGCAATGCGACAGAAAACAAAAAGCGAACCTCGATATTCTTATCGAAGCAATGCCAGAAAAGGTTGAACATCGCTACGTCGATCGTAAACGCGAGCACATGATTAACGACATTGCTCGTGATTACGAACGCATAAACGAGCTTGAGATGGCAATTGCGCTGTTTGAGACGACCACACTCGCGCCAAGCCGAGAGCGTCGTGCTCGCATTTACGACAAGCTAGAACAAAACGATTTATTTAGTGACATTGTCACGGAAATGCTCACCCACCCTATCGATGTCTCTGAGTTTGAGGTAGCACAGAAGCTCGAACAACGCGTTAAACGTAAACAAGGCTTGAAAGTCCCGAGAGCCACCAAGCCCGAGTGCAACGAATACCGCATCGAATTGGATCTATCTCAGCAACGGGTAGAGCTGGCAACCAAAGCGCATTTCGAAAGTTTAGGTTGGACCGTTTTCTATTCCGAGAATACCCTACTCAACAGCTTGTTAGGATTAACCCTGTGGGATGCGATTTTTGCACCGATAGAAGGCGCATTCATTAACGCTTATCAACATCGACCCTTGGATTTGTATCACGCCGATTTTGCCGATAAAAGAAAGCAGCTTATCGACAATGCGCTTGAGCAAGTTCAACAAGGGAATACACAGGCGTTGTTTGATACATACAGAGATAAAGTTGGGATCAGTAATCCCTTCGTCAGTTGGGCATACGTGAACGAAGAGCTGATATCCCTCGCACTTGAACACATCCCTAATGACCTGTTGGTCGAACTGTTTAACGTGCAGTTAAGCGACCTAAAACTCTATCGAAACGGCATGCCGGACTTGATTGCTTTTAAAGATGGGAAGTTTGAATGGATAGAAGTGAAAGGTCCGGGCGATAAACTCCAAGATAACCAATGGCGTTGGATCAAGGAGCTCAATCGCCTCAATGTGCCGTTCTCAGTCTGTTATGTAACAGCACAAGCTTAGGAAAAGAGCCAAATAGCCTTAGCTGCTTACTTTGGCGTTCTTCTGACCTTTCTTCTCTTTCAATTGATCAATCACGTAGCTTGGTGCGACTTTCTCTAGTTCGCCCAAGCACTCATCTGTTTTCGGGTTGTCGTAACGAACATAAATGTCGCAAACCGCATAAAGTTGCTCTGGCGCACCAGAGATCAAATACGCTTGCTCAAAAGACTTTACCGATTTGTCTAGGTTGTAGTCTTCTTGCAGTACGCCATTGAGATACCAGTAGTAGCTGTTATCTTTCGCCATGTTGGCCGCTTTTTCGATTTCTATCGCTGCATTCTTCTTCTCATCCAAACGTACTAGTGTCAGCGCTTTCGAGTAGTGTAAAGACGCATTGTCAGGGTGAAGTTTGATCGCAGAATCCAACGTCTTGACCGCATCGGCATCGCGTTGTTGCGCTCGGTAGTTGTCGGCCAAGCTTAACCAGATTTGTGGATTTTCAGGCTGATTGGTCACCAAAGCTTGATAGATTTTATCCGCTTTATCCCATTCATGGTGCCAACGATAGACATCCGCTAACAGCAGTTTCGAGCCGTCATCTTTCTTGGGCTCTAAGTAGCTGATCAGTTCTGCAACCGGGGCTTCAAGCGTTTGCTGTTGCTCGCTGCTCACGTTAGAAAAGTCACGCACTAAGTTGGTCGCGGCAGTAATACGGACCATGGCTTCTGGATCACTCAGCAGTGGCTCAATCATGCGCCAGCGATGTTCAATCGTGTAAGGTTCTGCTCCCACAATCGCGGCTTCACGAACCGCTGGGTCTTGATCTTGAAGGCTGCGTGCAACTGCCACCAGCGCGTTTTGACTTGGGTATTTTGCCAGCTCATGCAACGCTTCAATACGCTTTTCTACTGGTTGTTTCACGTCTTGTGCTTGATAAGACCACTTCGCAACCACTTGCTGCGGCGACATCTGTGCTGAATGGGTTTCCTCCGCACTTGTCACGCTCGCAGAAGAAACTTGGTCTGGTGCCAGCAAGGTCTCATCCTGCGCGGCAACAGATTGGCTTACGGTGACGCCTAGAGCGATGGCTAATAACGTTTTTGAGAATGTCATATCAATCCCCTTAAAATTTGGTTTCGAATACAGGACGCTTCGCTGCTTGTTGGCGTAACACTGCATCGCTGTATTTGCCATGTGCCACAGGGTTACCCGTTGCACGAAGAATGTATGCCATTGCCTTATCAGCATGAGAGAAGAACTTTTTCCAACCTGCACACAAGTAGTTCAACCCAGGTTCACCGTCTTTGGTGCGAATGAAACGGTTTTTCGGACACTCGCCGTAGCAAGCGAATTGGTAATCACACTGTTGGCACTGCTTGGTTAGCGAGCGAGTCTTGGCAAAGCCAAACTTTTGCTGCTCAGGACCATACGCCAAGGTGTCTAACTTTTCGTGGTGGATGTTGCCAATCTTGTACTCTGGGTAAACGTAGTGGTCACAAGCGAAAACATCACCGTTTGGTTCCATTGCCAAGCCTTTGCCACAAATCTCGCCTAGCGTGCAAAGTGGGTTTTTGCGCCCCATCCAAGTCTCTACACTCGCTTCAAAGTACTGAACAAACACCTTGCCAATGTCGTGCTGAATCCACTCATCAAAAATCGCGATAAGAAAGTTACCCCACGCCTCGTCTGCCACACACCATGGCTCAACCACAGAGTCTTTGTGACCAGGAATAAGACGCTTGTCGCCTTGTTTCAGCTGCTCTTGCGGCTCCCATGTTTGGGGTGCGGTAGTACGGAACGTTTTCTGTTCTACGATGGGAATAAACTGCATTTGCGGAGAACGCACTTCATCACGCAGGAATCGGTACACCTCAAGAGGATTGCGGCTGGTTAGATTGTTGACACAAGTTAGCGTTGCGAACTTCACTTCGTGTTTATGCAGCAGTTCAACAGCCTTCATCACTTGGTTAAACGTGCCACGTCCTGCGCGGTTGGTTCGGTAAGCGTTGTGCATCATTTCTGGTCCGTCGATACTCAAACCGACCAAGAAGTTATTTGCTTTTAGAAATGCACACCAATCGTCGTTGAGCAACGTGCCATTGGTTTGTAAATCGTTTGAAATGACCACGCCTTCTGGCTTGTACTTAGATTGAAATTCAACAATCTTTTTAAAGTAATCCAAGCCCAACATCGTTGGTTCACCACCCTGCCAAGAGAAGATGATTTCCGGCGTGTTCTGTCCTTCAATGTACTGACGAATGTAGGTTTCTAACGTCTCTTCATCCATCACAGGCGTGCAGCCTTTTTTGTACTCAAGTAAGTCCTGTTTGCTGAGGTAATAACAGTAAGTGCAATCAATGTTACAAGCCGCCCCGATAGGCTTCGCCATGACATGTAAACGCTTAGAGGCTTTACCGTTGAACTGAGGACCTTGAGTAATGTGCATACGTCACCTTTTTCGTTATGAAATGCAGCTGAGAACGCTCATAAGCGCGCCATTCTCACCTTGATGACCTAATCATAAATCCCATTAATACAAGAGGCTTGTTATACCGTTTATAACCTTTTTTCATAGCGTTTATTGCTAATATTTATCGTGACTTTTTTGGCGAGAAACTATTGATGAAATCATTTAAAAGCAAATCGTTAACCGCACTTTCCATTCTATCATTCAGCGTATTAATGAGTGGTTGTGCAACTCAATCACCGCACCCTATCGCGCTCAACATTGATCAAGACATGGTGTTGGTTGAAGGCGGTTCATTTGTCATGGGATCGGACAGCGACTCCGCCAAGAAGGCAGAAACCCCAGCACGCGAAGTAAAGGTAGACGGCTTTTACATTTCCAAATTTGAGGTCACTCAAGAATTGTTTGAATCTGTCATGGGTTCTTCAATGAGTTACTTCCAAGGTGCTGACATCCCAGTTAACAACTTGAGCTGGCAGCAGGCGAATTACTTCATCGAGAAGTTGAACGAACTGACCGGCGAAAGCTACCGCTTACCGACAGAAGCGGAATGGGAGTTTGCCGCAAAAGGCGGTAACAAGAGCCAAGGTTTCACTTACGCAGGTTCAAACAACATTGCTGATGTGGCGTGGTATGCCGACAACTCCAAAAACCAAGCTCACCCCGTAGGTCAAAAACAACCTAATGAACTTGGTCTATATGATATGACAGGTAACGTTGGTGAGTTCGTGATCGACGCGTATGACGATACTTTCTACCGCTATGGCCCAACCGAGAATCCAAACAACGCTAAAGATGAAAAAGCCGGCCTAGCACACAAGTCCGTGCGAGGCGGTAGCTTTGCCTATGATTCTGATGAATCAGAGAATTTCCGTCGAGATTTCGCAAGCCAGTCTATAATTATGTCGGACATGGGACTTCGCCTTGCTAAAGATGCTGATTAAGCACGATTACGCATGAGAAGCGACGTTACTGCCCCTTTGCGCATTCTTACCAATTAACACGTCTCTTGGTTAGGGAAATGGTTAGGGAAAGAGGCTAGATCCACGTTGTTCTCATTTCACCTCAAATGTATACAAACAATACATTCAAACTTAGGTAAATAATAATATGAAGAAACACATCTGTGCCCTTGCAGTCTTATCTGGTTTATCGTTCTCAGCGATGGCTCTAGATTGCGACCCAAGCTTGCTGCCTTCTTGGAAAGATGGAGCGAGTAAGACCGCCATCGTAAACTACGTTGACCAATCTTTGGATACAACGAAATCGACATTCATCCCTGAGCAAGATCGTATTGCTGTGTTCGATAACGACGGTACGCTATGGTCAGAAAAACCTTTCTACTTCCAGTTGGCCTATGCGCTAGACGAAGTGAAAATCATGGCAAAAGATCACCCAGAGTGGAAGACGCAAGAGCCGTTCAAATCAGTATTGAACGATGATATCGAAGGCGTTTTTAAGGGCGGTGAAAAAGCACTACTTGAGATCGTTAAAGTCACGCACAGCGGCATGACGGTTGAAGAATACCAAGAGAAGGTCGCACAGTGGCTGAAAGCTGCGAAAGACCCACGTTTTGGTAAGGCGTATACCGAGCTGACTTACAAGCCAATGCGTGAAATGGTGACCTATCTTCAAGAACACGGCTTTAAGACCTACATCGTCTCTGGTGGCGGCGTGGACTTTATGCGTGTTTGGGCACCAGAAGTGTATGGCATTCCTGAAGAACAAATCATTGGTAGCGCACTAAAATACAAGTACGACTACAACGACGGTAAACCAACTGTGACTAAGTTAGGTGAGATCCTAACGATTGATGACAAAGCCGGTAAAGTGGAAAACATTCAACACATCATCGGTAAGAAACCGGTTCTCGCAATTGGTAACTCAGACGGTGACCACGCGATGATGCAGTGGGCAACCAGTCAACCAAACTCAATGGCGATGATCGTTCACCACACAGATGAAGATCGTGAGTGGAAATACGACCGTAAATCCAGCGTCGGCCACTTAGATAAAGCGATGGATGAAGCCAACCAACGCGATAACTGGCATCTTATCGACATGAAAAACGAATGGTGCACCGTCTACTAACACCATTACGACTTCTTTAAAATCTCCCCTTTTGGGGAGTTTTTTTATTCATTTTCAATCGTTAGCCTTTTCTTCACGATCACTTCACGACTCTTCACACACAATGCCTCCCATCAAAACGAAGAGGTATAAACAGAATGAAAAGAACAGTCCTGACGATTCTAGCAGCAAGCTCATTTTCGGTAGCAGCAGCGCCTTATGTGGGTTTGGAGTATGGATTCGGCACCACCGACCACGATTTTGAAACATCTTTTGACGCTGACGGTGTGAATCTAAACCCTGAATTGGAAGACGGTATTTTTGGTGGCTTTGTTGGCTACTCTATCAACGACTCTTGGGCAGTAGAACTGGGTTACAGCCAATTTGAACTAGAAGATAGCCGCTCAAAGAACCTAGGCATCCAGAATATTGATGGAAAAGACTACCACCGTGAAATGGAATGGGATTCATCCATCAAAGCAAAACAAATCACTCTTGCTCCTGTGTTTAGCTACGCATTAAACGACAAATGGACCACCAAAGTAAAAGCGGGTCTGAGCTACACACAATACGAATCGAAAGCCGGTAAGTACGAAGAGCACGAACTGGTTTCAAATGACGATGTGGAAATGAGCAAAACACTTTTCCACAGCACAGAAAAGAATAACGAGTTGGGTGCCGTGTTCTCTGTTGGTGCGGAATACAAAATCTTCCCTCAATTGACCATCGGTGCAAATGCGAAGTACCAACTTGATAGCTACGCAAACACAGCATCAATCAACGTAGGTTCTACTTACTATTTCTAAATTAGGAAGCCATTAGCATGAAAAAACTGATTCTTGCGTCAATGCTCGCCCTACTTTCAGGCTCAGCATTGGCTGCCTTTACCGGTCCTGAAACCGCTGCAATCAATACCGTCAAAGAAGCACAAAAAGCGGCTGATGACAGCTATGTGTTGTTAACGGGTAACATTGTGCAAGCGTTGGGCAATGAGACTTACCTATTTAAAGACAACACGGGTGAAATCCAAGTCGAGATCGACAACGAAGACTGGATGGGGCAAGACGTGTCACCAAAAGATCAAGTTGCTATCCGTGGTGAAGTGGATTCGGAATGGACTAAAACTCAAATTGAAGTCGATACCATTCAGAAACTTTAAGCACTAGCGATTATCCCTTGTCCCAATTAAGCAAAAGCCACCGTCAGCGGTGGCTTTTCGTCTTTCTAGTGAACACTCAAGCAAGGGCAGTTTGGCGGAAGCACCAAGCGAATGCTTTGTGGTTTGACATCAAATCGAATCTTATTAGAACGGTATGGCTCACCGTCCAAATTTAGTGGTAGCGTTTTAGGAAAATCAATCTCCAACCAACTCGCCTGAGTATGCTTAACAAACTGCCCAGTCTCGGTTGGGTTTTGAATTTCATCAATTACTTGAGGTAGCTCATGGGGCAAGAATGGATGCACCAAAGTAATGTCCATTAAACCATCATCAATAAGTGCGTTTGGCGCGAGCTCTTGTCCACCGCCAGCTAAGCGACTATTACAAAACGCGCCAACGAGAATTTCTCCCTGATAGCTGCCCTGTTCTATCGTCAACGAGCCATCATAAGGTTTAAACCCTAGCGCTTTTACTAGTCCTGTCAATGTGTAAGCGCCACCACCTAAAAAGTTCTTCAGCTCTACGGGCGTCTCTGCGGTAATCTCTGCACCAAAACCTGCCGCTGCAATATTCATAAAATAACGATCGTTGGCTTGAACGCTATCTACCGCAACGGCGTCACCATTTACCGCGAGCTCGATGGATTCTCGAATCGTTGTGGGGATTTTTGTTGCCGTCGCAAAATCGTTCGCCGTCCCCATTGGGATAATGGCCAATTCAGGCCGAGCATTCGCGTCAATCTGGTTGAGCGCTGTGACCGCTTCGTTGACAGTCCCGTCACCACCCGCAACAACAATACGTCTAATGCCTTCATTGACCGCTTCTTTAACTAAGCGCTTCATGTCTGCAGACTCCCAAGTCACACGAACTTGCAAATCTACGCCCTGCTCTCGCATTCGCATGATCTCGTTACGAAGTTCAGGGGTTCCGGCTTTCTTACCGTTTAGAATGGCACGTATTGTCTTCATGCTCGCTCCTCGTTATCGAATCGTTTTACCCGCTTGTTTTAGCTGAGCTCTTAACCATTGATGCGCGCTTTCATTACTGCGGCTAGAGTGCCAGATCGCACAAAGGTCATGCACACTGTCATTGAAAGGCAACGGCACGGCTTTGATGTCATAGGTTTTTGAGAAGTGTTCGATGGTCGACAGTGGCAACATACCGATATATTCACTGCCGTTGATCACTGGCAACATTTCCATTGCACCCGCCGCGCGATACACAATATTGCGACTCGCCAAGTCTTCAATGTCTTCACCCGTTAACAAACTATTGCGAGCGTGCCAACGAGATACAACAACGTGTTCTTCCGCCAAGAATTGCTCAACCGAACAGGAGTCTTGAATGCGCGGGTGTTCAGAGCTGCATACCACCATCAAACGCTCAGAAAAGATTGGGTCCATTTTTAATACCGTTCGCCCACGTGGCGGCAAATCGATGATCAAATCGTATCTTTGTAAACGTAAGTCGCTTTCGTAATCTTCGGTAAACAGCGGATGCACTTCTAACCCGATATTAGGGGCTTGCTCGCGGATCTGACGCATCAGTTGTGGCATCAACTCATAGCTCGCTACAGATACACAGGCGATCGAAAAAATGCGGTTAGAAACTTTAGGATCGAAACTGCTAGAAGCGGAAAGCGTAGAGGTGAAGTTTTTTAACGCAGCAACCATTGCGGGATAGATATCCATCGCAAAGCTGGTTGGCTCGACGCCAGAAGTACTTCGGTGGAAAAGTGGTTCATCGTAGATATCACGCAGACGAGCCAGTGCTTTGCTCACCGCAGGTTGGCTGATATCAAGACGAGCAGCGGCCTTAGACAGGTTCTGCTCTTCGTAAATCGCCACAAAAATTGGGATAAGGTTTAAATCGGTGCTCTTCATTTTGCAAACATAAAACAGGACATGGTCTTATTTTAGCTAACAGTATGATAGTTAACGACTCAGAACACCGGATTTGAGCGTCTATGCATGTTTTCGCGAGTTTTAACCTCGCATTGACGAAGAATATTCTGAAAATCGCTCAGGATTTTCCTAAGTAAGGAGTCAAAAAGGCACTCACCTCTTCTCCACATAAACCAATTTCCACTTCTACGCCACCTTCTTTTAGAATGTCGATACCACGACCAGCGTTACGTGGGTCAGGATCTAACATGGCAACCACCACTTTTTTGATACCGCAAGTCACTAGGGTTTTAGCGCAAGCAGGTGTGCGTCCAACAAACGAACACGGCTCTAGCGTTACGTACGCGGTCACGTCACTTAAATCACCGTTGTAAGCCTTTAGAGCTTCAACTTCTGCATGATTGCCACCAATCGCCTGTGTATGCCCCTCTGATACGATTTCACCGTCTTTGACCAGCACGCAACCAACAGGTGGGTTTGGTTGACAAGCAGGCAGCGCGTTGCGTGACACTTCCAACGCACGAAGCATAAATTGTTGGCTCATTTGGATCTGATACTCGTTATTCAAAATTTGGGTGATGGATTCTAACGCCAGCATGCTTTCCTCGCTATATAAAAGTGTTTGCAAAACTCTTACGTTCGACCTCTCCAAACAAATCAATCCCTTTATGATTTTCACAAAAAATAAAACGGGGCGAACCGAAGTTGCCCCGTTGATTACCACTCTTCAGACCGCATTCCGAAAAAGTGACTAACGAATTCTCATCGTTAGTTCTACTGCACGAAGTTGCGCCAATGCCTTGTTCAACTCCATGTGTGCCTGTGCAAAGCTGATGTCGTCCACATGCGCGCGAATGTTTTCTTCCGCCGCTCTGCGAGCTTCTTCCGCCCTTGCTTTGTCGATGTCTTTACCGTGAAGGGCAGTATCCGCTAGCACAGTGACTACATCAGGTTGGACTTCGACCAAACCACCAGAGACATACAGAATCTCTTCAGGCTTAGACAAGTCACCGGTAATACGAGCAACACCCGGCTTGATTTTACTGATCAGCGGTGAGTGACCAGGACGAATACCTAACTCACCATCCGCACCGGCTACCGCGATAGCATGTGCCGGACCTGAGTAAAGTGTGCCCTCCGCACTTACCACATTCAGTTGAAACGTATTTTGTGAAACCGCTATGGCCATATTGCCTCCCGCGCTTTACAGTTTTTTCGCTTTTTCAAGCACTTCGTCGATGTTGCCGCAGTACATAAATGCCTGCTCTGGGATGTCATCGTACTGACCATCAAGCAGCGCTTTAAAGCCTGCAATGGTGTCTTTTAGTGGAACGAATACACCCGGTTGCCCCGTAAACACTTCAGCTACGTGGTAAGGCTGAGTTAGGAAACGTTCAACTTTACGAGCACGAGATACCAAGCGCTTATCTTCTTCAGACAGTTCATCCATACCAAGGATAGCGATGATGTCTTTTAGCTCTTTGTAACGTTGCAGCGTTTGCTGAACTTTACGCGCCACATCGTAGTGCTCTTGACCAACGACTTGAGGATCAAGCTGACGTGATGTTGAATCCAATGGGTCAATAGCTGGGTACAGACCCAAAGCAGCGATGTTACGAGACAGAACAACGGTCGCATCCAAGTGTGCAAACGTGGTTGCTGGCGATGGGTCGGTCAAGTCATCCGCTGGTACGTAAACCGCTTGGATAGACGTGATAGAACCATTCTTAGTCGACGTGATACGCTCTTGAAGCACACCCATCTCTTCTGCCAGTGTTGGTTGGTAACCTACCGCAGATGGCATACGACCAAGCAACGCCGATACCTCAGTACCTGCCAATGTGTAACGGTAAATGTTATCCACGAATAACAGTACGTCACGACCTTCATCACGGAAACGTTCTGCGATGGTCAAGCCTGTTAGCGCAACACGTAGACGGTTACCCGGTGGCTCGTTCATCTGACCGTAAACCATGGCTACTTTGTCGAGAACGCCCGCTTCCTTCATTTCGTAGTAGAAGTCGTTACCCTCACGAGTACGTTCACCTACACCGGTAAATACCGACAAACCTGAGTGAGCTTTAGCAATGTTATTGATAAGCTCCATCATGTTTACCGTCTTACCTACACCTGCACCACCGAACAGACCGATCTTACCGCCCTTCGCGAACGGACAAATCAAGTCGATGACTTTAACGCCCGTTTCCAGTAGCGCAGTGCTGTTAGATTGCTCTTCGTAGCTTGGTGCATCACGGTGGATCTCGTAAGACACTTGCTCACCGATTGGACCACATTCATCGATTGGATGACCCAACACGTTCATGATACGACCTAGGGTTTCTTCACCCACTGGTACCGTGATTGGGTTGCCCGTAGATTCCACTTCTAGGCCACGTTTAAGGCCATCTGAAGAACCCATTGCGATACAGCGAACCACACCGCCGCCCAACTGTTGCTGAACTTCCAGCATCAGTGAGCCATCGCTGCCATCGTTGATTTTCAGTGCATCGTAAACTTTTGGGCCTTTGCCTTGTTCGAACTCGACGTCGACCACCGCACCGATGACTTTGACGATTTTGCCAATACTCATAATTTAAACCTCAAATTCTCTCTCTAAACCGCTTGTGCGCCGGATACAATTTCACTCAACTCTTGAGTAATCGCCGCTTGACGCGCTTTGTTGTAAACCAGTTGTAGGTCTTCAATCAGTTGCGCTGCGTTATCAGTCGCGGCAGACATTGCCATCATCCGCGCGGCTTGTTCACAAGCGATACTCTCAACCACACCCTGATAAACCAGTGATTCCACATAGCGTTGAATCAGGTGGTTGAGAATGTCTTGAGGAGACTGCTCGTAGAGGTAATCCCAACGAGCCTCTTTATCACGTGAAATGTCTTCTTTCGGGAACGGCAGCATTTGCAATACCGTGGGTTTTTGCACCATGGTGTTTACAAACTGGTTGTAAACAAGGAACAAGCGGTCGATTTTGCCTTCGGAGTAGTGCTCCATCATGGCATTAACCGCACCCAACATATCTTCCAGTTTTGGTGCATCACCAAGGCCAGAAGTCTGTGCCATTACTTTCCCGAGGGACTGGAAAAAGCTGATTGCTTTCGAACCAATGAGCGTCGTATCTACTTCAACGCCCTTCTCTTGCCAATCCTGCATTTCTGCCAATACTTTTTTGAACAAGTTACTGTTCAGGCCACCACACAAACCTCGATCGGATGAGATGATGATGTAAGCCACTCGCTTCACTTCGCGTTCTTGAAGGAAAGGATGGCTGTACTCCAGCGTACCGGACGAGACGTGACCGATAACCTTACGCATGTTCTCTGCGTAAGGACGGGACGCCTGCATGTTCTCCTGCACTTTGCGCATCTTGCTGGCGGCGACCATTTGCATCGCACTCGTAATCTTTTGCGTGCTACTCACGCTAGCAATTTTGGTGCGAATCTCTTTGGTATTTGCCATAACGGACTCCTGTTAGTGGTCCTACGATTGCAGCGCAGTGAACTCTTTCAGCAAGCTGTGTAGCTCACTCTCGATCTCGTCGTTGTAATCACCGGATTGGTTGATCTTGTCCAGTAGCGGCTGCGCGTTTGTACGACCAAATGCCATCAACTCTTCTTCAAAACGAGAGATTTGGTTTAATGCCACATCAGTGAGGTAACCCTTCTCTGCTGCAAAGATCGCCAGTGCTTGCTCCGCAACCGTCATTGGCGCGTACTGTTTCTGCTTCATGAGTTCCGTTACTTTCTCACCGTGGTCAAGCTGACGACGTGTCGCTTCATCTAGGTCAGAAGAGAACTGAGCAAATGCGGCCAATTCACGGTATTGCGCCAACGCAGTACGAATACCACCAGACAGTTTCTTGATCACTTTGGTTTGCGCTGCACCACCTACACGAGATACCGAAATACCTGGGTCAACCGCTGGACGTAAGCCTGAGTTGAATAGCTGAGTTTGTAGGAAGATTTGACCATCGGTAATCGAGATTACGTTGGTTGGTACGAACGCCGATACGTCACCCGCTTGGGTTTCGATGATTGGCAGTGCAGTTAGAGAACCTGTTTTGCCTTTTACTTCACCGTTAGTGAATCGCTCCACGTATTCTTCGTTAACACGTGCTGCACGTTCTAGTAGGCGTGAGTGGAGGTAGAAAACATCCCCCGGGAAGGCTTCACGACCTGGTGGGCGTTTTAGAAGTAGTGAGATTTGACGGTAAGCCACCGCTTGTTTTGATAGGTCATCATAGACAATCAGCGCATCTTCACCACGGTCACGGAAGTATTCGCCCATGGTACAACCTGCGTATGGCGCGAGGTATTGCAGCGCTGCCGCTTCTGATGCTGACGCAACCACAACAATGGTGTTTTCTAGTGCGCCGTGCTCTTCTAGCTTGCGAACCACGTTGGCAATGGTCGATGCTTTTTGACCAATTGCGACGTAAATACATTTAACGCCCAGTTCTTTTTGGTTGATGATGGCATCAATCGCCATCGCGGTTTTACCCGTCTGACGGTCACCGATGATCAACTCACGTTGACCACGGCCGATTGGCACCATGGAGTCTACTGCTTTGTAACCGGTTTGGATTGGTTGGTCGACAGACTTACGGTCGATAACACCAGGGGCAATCACCTCAACTGGGTCCATACGGTCGAATGACACTGCGCCTTTACCATCGATTGGTTGACCTAGCGTGTTCACTACACGACCTAGCAAACCGTTACCGACTGGCACTTCAAGAATACGACCTGTGCCTTTTACTTTCATCCCTTCTGACAAGTCCGCATATGGACCCATCACAACGGCACCGACGGAATGACGCTCTAAGTTCAGTGCCAACGCAAAGCGGTTATCTGGCAGTTCTAGCATCTCGCCTTGCATAACATCTGCAAGACCGTGAATTGTGATGATGCCGTCACTCACAGAGACGATAGTACCTTCATTTCTCGCTTCACTTTCGAGGTTGAAGTTAACAATTCGCTCTCTGATTAATTCACTGATTTCATTTGAATTTAATTGCATTTCTATACCCCGTTACACATGTAGGTTGGTCGCCAATCGGCTTAGGTTGGTGAGGACACTGCCGTCATACACGGTCTGCCCTGCTGTGATCACCACACCACCTACAAGGGATGGATCCAGTTGTGTTTCTAGTGTGATGGCTTTACCGTACTTTTCAGTTAACGCTTGTTTAAGCCTTGCCATCTGTTCCTCATCCAGAGGTTCTGAAACACGCACTGTTACTGTCATGGTTCGTTCGTAATCCGCTTTCATCTCTTGGAACTGAACGTTTACTTCACTGAGCGCTTTTAGGCGCTTGTTCTCTTCCATAATGCGAAGAAAATTCTCGAAGTTTTGATTCAACCATTCACCACCAGCATGAAGAATCAGATCCAACAATGGTTGTTCAGAACCGTCTTCATCAAGGTCATTCAAGACCAGAAGTGTGTTAGGTTGTTCCAAGACCACTTGGGTAATCGCAAACATTTGTTGCCAATCGTCCAAGCATTCTGCGTCGCGTGCGTAATCAAACGCCGCTTTTGCGTAGGGTTGAGCTACCACTGTCAATTCGGACATGTGCCCTCCTACATTTCGTTGATGAAGCGGTTCACCAAGTCACGGTTAGCCGAGCTATCCAGATTGCGATTAATCAGCTTGCTGGCACTTTCAATCACCAGATCCGCCATTTCATCTTTCAGCTCTTGGCGAACTTTGCTGCGTTCGCTTTCCACTTCTGCTTTGCCTTCTGCGACAATGCGCGCTTTCTCTTGATTTGCCAGATCAACCGCTTCCGCAACCATCTGTTCTTGACGTTGCTTACCTTGGTTAATGATGGCTTGAGCTTTTGAGCGAGCTTCTGTCAGCAGCGCTTCACCATTCGCTTTTGCCAGTTCTAACTCTTGTGCTGCTTTTTCTGTTTGCTCAAGACCTTGGGCAATTTCAGCACGACGCTCATCAAGCAGTTTTACAAGTGGTGGCCAGACATATTTCATGCACAGCCAAACGAAAATCACGAAGGAGATCGCCTGACCAAACATTGAGGCATTTAAGTTCATAGCACCCTCTCTTCTATAACGTTATGAAAATTATTAATTCGAATTACGCTACAGCGAAGATGATGTACAAGCCGATACCTACACCGATCATTGGCACCGCGTCCACAAGACCCATCATGATGAAGAACTGAGTACGAAGCATTGGGGTCAAATCAGGTTGACGAGCCACACCTTCAAGGTATTTACCTGCAAGGTTACCGATACCTGCTGCGGCACCCGCTGCACCAAGACCGATCAGTAGTGCACCCGCCACGTAAAGAACTGCGCTAACGATATCCATAACAACTCCTAGAATTGAATTTTTTAATTAAGAAACAAGATTTTGAAATTAATGCTCTTCAACAGCCATGCCGAGATAAACCACGGTCAGTACCATAAAAATAAATGCTTGAAGAACAACAATAAGAATGTGGAATAGTGCCCAAGGAACACTTAGTGCCCATTGCATCCACCACGGCATTAATGCAATTAGAATGAAGATCATTTCACCTGCATACATATTGCCAAACAATCGAAGACCTAAAGATATTGGTTTAGAAATTAACGTTACCAATTCAAGAACTAAGTTCACTGGATATAACAGCGGATGTGAAAATGGTTGAGTAGTTAACTCTTTAATAAAACCTTTCACGCCTTTGTTTTTAAACGTATAACCCAACACCAAAATAAATACGCCTAATGCCATCGACATCGTAATATTGACGTCAGCAGATGGTAAGTCACGGAAGTGTTCAACGCCTACAGCACGAGTAAGTGCAGGAATTAAATCAATCGGTAACAAATCCACGGCATTCATTAATAACACCCAAACAAATATTGTCAGTGCTAAAGGACCAATTAACTTGTCCTTTGCTTGAAATATTTCTTTTACGATGTCATCGACGAACTCAAATATTATCTCGATCAAACACTGGAATCGTCCTGGTACTCCTTTCGTTCCTTTCGTCACCGCATAACGGAATGAAAGGATGAAAACGAGCCCCGTCAGCCAGACCATGATCATGGAATCAAGGTTAATTCCAAACCAACCGTCGCCGGCGGTGAGAAAGGTCAGGTGGTGCTCAATATATTCATGAGCGGACTGGACAGTCTCCATTTATGCCTTCCTTTCGAAGCGATCTCTGAACAGCGGCGTTAAGAAGTGACCAAACATCGTCACACAAAAGCCTATCAGGACCACGATGTTGCGAAGAGCCATAAATCGAAACGTCAAAACAAACATCACAATGGTGTAAATGACTTTGATATTTCGACTCAGATGCATGAGGTCACGCAAACTCTCTTCTGGTTTCACCCTAGATTTAATGGACGCGAATACCATGCCGAACAGAGATGGAAGAATCGCGATAAGCACCCCAGTAATCGCTGACTCAGCACTGAGAGAGCCGCTTCGCATGTACTCATACGCGATGAATACCAGACCCAAAGTTGCTTGAGCAATCAGAATCCTCTTGCCTGCCACCAATATTGGATCGTCGTGAATATTAGCTTCCATAAATCACCCTTTAAAATAATTTCGAATTAAACTTCTGATAATTAAACTTCACAAAATAAAGCTGCCTAGTGACGACGAATTATATTAAGATAAATTTAATACACAGAATTAAATTTAATCTGATAATTATTATTCACATATTTAAAAATCAAAACGGAATCACTCCGCATTTCCGTTTCCCCAGAAATATACACCGATAATTTTAATAATCTAAATCAAAAAACTTGCAAATTATCATTCCATTTTTGAAGTGTTATTTTATTTGAACAAACCAAAAATGAAATATACATTGATTAAGCCGTCTTTATCAGGGTTAAGACGAAAAGCTTGTCACATGGAAGTGACACTCCATCAGAAAGGAATTAAAGTGATTTTAGGTTATATATTTTCAAATATAGCAGTTGTAGATATATAACCGATTAATAAACCTGTTTAATATCGCAATGAAATATCTTTTAAATAAAAACTTAAAAGATAAGAATTAAATATATTTGAAATATATTATTTCTTTACGTCAGTTGTAGCACGTTAAAATAAACACCCCATTTACTTATTGCGATTAAAAAGAATAAAAAAAGGACGCTGAATCAGCGTCCTCTTTCGTTTTTATTTCTTTTTACTTGTCTGCTTATCGAGTTGCGGCAAAGCCTTTGGTATCGCCCACTTGAGGCGTTTTGGCTTCAGCGCTTGTATCCCTTTCCAAAGCGCATTCATTAAGCTTGCGTCCTCCTGCCCCTCTTGTAGGCGCTGTGAACGCTTCTGCCAAACGTCAGAGTCACTGGCTTTACTCATTTCAAGACCGCCTGTGTTGCTTCTCAGCTGCTTATACAAGCTTGCTCGAGCAGCGCCCCATCGATTCGCTTTCACCATTCGTCTGAACACTAACCATGGCGGCGTAGGACGAGAACGATAATAACGGTGAATGCTCAAGGCGGCGATAACGAGAACAAATAGCGTCACTGCGCTGCCAATCAACCAGCCAGAATAAGCTCTAACAAAGGATTTAAATGTATGCTTGGCTTTGAAGGTCTTACCCTCAATCACCACTGTTTCCAGCTCTTTACTCTTGCTATTCCACCATTGGAACTTGTGTTCAGGCAAGGTGAACTCACCGCCTTGTTGGATCACATACACGCTTTCTTCTATTCGACTCGATTGGTAATCGCCACGCGTTTGCTTATCGTCTAAGCGGTTTGGTTGAGGATACGCTTGATAGCTGGCAGTAGAATCATTGGATAACAAGTCTGGAAGCAACACTGACAAGCTGTCTTGTGCATTGATCGTTATGGTGCGAGTGATTGCATCACCGACTTTCAGCTCATCGTTAGACGTTGTCCATTTCTGATCCACACTCACTTTAGTCGCGGTAAACCACGCAGAGTCATCACTGAGCAAACCAGAAGGCATAGACGCTTCGAATTTAATTGGCTGCGTATAAAGCGTACCAGCCACTTTCGAACCATCAGGCGCAGAGACCTGCACACCAACAGCGACAGGTGGAATTACAAATTGCCCCGAGGCTTGTGGATACAAAGTTATTTCCCAACGCTGACGAGACCACGTTTGCCCCCCTTTGCGCTCGGTATAGTTAGTTGCTAATTGGTTACGCTGCTTCGCAATCACGTTGGGGATTTCTACGCTGCCAATGCGTGTACCACCAGTGAACCAACGAGGCGTTGCAACTTCGATGTACAAGATCACCTGCTCATTCACACTGAACTTAGGGGCTTCCTTCGTATCGGCCCCTGCTCCCTGCTTGCCAACCCACGCTAATAACTCTACGTCATTGCTGCGCTGCAAGTCTTGAATATCTTGTGCGTTCGCCAAACCAGTAAAAAGCAAAGTAAACATCATCAAGATAGTGCTTAAACGCCCAACCACGGAGTCAGCGCCAAGTTTGAATGCATTCATCATTGTGCTTGCTCCTCTTCTTGTTGTAGTTGCGGTTGTGGCTGCGTTTTCACGGGCTCACGCAGTTGAATTTGGAATTTAGCGCGCAAGAAGTACTTAGGATCGGCCTCTACACGTTTTAACCACTTATCCGCCAGTTCCTGGCTACCAAGGATTTCGTTCGCATTGAGTTTCTCTTTCAGCATTAATTCAGCCGCGGTTTTTTCGTCTGCTCCATCTGCCGTTTGCGGGTTGTCACCCAGCTCAAACGACTCTTCGGGTCCATCTGTTGTCCCCGCTTGGCTTTCACTGGTGCGGTTAATCTCTTCGACAATGCCACCAATGACTTTTAGGTTGTGCTCAACGTCTGGTCGCAATTGCTCACTTAAGGTGTCTTTGTCTACCAGTGTTTGCAACAAATTACGCGCGGCCAAGTATTCACGTTGACGCGCCAACGCACTCGCAGCGTTGTACAAGCCATAGTCTTTTACCGCATCTGATGGATCGTTTTGCATCTCCAAGAAAGCGGTATGAGCCAGTTTGTATTCGCCTGCGTAGTAATAAGCCGTCCCTTTACGCAACGGATCCGTAAAGTGCTTTGCTGCCTCAAGGTATTCGTTATTGTTAAACAAACGCTGTCCTTGCTGATTTGGTGTGAGCCATAAATCCCACCACCATTGAGACGCTTTATCCCAGGCGGTTACCTCTTGCACCACTTCAGGTTTGTCCGCTTTGAGGGAGACCGTTTCCGCCATGGCTTTTGGCGTCATAAACAAAGACGTTGATACCATCGCCACCACACACCATTGCACTAACCAGCCTTTGCGGAACCAAAGCATCATAATGAGAGCAATTGGGAACAACAGTTGATAGCCCATGTCTTTCCAAGGCATTGAGGATTCGCCATTAAGTTGCATGTTTCGCTCAACAAAACGATTCAGCTTCTCTATGTCACTGTTGTCGACCGTCACTTCAACAAGGCGCCCACCAGTTACGCTGGCAAGATTATTTAACGAGTCCAAATCGACTGGGTTGTTAGAAACAATGTCCGAGTTACCCGCAGCCAAGATAAGCAATTGATAAGGCTTGTCTGCAAAGTAGTTTTTGTAAGCGGTAATGGTTGCAGGATTGACGCCATCCGTAACCAACAAAACCGTAGAACCCGGTTGGCCTTGTAATTGTTGGTCAATCAAAGGCAACGCCGTTTCAGCAAGTTTACCTTCCACTGGCATGATTTCTGGTGTTATCGCCGCTAGAAACGGTTCGAATACTTTACTGTCCTGCGTTACAGGCATCGCGACATGAGCAGAACCCGCATACACAACCAACCCAGTGCTACCACCTTTTCGTGCTGCCAATAGGTCACGGATCTTTTGCTTTGAGCGTTCCAAACGGCTTGGCGGAAGATCTTTTTGCAACATTGAATCGTTGTTATCTAACACCACCAGCATGGAGGCTTTGTCTTCGCCAAACGGTGAAGCTTGGCGCTCCCAAGAAGGTCCGGCACAGATGATGATGGCAATCGCCACTATCACCATAAGCAGCTTGAGCGGCAGTTGTTTTCGCCAACCATAGTCGCCAATCGTTAATGCTTTACGTAAATGCTCAGGAAGAATGTCTTTCCAGCTTGGTTTGGATTCTTCTCGCCATCTTAACCAAAGCAAAAGAAACATTGGGATGAACGCCAATAGCCACATTGGACGAATGAAATGGAACTGTGTGACAAACTGTTCTAGCCCCATGCTAGAGAAAGGAGAATCAAACATGGTGCTCTCCTTTTACGTTGTCTGATTGTGCAGAAGCTTCACTGTTCACTGATAGTCGACGACGCTTAAATGTCGCTAACGAGAACGCGGTTAAGTACATCGCAACCACCAAAGCCATTAAGTAATGATGCAAACTTTGCTTAGGACGGTAAGTGGTACTTTCATAAATCTGGGGCTCTAACTTACCAATCTCATCATAGGCTTTAGCAAGTTCGTCACGGTTGAGCGCTTCAAACGCCTCACCACCGGATTCTTTGGCAATACGTTTGATCGTATTCATATCTAGTGCAGTTTCACCCACGGTTTGTGGGTCACCCATTGCAATCACGTGGATACGTACATCTTTGGCTTTCGCGACTTTCGCCGCATCAATCGGCTCAACGAAGCTTCCGGTATCATTACCATCTGTCAGAACAATGGCGACTTTCTCTTTGCTCTCTTCTACGTCGGTACGCGACTTTTCGCTTTGCTCAAACACCTTAATCGCCAAACCAATTGCATCACCTAAGTGGGTGCTTTGCCCAGCCATCGCCACATCCGTTTGGTTAAGCAACTCTAGCCACACTTTTTGATCGGGCGTGAACGGGGTTTGCACAAATGCTGCGTCACCGAACAAGATCAGACCTAAGCGGTCGCCTTTGCGCGTTTTGGCAAAGTCACTCAAAACTTCTTTGGCTGCATCGAGACGAGAGATCTTTTCACCAGTTTTGGACGTGAAGTCTTGCTCTGCCATTGAGCCAGACAAATCGACGACGACCATAACATCTCGGCCTAAGCTTTCACGTACCTGTGGCTCGCCAAGCACTGTCGGCTTTGCCATTGCGGTCACGACCAAAAGCCAAGAGATGATGAGCGTTGCGCGCTGCCACCAGCTCGGAGTGAGTTGGCTTGCGCCTTCTGATGGGGTTTCACCAATGGCGTCCACAAGCTGGCTAAAGAAAGGCACTTTGATAGCCATTTGTTTGGTGCGGTAAGCTGGGACAAGGAAATACACCACCAAAGGCAGTGGCAAGATGATGAACCAAAGCGGATGCTCAAATTCAAAACTGCTCATGCCCAGCCATGAAGCAAGAAGATCACCCATGGCGACCTCCTTTTAATGCACGCGCTTTGTAGGCAAGCGTGCGCTTTTCAATGTTGTGAGCGTTCTCATCGTGCTCTTTCACCCACTCAGTTGCGCGTTCAAGAAGTTGTAAACGCTCTGTTTTTTGCAGTTCAACACTTGGGTCAACAATACTTTGCAGCCATCGCTTCGATACTTCGTCATCAAACATTCTATGCTTGGGGTTAAGCTCATCTAACTTGCGTAGGAACGCAGTATCAAACAAGCGAGCATGAGAGCTATCAAGATGAATCAAGACGATTTTCAGAATCGAGAACAACGCTTTCGGCATGCTGGCGTCATCTGGGGTTAAACGAGAAATCGCTTCAATGGCTTCTTTACGGTAACGGTTATCCCACCAATGGTGTGCCAGTCGGTAGCCGATATACATGAGTACAATCGCACCGACAATTGCAAGGATCTTCCAACCAATGGTTTGTGGCACCCAGCTGACGCTTTCTGGCACCGCGACGTCATGCAGCTCACGCAGAATATACGTGCTTGGAGGCGTGTGTAAGTCTGTCATTTATCGGCCTCCAACGAGTTTTTGGAATTGAGTAATGTGGTCACCGGTTGTATCGATTTCGATATGAGGCAGCTTTTTGATTGCCATGAGTTGTGCCAATGATTGACGTTGTAACTGGGCTTTCTCAACCAAACTGGCGCTGGCGGCATCGACTTTGGCTTTACTGTCTAGGTTGATCTGGTAACGACCATCACCAATCACCCATTTCACTTTTGCCAAATCTTGAGGAAGCGACTGCTCTAAAGGATCGCTTACCATCACCGCGAGAACATCGTTGTGCTGTTGAAGCTGCTTAAGGTGATCAAGATGGTGCTCTTCGCAATCGCGCCAATCACTGATGAAAATCAGCGTGGATTGCTTTAGCTTCATCCGTTTAATGAGCTCAATCCATTTACTGAATGTCACTTTGTCTGAATCTAACGAGTCCACATTTAAGCGCTGGTTGGCTTGAGAGAGTCGTTTCAGTTGAGCGAGCAAATCGTTTTGGGAACGCTGAGCTTTGCTGTGATATAAAGCAGAGTCAGAGGCGATAACAAATCCGACTCGGTCACCGTCTTTCAATACTCGCCAACCACACATAGCCGCCACTTCAGCAGCAACCACAGATTTCATGACCTCGGTAGAGGCGAAAAACATCGCACTGCGCTGATCTACACAGACAATCACATTGCGGTCTTTTTCTTCGGTGTAACTGCGCACATGAGGCTTGCCTGTGCGCATGGTGACTTTCCAATCGAGGTTTCGGATGTCGTCCCCTAGTTGGTAGTGACGCAGTTCTTCAAAGTTCAAACCACGTCCGCGAAATAATGAGTTGTGACGTCCAGAAAGCACACTGCCCGCTTTTAAGTGAGGCAGTAAGCTGAAAGATTCGGCTTGTGCTTGTAAACGTACTAAGCGTGAGTAATCGCAATACAAGCGAGGGTCGAGCCCTTGGGATTGAGGAGCAAGCGTTGGCTTTGCCATAGTTCCTCCCGCTTATCCGATTTCTACACAATCAAGCAACTCTCGCACCACACGTTGATGATCAACACCATCGGCAAGCGCATCGTAAGATAGTGAGAAGCGATGTCCCAGTACCGAAGGCACCATTGCACGCACATCATCAGGCGTTACATGGTCACGCCCTTGTAGCCACGCATAAGCGCGAGCACATTTGTCTAAAGCAATTGAAGCGCGAGGGCTTGAGCCGATTTCGATCCATTTTTGCAGCTGGGAATCGGCATAACGCTCTGGTTTACGTGTCGCCATCACAAGCGCCACGATGTAGTTCTCGACTAAATCGGAAACAGTAATGTTTGGTAATTGGCGTCGCGCTTCAATAACGAGCTCTGGTTCAATGTGTTGTGGCGTCACTAATTCGCTACTGGTTTCTGAACCTAGCTCTTCGCTTCGCACCAAGCGGATAATGTCACGCTCTGCTTCATCTTCTGGGTAGTCGACGGTCACTTTCATGATGAAGCGGTCCATCTGCGCTTCTGGCAATGGGTAAGTACCCTCTTGTTCAACTGGGTTTTGCGTTGCAAGCACCATAAACAACTCAGGCAAGACGTGCGTCTTATCACCCACCGTAATCGTACCTTCTGCCATTGCTTCTAGCAGTGCAGCTTGTACTTTAGCTGGCGCACGGTTTACCTCATCCGCCAACACAATGCTGTTGAAGATTGGTCCCGGTTGGAAATGCAACTGAGGCTTACCATCCAACTCTTGGTACACTTCGGTACCCGTTACGTCTGAAGGTAACAAGTCGGGAGTAAACTGAATACGACCAAAGCTGGTGTTAAGAAGGTTCGCAAGCGACTTTACCGAGCGCGTTTTTGCCGTTCCCGGTAAGCCCTCTAAAAGTACGTGACCATTGGTCAGTAACCCTATCACCAAAGCCTGAACCACATGGCTTTGTCCAATGACGCTTTTTTCAGTTTGTTCGATTAATTCATTAATGGCTTGTTGTGCGTGGTTCATAGTCTACCTATTGAGTTTACGGGAGCCTGAGCGTTAAAAGTTGAGTATAAGACTGAAAGTAATAACTAAAGGTTATATTCGCTATATTCACCTGAGTTGTAAGACTTTATTAACCTTGATATGCCAACCAGAATTGGCAGCGAATGGTCAAAGAACATTTTTATTCCCGGACACAAGTAGTTTAGACCAGCCTCACCATTCGGCGCGGTAAGTAGCCGATTTTTTGGGCATTCTCCCCAGCAATACTTCAAATATGGGCAATCAAGGCAGTATTGCGGCAAAGAAGACTTTTTCGCCATACCAAAGCTGTATTGGCGAGTCGAGATAGCAATTTCATTCAGAGATCGGTCATGAATGTTTGCCAGTTGGTATTCCGGATAAACGTAGTGATCACAGCTAAACACATCTCCATTGTGTTCAATCGCTAGACCTTTGCCGCAGAACTCTGCGCTAACACACAACTGCGAAGGCATCCCCATCACTTGTGCGACAGCAGTTTCGAACAGGTTGACCAGAACTCTGCCAAGATCGTTGTTCACCCATTCTCCAAATACAGCAATCAGAAACTCGCCCCACTCTTCTGCATCGACCGACCAATCCGTAACGACCGACATCAAATGCCCCGGCTTTGCTAATTCGCTTCCAAGTTTTGGCGACATGTTTTCTTTCCAGAAATGGGGAGCGGTTTGAGTGAAAGAGCGAGGTTCAACACAAGGTGTGAACTGGATATAAGTGACGCCGAGTTCTTGAGTGAGAAATCGGTATACTTCGAGCGGGTATGTAGCGTTAAAGCGGTTCACTGTCACCAAAGCATTGAATGACACATTATGACGCTTCATCAGATCAACGGCTTGCATGACGCGTTGAAAGGTCGGTTTTCCACTTCGGGTTTTGCGGTATTTATCGTGGATAAACTCAGGGCCATCAATCGATAGACCAACCAGAAAACCATGGTCATGCAGAAACTGACACCAAGCCTCGTTCAATAAAAGACCATTAGTTTGAAGGTCGTTTTCGATGCGAACGCCCGGTTTAGCGTACTTGTTCTGCAGTTCGACAATCTTCTTGAAGTAATCCAACCCCAACAATGTTGGTTCACCACCCTGCCAAGAAAACACAATCTCGTCACCGTCTTGGCTTTCGATATAGCTCTTTATGAATGCCTCAAGTGTTGCATCATCCATTTTTGGTTGAGTGCCTTGATTGAGTAATTCATCTTTATGCAGATAAAAACAGTACTGACAATCGATATTACACTTTGCTCCGCCCGGTTTCGCCATCACGTGAAAACGTCGTTCAACTTTTTCACTGTTAGATGCAAACGCCGTTTTGAGGGGAGTTAATGCCATTTGAGTGGTATGAATGTGAGTTTGTTTTTTCATAAAGAACGATCTCGAAAGCAGAAGAAAGTCAGCGCCCAAGTTGGGCGCTGCATTTAAGGACGATAACTAGGGTCTATCGACCTATGGACAAAACGTTATTTCGGAACAAACGAGCCCGGAGCCATACGCGGCGGGTACTCTTTGAAGGTTTCCATGACCTCTTTTACTTTTTCAACCGCAGGCATCATCAAGAATGAACGTTCGTACATCCAACGGTCGTAACCCATACCAGTATCGCCACGCTCAAATGGGTCGATACTCAAATCATAGATTTGTGGTACACGGAGTTTGGTAAATGGTTTCTTCCATATATCCAAACCGGTTTCGTTTTCTTGGATCATGAAGTGGTATTTGTATTTACCGTAGCGTAGAGCCAGTAAATCGCCGTCATCACTCCAGTAAACAAACTCGTTGCGAGCAGACTTGTCCGTTTTACCTGTTAGGTATGGCAGTTGGTTGTAACCGTCTAAGTGAACGTTGTAGTTCATATCGCCCACTTTCTTGCCTTTCAACAGCTCTTCTTTGACGTTGCTGTTGCCCGCCGCAGCCACCAATGTTGGTAAGAAATCTTCCAGAGACACAATGCCGTTAAGCGTCGTGCCCGCTTGGATATGACCTGGCCACTTAATTACTGCAGGAACGCGGAAGCCACCTTCCCAGCCAGTGTTTTTCTCACTACGGAATGGCGTCATACCCGCGTCTGGCCACAAGTTGATCATTGGGCCATTATCTGTGGTGTAAACAATGATGGTGTTGTCATCGACGCCAAGCTCTTTAATCTTATTGAGCAAGTGACCAATTTGATCATCGTGTTGCTTCACACCATCGGCGTAGAAACCTGCGCCTGTTTTACCTTTGTAGTCGTCTGGAACGTGTGTGAAGTTGTGCATGCGCGTGGTGTTAAACCATGTAAAGAATGGCTTGTCGGCTTTGACTTGTTTCTCGATAAACTTCTCAGCTTCATCTAGGAACTCGTCATCAACCGTTTCCATGCGTTTGCGCGTCAATGGGCCGGTGTCTTCAATCTTGCCATCCGCATAAGAATGGATCACACCACGAGGACCGAACTTCTTCTTAAATTCAGGATCTTGTGGGTAGTCTACGTTCTCCGGCTCTTCTTCCGCATTTAAGTGGTAAAGGTTACCAAAGAACTCGTCGAAACCGTGGTTGGTCGGCAAGTGTTCATCGCGGTCGCCAAGGTGGTTTTTACCAAATTGGCCCGTTGCGTAACCAAGGTCACGTAGCAGTGTCGCAATAGTTGGATCTTTCTCAGAAATCCCTTCTTTCGCTCCTGGCAAACCAACCTTAGACAAGCCTGTACGTTTTGGCATTTGCCCCGTGATGAACGCAGAACGACCTGCGGTTGAGCTTTGCTGAGCGTAGAAGTTCGTAAACTTAGCACCGTCTCTTGCAATGCTATCTATATTTGGTGTGCTGTAAGCCAGCATGCCACCGTTGTATGCACTCAAGTTCCAGTAACCGACATCGTCACCAAAGATAACGAGGATGTTAGGTTGTTCTGCCGAATAAGCGGTCGCTGATGCCGCTCCAATCGCAAGCGTGCAAGCGTTTAATACCAGCTTCTTGCCGCGTTTTTTATCGTGGTTTGCCATAAAAGGGCTCCATAAATCCGTTGCTGCTAATCTTGGTAGAAAATTAGATACCAAGATTTAATTAAGATAAAACTTGTTATTTGACGGATAAATAGAGTTCAGATACGTTGATATATAAATTTAGTTTATGGGTAACAAGATGGACTTAAACTTGATTCAAACTTTTTTGGTGGTGGCTGAGTATCAGTCCTACACCAAAGCGGCCGACCATTTAGGCCTTACGCAACCAGCGGTGAGCGCTTCGATTAAAAGGCTCGAACAAGTGGTCGGAAAACAGCTTTTCGTCAAACAAGGACGAGGGATTGCCCCTACTTCGACCGCGTATCAACTCATGCCGCAGTTTCGTCAGGCAGTGAGCATCGTAGACAACGCCATTTCAGAAAGAACCACTTTTCAAGTCTGCTGCTCCGAAACCTTGCTCCACAGTTTAAATCCGATTGAAAACGTGGTTTTCCACGAGTCTCCACCGGAAAAATACTTGTTGTTTGAACAAATTCGTCAGCAAAAAATGGACTTGGTGATTGATACCATCATCACCAAAGACTCTTCTTTCGTGATTGAAAACGCCTACCATGAACCTGCAATGATCATCTGTCGTCAAAGTCACCCAAGAATCCAAGGGACATTGAGTCGGGAGGATTTTTATCGCGAAAATCACTGTATATTTTCAGGTAAATGGAATAACACTTCTGGCTTCGAACAGCTTGCAAAAGAGCCGATTCAGGAGCGAAATGTAGAGATCGTAACGTCATCTTTGGCAGGTATGGCAATGTACGTTGCACAGCGAGATTGCTTAGGTGTTGTCTCTCGTTCGTTTGCGATGAAATGGAGTAAGGCACTCAAGTTACAGGTCCTTGAGTGCCCGATAGAAATCGACCATATTCCTTATAAGTTCGTGTATCACAAGCGTGATGAGCACAATCCTGCTCATCAACGCTTAAGGGAACAGGTCAAGCAACAACTTGAGTTTGCCCATGCCGCTCCTATTGATTTATAGACGCTCTTAAACGTTGAATCACATCAGCCGGTGCAAACTCTCCTAGTTGCTTCAAACACTGCTCAAAAGCAAATGCAACAGAGCCATCTTTGTAGTTTCTAGCCAGCACCTCACATTCCGCAAACAAGTGCTGTGGGTTGCCTCCCACTTTGTAAGCGGTGTTCAACGCTTTGCTGGCCGCAAGCACGTCTGATTTCTCCAGAGCGAGCCCATAAACATACCAATACTGTGGGTTTCGCTCTGCGGTTTCCGCGGCCTGTTTTAAGTATTGGTTGGCTCTCGCACTGTCACCCACTCGCAACCAAGCTAAACCCGCACTGTATGGCAAAGCACTCGATTTCGGCTGAGCTTCAATCCCTGCCATCAAGGTTTCTAATGCTTTTTTGTCGTTGCCCTGTGCACGATACAAATCGGCTAAGTTTGCATAGCTGTTCTCGAAATAAGGTTCAATTTCAATCGCCTTTTGGTAAGACGCAATGGCTTTGTCTGTGTCACCAAGGTCTCGATAGACATTCGCTAGGTTCGTTCGCCCAAAGCCTCGGTCAGCATTAAAGCGTTGGATTGCCATGTAGTCTTCCAATGGCTGTTTGATCTTGTCACGCTGCAGAGGATTCATTTCAGGATAATGGCGAACCAGTGCACCTGCGGCTTCTGCACGCACAGATAAGACTGGGTCGCTCAATAATGGTTCGAGGATTTGCCAGCGGTCACTGAACTCATAACTAGAAGACCCAGCAACAGCGCCTAGACGAATCATGTCACTTTCATGCTTCACCGCGCGAGCCAGAGATACTAGGGTGTTTTGTCCGGTATTGCCGCCCATGCGCTCTAACGCAGAGGCACGAATAATGTCACTCAACGATGAGTCTTGAGCGGAATACGCTAACGCATCAGGCGCACCACGATGACCAATAGAATCGGCGTAGAATGCCACTGCAAAGTGTTGTTGATTACGGTATTTCGAATTCGGGAACCACTCGCCTATTTTTTGATCCGCCCACTGGTTGGTTTCGTCTTCATGGCATGATGTACATACGTTTGGCGTATTGATGTGTTGGCTTAGATCCGGACGTGGCACATGCCAGCTGTGGTCACGACGCGGGTCAACTTGCATGTAGGTCGTTTCCGGCATGTGGCAAGTAGTGCATTGAGATGCCTCGGTATTTGCCTCATGGAACGTGTGATTCTCCGGCATGTAGTCAGACGCAATATGGCACTGAGCACAAACCGCTTCCTCAGGGATTTTTAACTCTGCGGTATGAGGGTCATGACAGTTGGTACAGGTTACCCCTTTCTCTGCCATGGCTGACTGTAAAAATGAGCCATAAACGTAATCTTCATCGTAGATTTGACCATCGTGATAATAGAGCTCTGGTGTAATTAAGCTGAGGCGGTATTTATCTAGGAATGAGCCTTTAACGTGGTCTGCGCTTTCATTTAACTGTGTACGACGACTGTGGCACTGCGCACAGGTTTGTACTTGATGAGTCATCGCGATTTCTTTTGGCTGGAGCGTACTGTGCCCTTCTTCGTAGACCCACTCTTTTACTGCCATACCTAAATCTCGGTCAAAACCATAATGGTTCGCTGAGGCGATGGTATTTCCCGATTTTTCCGCTTGTTTGGCAAGCTCTACGTGCTCACTGGCAGGGCCATGACATGCTTCGCAACCGACGTTGATTTCTGACCAGGTCGTCGAATACGTATTGGCTGTTGCATCGTAGTTTTTTTCTAGATTAGTTGAATGGCAATCAGCACACATGAAGTTCCAGTTCTGACCCGTGTTCGTCCAGTAGAACTCATCTTTTGGGGTGGTATCGGGATAAAGATGGAACCAGCGCTGTCCACCCTCTTGCTTGGTTCGCGAATCCCAAGCGAAAGGAATTAGCTGCACGCGTCCGTCTTCGAACTCCACCATGTATTGTTGGAGCGGCTCCCACGCAAAGGTGTAGCTGATTTTGTAATCATGCCACTCACCATCAGGCCCTTGGATATTGACCCAATACTCTTCCCCTTTTCGATAGAAGCGATTTTGCTTCCCTTCAAAGGTGAATGTGTGGTCATCAAAGTCACCGAGAACAGATTCCGCATCGGCATGACGCATCGCCATATCGTGATGAGAACCTTGCCACGCTTCGGTTTCTTTCTTGTGGCAATCAATACACGCTTCGCTACCAACATAGGTAAGCTTCGAGGAATCAATTGATTTAGGTGTGTTCGTCCCTACTTGCTGCCCAACAAGAGGTTCTTGAGAAGAAAGCGTTTCTTGTGCAAACAGAGAAAAACTGACGAGCGCTGCTAGGCCGATCAGAGCCTGCTTCCAACATGCCCACTGAGTCATAACTGTCCTTGTGTGTGATTCTTTTTATACTCTGATCAAAGATAGAAGTGTTTTTTCTTTTTAGACAAGCAATTACATGAGTTTTAAGAAAAACTGAAACGGGGCGCAAAAAAAGAGGCTCCGAAGAGCCCCACGTTTACTTGCAATCAATTTATTTATTGTGACTTTCCTGCAACTTCTCCATCACCTGATCAAGTGAGAAACTTGCTGCTTTTTGTCGCGGTGGGAATTCTTCGAACGTTGCCAAGAATTTACCCACATAAGCCTGTGCTGGAACCAACATGTAGGCATGGTCAATCAACCAGTCGTAGTATGTATTCGACGTGATGTCCGCCACTTCGTATGGGTCCATGCGTAGGTTGAAGATCTTAGGCACACGTAATGGCGTAAACGGTTCAGCCCAGATACGCAGTGTTCCTTTTGCGCGCTGCTCTAGGAATACGATCTTCCAGTTGCGGAAGCGAAGTGAACTCAAATCACCATCATCAGTGAAGTAGAAGATCTCTTCACGTGGCCCTTTCTCTTCTTTACCAGTTAGATAAGGCAAGAAGTTGTACCCATCGAGATGGTTCTTAAATGTCTTATCACCTGCCGTGTAGCCTTTTAGCAGCTTCTCTTTGATTTGATCATCACCCGCAGCGGCTAGGAGCGTTGGCATCCAGTCCATGTGGTGCATAATTTCGTTGGAAACGCTGCCCGCTTCAATCTTACCAGGCCAACGAACCATTGCAGGAACACGGAATGCACCTTCCCAGTTAGTGTTCTTCTCACCACGGAATGGCGTTGTACCCGCATCTGGCCAAGAGTTCATGTGCGGGCCGTTATCGGTTGAGTAGAATACGATGGTGTTGTCTTTGATGCCCAAGTCATCCACTTTTTTCAGTAGCTCGCCTACTTGGTTATCGTGTTCAACCATACCGTCGGCATAAAAACTGATGCCTGTTTTACCCAAGTTTTCTTCTTTCACGTGAGTACGGAAGTGCATGCGTGTTGCGTTCCACCAGACAAAGAAAGGCTTGTCTGCTTTCACTGCTCGATCCATAAAATCAAGTGCCGCATCTAGCGTTTCTTCATCTACCGTTTCCATACGCTTACGCGTTAGAGGACCGGTATCTTCGATTTTGCCGTCAGCAAAGGATTTAATAACACCGCGAGGACCGAATTTCTTACGGAATTCTGGATCTTTCGGGTAGTCCACATTCTCAGGTTCTTCCTCGGCGTTCAAATGGTAAAGGTTGCCAAAAAATTCGTCGAAGCCGTGATTGGTTGGAAGGTGTTCATCTTTGTCGCCAAGGTGGTTTTTACCAAACTGACCTGTCATGTAGCCAAGTGGTTTAAGCATTTCTGCAATCGTTGCGTCTTCAGCCTGAAGACCTAAATCTGCACCGGGAAGGCCTACCTTACTTAAGCCAGTTCTCAATACCGTCTGTCCGGTAATGAAGGTAGAACGGCCTGCAGTACAAGATTGTTCACCATAGTAGTCAGTGAACATCATGCCTTCTTTTGCAATGCTATCGATGTTCGGTGTTTTGTATCCCATTAAGCCAAATGTGTACGCACTGATATTAGATTGACCGATATCATCGCCCCAAATGACCAGAATATTCGGTTTCTCTGCTGCGATACTGCTACTTGTCGCGCCGATAAAAGCGGCGGCAAGAATCGCTAATCGGCGTTTCACGCCATAATTCGCTGTCATATAAACCTCTGTATGTAATAGAAAAGTGCATCCTGCACACAAACGTATAGCTCACAAAACAGACTAATGCGAATCAAATAGCATAATTATACTTTGGTTAAAACTAAGGTCTTATATCCCTATTTAGAAAGCGGATTAACGTGACCTGAGTCTCGCTTCAGTTTTCCCCACAAATCCTAAGGTTGAAACAATCAACTGATAAAACAACAAGTTATTTCTCTACATAACTTATGGTTATAAACACTATAAAGCGACATTCTTCAATTGCATCATTAACTTAATAGCCAACGAAGCATGGGCGGTACCTAAGCTTCTTTTACAACTTACAACCAATTTGGAGTTTTTATGGCTAACCAAATGAGCAAGCTGGCTGTCGGTCTCGGCGTACTGGCAACCTCAAGCGCAGCAGTGGCAGCAGACAAACCAAACATCCTAGCGATCTTTGGTGATGATGTTGGTTACTGGAACATCAGTGCATACAACCAAGGTATGATGGGTTACGAGACCCCGAATATCGACCGTATTGCAAACGAGGGGGCACTATTTACTGATCACTACGGTCAGCAATCTTGTACTGCAGGCCGTGCAGCATTTATCACAGGCCAAGAACCGTTCCGTACTGGCTTGCTTACAATCGGTATGCCAGGCTCTACTCACGGTATTCCTGATTGGGCACCGACCATTGCAGATCTGCTTAAAGGTCAAGGCTACATGACGGCTCAGTTTGGTAAAAACCACTTAGGTGACCAAGACCAACACCTTCCAACTAACCACGGTTTCGACGAGTTCTTCGGTAACCTTTATCACCTCAATGCTGAAGAAGAACCAGAAACTTACTACTACCCGAAAGATCCTGAGTTCCGTAAAAACTACGGCCCTCGTGGTGTAATCAAGTCTTTTGCTGACGGTAAGATTGAAGATACAGGCCCAATGACGCGTAAGCGTATGGAGCACGCGGATGAAGAATTCCTAGAAACGTCACTGGCGTTCATGGAAAAAGCCGTGAAAGCAGACAAGCCATTCTTCATCTGGCACAACACCACTCGTATGCACGTTTGGACTCGTCTACAAGAGAAATACCAAGGTAAATCAGGTGTAAGTATCTACGCTGACGGTATGCTTGAGCACGACGACCAAGTAGGTGTTCTACTGGACAAACTTGATGAGCTAGGTGTTGCTGATAACACCATCGTTATCTACTCAACCGATAATGGTGCAGAAACAGTAACATGGCCTGATGGTGGTGCAACACCATTCCATGGTGAGAAAGGTACCACTTGGGAAGGCGGTATGCGTGTACCTCAACTTGTTCGTTGGCCTGGAGTAATTGAACCAGGTACTAAGATCAACGAAATGATGGCACATCAAGACTGGCTACCAACACTAATGGCTGCAGCTGGCGTTCCTGACGTGAAAGAGAAGCTAGCGAAAGGCTATAAAGCGAACGGTAAAGACTGGCGCGTACACATCGATGGTTACAACTTCATGCCTTACTTCCAAGGTAAAGAAGAAAAAGGCCCTCGTGAGTCACTACTTTACTTCACAGCAAACGGCGAGCTAAACGCGGTACGTTGGAATGACTGGAAACTGAACTTCGCGGTTCTTGAAGGTGATATCTCTAACGCGATTCGCTTCTCTCCAAACTGGCCACAAATCATCCACCTACGTGCTGACCCATTCGAGAAAGCACCGCATGAATCAGGTATGTACCTGCGCTGGATGGCTGACAACATGTGGTTGTTCGTACCTATCCAAGACGTTCTTGGTGAATTCTTCAAGACGCTGCCAGACTACCCAATGCAGCAAGGTCAGATGATGAACCCAGCGTCGATTAGCTATCAATCTCTTGGCCTACAAGGCAAGATGAAGCAGCTAGAGCAACTTCAGCAAGAAGTTAAAAAAATGAACTAGTTTCTTTTGCAACTACCGAAAAAGCCCACCGATTTAGGTGGGCTTTCTTTTTGTTTTTCGCGACTAATCCCGCTTCTTTTTGGTATTTGGCGACTTATTTTGCTTTAATTAACGCAAATTCAATTTACTCAAAATAACTCAATGAATTTACGTTTAAT
Source organism: Vibrio sp. HENC-03 (assembly GCF_000305755.2). NCBI lineage: Bacteria > Pseudomonadati > Pseudomonadota > Gammaproteobacteria > Vibrionales > Vibrionaceae > Vibrio > Vibrio sp. HENC-03. The sequence continues at coordinate 154,918 of NZ_JH976047.1, read as the reverse complement.
TTTCACACTGTGTATCGCCACTCTGTTTGCAGGTTGTGCGACCTATGCGGGCCTAAACTACGACAAACTGTTTGGCCCTGAAGAAGTGCGTGAGCGTACTGTTGCTATTGAGACGCCCCAAGCGGACTTCTTTCAACATGAAGTAAAACCTATCGTCGATAATCGATGTGTGGTTTGTCACGCCTGCTACGATGCCCCTTGTCAGTTAAAACTCTCTTCCGTAGAAGGCATTGACCGTGGTGCAAGCAAAGCTTTGGTTTACGAAGGCACACGCTTGACTGCAGCAGCCCCAACTCGCTTATTTGAAGACGCGCAAACTACGCAAGAATGGCGTGATGCTGGCTTCCATCCTGTGCTCAACGAGCGTGAGCAGAGCATGGCGGCTAATATGGATGCAGGTTTGATTGCTCGTATGTTGCAACAAAAGGAACGTCATCCACTCCCTGATCAAGTTCAATTAGAAGGGTTCGATTTTTCTATCGACCGTGAACAAACGTGTCCGACGATAGAAGAGTACGCAAAATACGAACAAGACAACCCGACATGGGGAATGCCTTTCGGGATGCCGAATCTAACGGCGATAGAATATCAAACGCTCATGCTTTGGCTCGAAAATGGCGGCATCATGAATGCGCATATCCCACTTACCGAGCAACAAAAAGCTGAGGTTCAGAAATACGAGACGCTGCTGAACAAGAGTTCTCGCAAAAACCAGCTCGCCGCTCGTTATATTTACGAACACCTTTTCTTATCGCACCTGTTCTTTTCTGAGCTGGATGGTGAGCAACCACGCTTCTTCACGCTCGTCCGCTCCTCAACGCCACCGGGAGAGCCAGTAAAGCGCATCACAACACGTCGTCCGTATGATGACCCGGGTGTTGAGCGCGTGTACTACCGAATCATTCCTGAGCAAGGTACTATTGTCGACAAGACGCACATGCCGTTTGCACTGAACAAACAACGTATCGAGAACTGGAAAAAATGGTTCATCGATGCCGATTACGAAGTGGCGAAATTACCAAGCTACGAGCCTGAAATCGCAGCTAACCCAATGACCGCCTTCATCGATTTACCGGTGAAGTCGCGCTTCAAGTTCATGTTGGACAACGCTCAGAACACCATCATGGCTTACATCAAGGGTCCTGTATGCCGTGGTCAGCTGGCATTAAACGTAATCAATGATCGCTTCTGGGTATTCTTCCTAGACCCAGACAAAGCCGACATTCCTGAAGTCAACGAGTTCTATCGCTCACAAGCGGCTAACCTAAAACTTCCCGGCGAGCTAGAAAGTAATACTGTTCCCGTTACCAACTGGGTGAAATACTCGCGTCAACAAGCACGCTACCTAGAAGCCAAATCTGACTTCATCAACAAGTGGTTTAAGAACGGTGAGCACCTATCAACCGACGTAATTTGGGACGGCAACGGTACAAATCCAAATGCTGCTCTTACGGTTTTCCGTCACTTTGACAGCGCATCAGTAGTGCAAGGTTTGGTGGGCGAACAACCGAAAACGGCTTGGGTTTTGGACTATGCCCTGCTTGAACGTATCCACTACCTACTTGTTGCCGGCTTCGATGTGTACGGTAACTTTGGCCACCAGCTGATTACCCGCATGTTCATGGACTTCTTACGCCTTGAAGGGGAAAGTAACTTTATTGCCCTACTTCCTGCTGATATGCGCCACCAAGAACATTCAAGTTGGTATCAGGACCAACCACGTCAACTAAGTGACTTCTTACAACGCAACGTTGCACCATTTAGCCAACCGACCAGTGTTGTGTATCACACCGACGCTCCTAAATCGGAGCTATTGGATATTCTGCGCAAACAAGTATCACCTGTCTTATTGCCGCGATACGACATCATTGATACCGCGCTTACGGTAGAGAATGAGCAACAGCTGGCGAGCATCAACCAAGTTCGTGGGGAAGGGCTAAAAACGGTACCGCAAATCACAATGCTGATGGTACGCAGCAAATCTGGTGAAGATGAGCTTTTCACTCTTATTCATAACAACGCTCACATCAACATTTCTAGCTTGTTTGATGAGGAGAGCAATCGAGACTTCGCGAACGATGACATGACCATTGTTCGAGGCGTGGTTGGCAGCTATCCAGCGGCGTTTTTCTCAATCGAAGAAGATCAAGTAAAAGAATTTGTCGATCAATTTAGCACCCTTAAATCGGAGGATGATTACGTTAAGTTACTGGATAATTTTGCTATTCGCCGAAGCTCTGAAAAGTTCTGGCCATTTAGCGATCGTATCCACGATTGGTATCGTACAAAACAACCGATCGAATTTGGTTTACTTGACTATAATCGTTTTGAGAATCGATGATGATTTAAGGGGGTTCTCATGAGTATCCGAGACAACATCGCCGCTCTCGAGCAACAGATATACGTTGCCTGCTCAGAGGGGGATTACGACACGGTCAACATGCTTGAGCACCAACTCGAATACTTGCGTGGCAGAATGGAACATCCGTTCGAAGATGATCCTTATGCTCTAGACACTCGGTTCGAGTGGGAAGATGATCTGACCGAATAGAAAAAAACCTCCGGCGCAAACCGGAGGTTTTTGTATATAAGTGGCGCTGAAATCAAACGACCGCCGTTATTCTGCCATTAGCTCATCCAGCGCAATCACTGAATCACTCACCTGCCCTTTCAAGTCCGCTCGAAGCATTGTGTAAGCCTCTAATGACTCTGATGCAATCTCGATGCTTTGGCAGGTATTCATTAGAGCCGTCAAACCTAAACTGCCTGCGCTGCCTTTTAGTTTGTGAGCGAGATCTTTTACTGCTCGACTTTCACCATTTTGTGCAGAAGTTTCCATTTGGCTCAAAACATCAGCGCTGGTTTGTCGGAACAAGTCGATGATGTGAAGCATTTTCTCTTTGCCCAAAATCTTCATGTCTGACTGAATCACATTAGGGTTGATGATAACCATCGCTGGCTCCTCTGCTGTTAGGTCTGTTGTGACGGACACAGTGTCGTTGTCACTTGTTGTAATTATCTCATCCTGAGCAAGGCACTCCCCACTTTGGGGAAGCAGTAATTGTTTGCCATCCAACATATCTTGGATGAGTGCAGAAAGCGCTTCTTTTTCCATCGGCTTAGGCAGATATCCGTCAAAGCCCGCCGCCAAATAGCTTTCCACTTCTTCCGCAAATACATGGGCAGAAACCGCGACCATTGGCGTTGGATTGAGTGCTTTATCCGAAGGCTTATTGCGCTCGATACGTTTAAGGCGGTGGATTAAATCAGCACCATTGCAATCTGGCAAGTTTATATCGACCAATGCAATGTCGAAATCATGCTTGTCAATGATCTGCTCCGCCTCCAGCCCATTTTCTGCCAAAATAACTTCGTGTCCCATGCTCTCCAAGAAGCCTTCCGCTACCACACGGTTCACTGGGTTATCTTCCACAACAAGGACCTTCGCTCGAATCTTACAACGCGCACTAGCGATCGATACGGTTTCTACCGGTTCGCTTTCCTCTAAAGGAATAGAGAACCAGAAACGGCTGCCGTGTCCCTCGTCTGAGTCTACTTCCAAGCAACCACCCATCGCTTGGATAATACGTCGACTGATCGCTAAGCCTAATCCGGTTCCGCCAGTTTGATTCATGCCGCCTTCAGCCTGAGTGAAGGCATCAAACAACGTCTTTTGATCTTTCTTGGCAATACCGATACCCGTATCAGAAACTTCAAACAGAACCTGCGTTTCATCTTCTGGATTCAAGCTGACATAGATGTCGATTTCACCCTGCTCGGTAAACTTAATCGCGTTACCAACAAGATTGTTCAACACCTGATTGATGCGAATGACATCACCTTTCCAGTAGCGGCCTACATCGCTTTCAATGTGGTAAGAGAACAACAGTTTTTTCTCTTGTGCTTTGCCGTTCATCAATTGGAACGTATCTTCAATCATCTGGTGTAAATCAAAGCCTAAGCTACGTATTTCCAAATGTCCCGCTTCGATTTTCGAGTAATCCAACACATCGTTCAAAATCGCCAGTAGCGTTTTACCACTGCGGTTGATGATTTCAGCGTAACGTTTCTGAATCGGGTTCAAACCAGAATCAATCAATAGACGCGCCGTACCAAGAACACCATTCATTGGAGTACGAATTTCATGGCTCATGGTGGCCAAGAAGGCCGATTTCGCACGGCTTGCTTGTTCCGCTTGTTTGCGTGCTTTTGCGTGGTTCAGCACTTCTTCGTTCAATCGTCGGTTCGCTTGTTTCAACTGAGAAGTGCGCTGTTCGATCAACTCTTCTAAGTGTTCTTTGTGCTCTTCCAACTCACGTTTCGCTTGCGCTTCACCCTCTGCCACCACTTTTAATGCTTGTGCGGTGTTTCTCGCCGTGATGATCGCCTGCCCCATGTGTGCCAGTTCATCTTTGCCCTTCACTTCCAACTCTACTGCGAGGTTACCTTGAGCAACCGAAAGCAATGCAGAGGAGTATTCACCTAGGCGTTTGATAACCGAAACGTAAACCACGCGCCAAAGGATGAGTACAACGATAATCAAACCGATGATGGAGATCACCGTCAGTGACCACTGTGCAAACTTGAGCGTGCTAGTCAGCTTTTCAACGGCGATTCTGGTCGTTTTATTAGAATCATCCACCAGCTTGTTTACTGTCCCGTTTAGCTCTGAAAAGAGCTCCAGAGTTTTCTGCATTAATTGCTGAGATTGCTCGTTGTTCTCATACTGTTGAAGCAAAATAGTAAACACGACCTGACGTTTGCCAAGCTCGGTAAGTAATTGACTCATTTGCTCTGAACGCGTCGGGTCTTCTACAGCAAGCACGCGGCGCTTCATGATTTTCAGGTTGTCTTCAAAGGCGGTTTGTATTTGTTGGATGCGGTCAACGTTGGTGAGCGTGCGCGCTTCTTCAATTTGGTTAAGCATTTTGAACGCCAGCAGGTGCAGCTCATGAAGTCGTTCTGTCAGGTCTAGATCGACTTCAACAAGAGCATCCAAAGCTTGGAATGCTTGCGCTTTCTTATTAGCGTCAAGAAGGTCATAAATGTGCGTTACGTTCGCGACCGCAATCGTGCTGGTGTTTTGCACTTGGGTACGAGTCAACTGCTCTAGCTCTTCACTCAGCAAACGCATTTCTTCTACGCGCGTGTCGATCTCTTTCGTCAGCCAAAGCTTGCGTTCGACTGTAACGCCTAGCTCTGCTAAGTTATCAATGACGTTCTGGACATTGTTTTCCAATGCTTCAAGCAGCTTGGAGTCAAACGACTCACTACCAAGCTCTTTAATATGCGTAAGTAACGATTCGAGCTGTTCAAAAAGAACGCGCCCGGCTTCTTTACGTTCTTGCTCATTCTGAGCATTAGAGAGCATTTGTACCGACGAAATAATTCGTGTACTGAGCTCAGAAACTTGTCGAGCTTCTAGCATTGCCGGAATGGCACTGTCCACGACGTTCCTTTCTGTTTTTGCTACCAGAGAAAACCCTGATACACCGATTAATGCTGATATCATCACCAGCATTGCCATCGCAATGAAAGACAACAGCAGTTTTCGACCGATGCTTGCAGTAGCTAGCAACATATTTTCCTGACCTTAATGTTCGTGTTCGGCGACATATTACGTTATATTTTGCAGTGTTTACTTAATCTATGCCAACGAACTTCATTTCATGGTTATAAATCAGCGTTCATTTCGCACAATTTTCAAGCATTCTACACTCGCATTGTCACTTTTCGCTTCAGTGCCTACTTTTGCGGCTGAGAAAATCTGTGCCATATACCCTCATTTAAAGGATTCATACTGGTTGTCAGTAAACTATGGAATGGTTTCCGAAGCGGAGAAACTCGGTGTTGACCTTCGTGTGCTCGAAGCGGGCGGCTACCCGAACAAAACTCGTCAAGAACAACAACTCGCCCTGTGTACCCAGTGGGGTGCAGATGCAATAATTCTTGGTACCGTTGATCCTCAAGCCTATGAACACAATTTAAAAAATTGGGTCGGTAAGACGCCTGTTTTTGCCACCGTCAATCAACTCGATCTCGACGAAAAGCAATCAAAGTTACTCAAAGGCGTTGTCGGTGTTGACTGGTACTGGATGGGCTATGAAGCGGGTAAGTACCTTGCAGAGAAGCACCCGAAAGGATCAGGAAAAACCAATATCGCTCTTTTGTTGGGCCCTAGAACCCGTGGTGGAACAAAACCTGTCACAACTGGTTTTTACGAAGCCATTAAAGACAGCGATATCCGTATCGTCGATTCGTACTGGGCAGATAACGACAAAGAGCTTCAACGTAACCTTGTGCAACGTGTCATTGATATGGGCAACATTGATTACATTGTTGGCAGCGCGGTAGCGATTGAAGCTGCTATCAGCGAGTTGCGCAGTGCAGAAAAAACCGAGGAGATTGGTTTGGTTTCTGTGTACCTAAGTCATGGTGTTTATCGTGGCTTGTTGCGCCACAAAGTTTTATTCGCACCAACAGACAAAATGGTGGAACAAGGTCGCCTTTCTGTCATGCAGGCAGTGCACTACTTACGTCATCAACCGTATGAAAAACACGCTTCTCCTACCATTAAAGCACTGACGCCAAAGACACTTCATGACGACACAATTGAAGATTCGTTATCTCCGTCAGAATATAGGCCTACATTCAGCGTTAAGGCTGTTGATTGATGGGCAAAAAACGTGTTTTATTGGATGCAGCGAATTTAAAATCATAAAAACGGAAATAACTTGATGCAAAAAACAACTCGTACCATGCCAGCGCACAAACATGTGGCATTGGTTGCCCACGACAACTGCAAACCTGAATTGCTTCGTTGGGTAAAAGAGAACAAAGAGAAGCTGCAAAGCCACTTCTTGTACGCGACCGGCACAACGGGTCACATGCTGAGTAAAGAAACTGGCCTTGCGATCAAGAGCATGATTAGCGGCCCAATGGGTGGCGACCAACAACTTGGCGCTTTGATATCTGAAGGCAACATTGACGTGCTTGTGTTCTTCTGGGATCCACTGAATGCCGTTCCTCATGACCCTGATGTAAAAGCCCTACTGCGCATTGCAAGCGTATGGAATATTCCTGTGGCAACGAACCGTGCGACCGCTAAATTCCTGTTCAACTCTCCGCTGATCGATCAAGAAGTGGATATTGAAGTACCAGATTACGAAGCATACCTTGCTGAGCGCACGTAATTTCGATTAACGGCGTTTCATAGAGCAAAAACAACAAAGGCGATACTCAGTATCGCCTTTGTTTTACCCAAGAAATGGGAAGATATTATCTTGAAGTGACGATTGGATAATCGCCATTCACCAGTTCTTGTACAAAAGCAGAACCTGCACCTGTGTGGGTGATCCAAACCTTCTCTTTCGCACGAGTTAAAGCAACATAGAACAAACGTCGTTCTTCTGCATAAGGGTATTTGTCTTTCGACTCACTCAATGCCCCATCGATATGTGCTTGCTTCTTCTTCGCTGGGAATTGACCTTCATCCACCGACAGAATAATCACAAAGTCAGCTTCTCTACCCTTACTCGCATGACACGTCATAAAACGAATCTCTAGGTTCGGGAAACGCTTCAACCAATCGTCATATAGATCGGGTTTGTGATAATGGTTTCGCCCTAACAGCAGCACCGACTTGGTTTTCTTCGCTTGCTGGTTCAGTTGGTCGAGGATCTTCTCAACTTGGTTGCTCGGTGCAGTATGCACACTCTTCTGTTTACGTTGCTTGTGGCTGTTAAGCGTCTTCGGCAACTGAGATGGGTTCTCTTGGACAAAGGTATTCGCCACATCACCAATTTGGTTGTTGAAGCGATACGTCGTGTCTAAGTGATGCACAGTTGAATGTGTAAAACGTTCTTGGAAACCAGTCGTCAAATCCACATCTGCACCTGCGAACTGATAAATTGCCTGCCAGTCATCACCTACTGCAAACAAAGTCGCACCAGTTTGCTTCTCGGTTGATGCACATAACGCTTCAATAAGCGCTAAGCGGTCTGGTGAGATGTCTTGGTATTCGTCCACCATGATAAAACGCCAAGGTGAAATGAATTTACCTTTCGTCACATAATCTGTCGCACGGCTGATCATGGTTGGAAAATCAACCTGATTGGTTTCCTTAAGCATCTTTTGCCACGCACTAAAACATGGCCAACAAAGTGCTAACTCACTGTTCAAACGCGTGTAATCTTGATGATTTACAAGCTTTTCTTGGACTTGTTTCTTAGTTAAGCCAACGGCAGCCAATTGCGAAAGTTGGTTGTCGAGCCACGCGATCAGTTTCGGGTTTTCTGAGTGGCTACCAAGCTCATCATCGCCTTTCAAGTAGGCAATCGGCCATTTATCTAAATGCTTTTGCCAACGCTTGAAGTTGGTTGGCGTCATCCAATGCTTCTTGAGCCAATCAATGCACCATGCTGAGCGTTGATTGTCGTCCAAAGCAAGTGGGCTAATTTCAACCGGTTGAGGCTCAACTTGATTAAGGATGCGCAAGCCAAGTTGGTGGAAAGTATTCACTCGCACGTTTTCTGCTGCGAGCCCCACTTTATCGACCAATCGCTCTTTCATTTCTTTCGCGGCATCACGACCAAATGCCAGCATCAATAAATCTTCTGCCTGCGCTTGGTGGCTCTGAAGTAAATAAGCCACGCGAGCGGTCAGTACGCTGGTTTTACCAGAGCCCGCCCCTGCAAGTACAAGGTTATGATCATCATTGAGCAGCACAGCATGCTGCTGAGAAAGGTTAAGCGGTGAAGACTCAATACGGCTGAACAGAACTTCCCAGTTTGGACGTTCATTCTCTAGCCATTCATGGTTACGCTCACTCAAGGTTTGAGAAGTCTCAGACAGCCATGGTTCAATCTCCGCCATACGCTTAGGCATACGCATTTTCGCTTCGACCAAGCTGGTTTTGATTTCAACAAGTTCGCCGTTAAGTTGGTCGACCCAATTCTGCACTCTCGAGTGTGATAGGTAAGCTGGAAGATGCTTGAGTTGATACAATTCGTCTTCCCATTTAGGAAGGTATTCAGCAAGTTTTCGACACTGGGTATTGTGCCAGTCTTGATAATGACGAACCGCTTCGACAGCAAATTTACGACATTGTGGCCAAGGCAAACCTTGCACTAACCAGCTTTGTTGCTTGCCATCTTGTTCATGAGCAAAAAACTGCAGAGAGCTCCAGATCAAGCCGCGTTTAACGCCAACTTTGCCATTCCAAATCGTAAATGGAATGTGCTCTTCACTGCCGACTGAACTTAATAAAACACTGTTTTCTTTTATTTCGACTTGGTAATACTCATTTTGAATAAAAAACTGTGCTTTATTAGTGGCAGTAAGCTGCATGAAAGGTGCGCCTTTTGATAGAGAAGTTCTCGTTTTATATCATTTTAGTCAGTTAAATTGTAGCGATGGATGAAGCACAAATCGCCTTCTGTCGGTATTCTTAATTAAAATTCACATTACTGTTGAATTTGTGAACAGCGGCTCGTTCATGATTCTCTCACAACAAGTTAAGTCAATGACAATTCTGTTGATTTCCTGAGCAAGTGACGTTTTTTATTAAATTAGGTCATAAACACGCTATAGTGAGTTTGTTAAAATTCTCCTGTTTTCCACCGGCAACGAAAGGCGCATCGTGCAAGCTGCTTTAAAACTTCGCCTCTATTGGGCAAACAAAACCATTAACTACAGCATTCTGATTCTTATCACCCTTTTAGGCGTGGTGATTCCTGCTTGGTATTTTAAGCAACATACCTTGATTACTCCTCTTATCTTGGGCGTGATTGCTGCCGCTTTGGCTGAGAGCGACGACAGTTTCACGGGCAGGATAAAAGCGCTCATTCTTACCTTCATCTGTTTCGCCGTCGCTGCTTTCTCAATTGAGATCTTATTTGATACACCATGGGCTTTTGCCATCGGCCTGTTTATCTCAACGTTCGGTTTTATTATGCTTGGCGCTATTGGGCCTAAATACGCCAGCATCGCGTTTGGCTCTTTATTGATAGCCATCTACACCATGCTTGGCGCTCATGAAAGCACCAATATTTGGTTCCAACCATTGCTGCTCTTGACCGGTGCGGCGTGGTACTACTTCATGTCGATGATTTGGCAGATGTTCTGGCCACTTCAACCTGTTCAACAAAGCTTAGCGACGGTGTTCTTACAAATCGCCAACTACCTTGATGCCAAAGCGAAACTATTCCACCCAGTCACGAACCTAACTCCGCAGCCTATGCGCATCGAGGCGGCAAAACTAAATGCTGCGACCGTTAATGCACTGAATGCTTGTAAAGCAACGCTATTAAGCCGTTCTAAGCGCGGTCATATTGATGGCCCAAGCGACCGCTTCCTTAATATTTACTTTATTGCACAAGACATTCACGAGCGCGTGAGTTCAAGCCACTATCGATACCAAGATTTGGCAACCGAATTTGAGCGCTCAGACGTTTTGTTCCGCTTTAAGTACTTACTGGAATCTCAAGCGCAAGCTTGTCGCGATATTGCTCATGCGATTCGACTAGGCAACGAGTACACTCACACAGACCAATCTATTCTTGCATTGGCAGAGCTACAAAACTCCCTAGGTTACTTGGAAGAACAAGAGCAAAGTCATTGGAAACGCTTATTAGCTCAGCTTACCTACCTGTTCAATAACCTGGCGACGGTAGAAAAACAGCTCAGCAATATTAATAACCCAGACGCAGAGCGCCTCGAAGAAGATGTGCTGGATGATACGAACCCACATACGCTTAAAGCCATGTGGCAACGCATCTCTGCAAACTTACACAAAGATTCGATGCTGTTCCGCCACGCACTGCGCATGTCGATTGCCCTAACTGCTGGTTACGGAATTATCCAAGCGTTCGACATTGACCGTGGTTACTGGATTCTGCTTACCACGCTATTTGTTTGCCAACCTAACTACAGCGCAACACGACAAAAACTTACAGCCCGCGTTATCGGGACACTCGCAGGTTTGTTGATTGGTGTGCCCCTGCTGACCTTCTTCCCTTCTCAAGAAAGCCAGTTGGTCTTTATTGTCATCTCTGGGGTAATGTTCTTTGCGTTTCGCATCAACAACTACGGTTATGCGACCGGCTTTATCACCCTGCTCGTGTTGTTCTTGTTCAACCAATTAGGCGAAGGCTACGCCGTGGTACTGCCTCGACTTGCTGATACCTTGATTGGCTGTGTATTGGCGGTTGGTGCCGTTTTAGTCATTCTGCCGGACTGGCAGTCGAAGCGCCTGCATAAAGTGATGTCCGACGCGATAGATGCCAATAAACAATACCTTGGTCAGATCATAGGTCAGTATCGAATCGGTAAGAAAGATAACCTGAGCTATCGAATCGCTCGTCGTCAGGCACACAACACTGATGCTAACCTCTCTTCCGCGATCAGCACCATGTTGGCGGAACCGGGAAAATATCGAACGGCAGTGGATGAAAGTTTCCGTTTCTTAACGTTGAATCATGCAATGTTGAGTTATATATCAGCATTAGGTGCGCATCGGACTCGGATTGACGATGAATCCATCCACCAGCTTGTTCTTGATGCTCATCGATGTATTCACCAACATTTGGACGTGTTACATCAACAATTGCATCACAACAGTGAAGAGTGTGATTTGTCGTCGATCGACGATACCAATTTGGAACAACGCCTGAATGAATGGCGTGATGAAGATGATCATTCTGCGCGAATGGTGCTTCAGCAATTGCACCTCATCTACCGCATGCTGCCTGAGTTACACTCTCTTGCCTCTAAGTTTGCCGTTCGTGTGAACTAAACAAGCCTCTTGAACCAACGAGGCATATTAAAGGGGTAGACTATGATTCTACCCCTTTATGATTACCGCCTTTATTCATAGGAAAAGTCTTACAAGTTACTTGAGGCTTACTGACATTACTCGGACAAAAAAACACCATTCAAAAACTAACCTAAGAATATTAGAACATTCTTTAATTGTGACCATGGAGGTCGCTGAGGTGGGTGGATGAAGGAGAAGCCCAAGAAATGTGAGGAGATCGAAATGACTACTCAACAGTTTAATGAGTTAAGAAAGAAGATTAACGAGCTCACTGCTGCTCAGTTAAAATCACTACAAGGTGATATTAGTCATTCGCTTAACAAAAAGGAAAGCCCGCTTCTTTCTAACGAAGAACGCGATATGCTTTCAAAACTGTTTGCATAATCAAACCGTTCGAATAAAGAACTTGCACGAAATTGCAACACTTCCTATGCTAACAAAAGCATAACAAGTGAGAGAGTTAACATGCCAGTATCAGGAATTCAGTCCGAGTATAATATGATTCAGCTGTCGCAGAAGATGGCTGAAGGTGCTGCGCATGAAATTCAACAAGACTTTGTGAAAGAAAACGATTTAGCGTTTAACAAAGTTGACCTCGTCAAAGACAACGAGCTTAATTTCAATAAAGTCTCCTCAGAATTGCCTTCAAATCCAATCGAACCGCTCGTTAACTTAACTCAAGCTGCAAGCTATAACCGAATCGGTGCATCAGTTGTTGATAAGAACAATGAAGTGATCGGCAGCCTACTCGACATTCACGTTTAAACAACGCTTCAAATATCAATCAGCACACTGCTTTTTATACCAGACACAAAAAAGCGCGATAACTCTATTAGCTATCGCGCTTTTGCTTTTAGGCTGTGTTAACCATTGGCAAGCACATTATTGTTTAGCAGTGACTCAACAATCTCGTTCGAACTCAGACCGTTAAAGTCCAGCGCATCACCTAAGTGTTCAACAACGATGGTTTGGTGCACATTGGTGTCGGTCGTGATGTTTAACGATACCGCCTCGGTAGCCGCATCGTAGTCTGCCGAAATGTGGCCAAGCAGATCATCCATATCGATCATCGGATTGTTAAGATCAGAGATGACCTCGCGCAAATCGATACTGTCTTCGTTCACGGTAAAGTCAGTAATAGTATCCACTGCTCCTTCGTCAACAGAATCCACCGTCCACTTGAACGTATCGCTGCCGTCACCACCAGTTAGGATGTCTGAACCTAAACCGCCGATGAGCACGTCATCACCATCGCCACCTACGATAAGGTCGTCACCTACCCCACCAGTTAAGTTAATGCCTGTGTCTCCACCAACTAAGTAGCTGTCGTCTGTTGCGCTTGACTGATCAATATCGTCGTTATCACCGCTCACATCCAAACTAATTTGGACAGGCGAAGACTGCGCTTCATCACCATTAGATTCTGTTGATATCGCAGTAACCGAAATATCGTAAGAACCGATATCAATACCACTGTTGGTGTCTGTCGCCACAATTTCTAGCGTATCAATTTCATCGCTTGGTACTGTCCAAGTGGTGCCATCGAAGCTAATGTCTGATGGAGAAACACCGCTTGTCACCTCTGCACTAGCAGGTACACCCGTTAGTTCCAGTGAAAGTACCTCGTCAATGTCAGTCAACGCCGCCATGATACCCACAATTGCAAGGCCTTGACTGCTCGCGGTTTGGCTAGCAGCAATTTGACGAACGTAGTTAAACTGAGGATCGATACCTAACGTTGGCGCATCAGCCACTGGGGTCACATTGATAGTGAAGTCTTGATTCGCCTCCAATGCTGTACCCGATGCATTTTCGAAGTACACACCGTTGTCTTCAACTTTCACCGATAAGGTGATTGAAGCGGCATCCACGTCTCCTGCATCCACAAATACGCCCTCAGAAGCATCTGTCGCACCAAGAACGGAGTTAATGTTATCTGGTGTACCCATTAGGATAATTTCACCAAACATACCCGCCCCTACAGTGACACCACTACCTGCCGGCGGCTCAACACGAACGTCACCTTCAGTCACCGCTAGAGTCACCGTCATGATTTCGTTCGCCTGTGCACCAGTGAAGTCGATGTCGCTTACACTAATACCCGTAATTTTCTGGCCATCGGATTCGTTAATCGTATCCGTTACCGACGTAGCTGTGATTTCAGGTGCGTCATTGGTCGCTTCAACATTCAACACTGCTGTGCCAGCAATTGTGATTGGGTCTGGCGCACCGTTAGTGGTTCCGTCATCTGTGATTTCATAAGTGAAGTTAACGTCACCAAAGAAATCTGCAGCAGGTTCAAACGTCCATTCTGTCGCACTGACTTGCGTTAGCGTACCCGACGAAGGGTCTGCCAAAGCAACATTACTAATGGTCAAGTTATCCGATTCAGGGTCGCTCGCATTACTCAGAAGTTCTGTCGCAGTAATCGTCACCGCGCCACCATCTTCTTCCGTACTGCTTAGCGTTACCTCAGATGTTACCGGAGAATCGTTCACCTCGGTGACTTCAAAGGTTGCCGTTCCTGACACTGCCTGAGGATCAGAAGCACCATTCGTCGTACCGTCATCGGTAATGGTGTAAGTCAGATTCACCGTACCGTTGTAGCCTGGAGCTGGTGTAAATGACCATGTGCCTGAGACGTTATCGAAGTCCAATGTACCGCTACTTGGGTCGACCAATTGAACGCTACTCACTGTCAACGTGTCGTTCTCAATATCAGAGGCATTCGCCAACAAATCAGCTTGGGTAATCTCAACCGCCGCACTGTCTTCCGCAACATCAGAAAGTGTCACTTCAGACGTTGTTGGTGCATCGTTTACTTCCGTTACATTGAACGACGCGCTGCCATTAACCGATTTAGGATCGGATGCACCATCTGTCGTGCCATCATCTGTAATGGTGTACGTGATTTCAACTGGACCGTTGTAATCTGGTGCTGGAGTAAACTCCCACTCACCAGTACCGCTGTTGAAAGTAATGCTGCCCGAACTTGGATCGGTTAACTGAACATTGCTAACAGTGAGGTTGTCGTTTTCTACGTCTGTCGCATTCGCAATAAGATCCGCTTCAGCGATAGAGAACACACCACTGTCTTCTGCAATATCCGGTAGCGACACTGGCGTAGTTTCTGGAGTATCGTTCACCGCTATCACTTCAATATTGAAGCTGCTGCTGTTGGTATTTAGGGTGTCATCTACCCCACCAATCACGATACCTTCATTGCCTTGGTCATCGACTGTCACGTCCACCTGAACGTCGCCAAAGAAGTTCAGGTCTGGATTGAACTCAATCAGGCCGTTTGCAATGGCATTGTTTAGATCGGCCACAGTGCCTTTCAGCTCAACGGAATCCGTACCATCACCGCTCACGGTTAGGTTGTAAGTAGTGATGAGAGTTGGGTTGAGCTCCAAGATACCGCTGTCTACATTAACATTGAGCACGTACTCAGCGTTCGGATCATCTAGCACCGCATCAACGTCTGTGATGCTGAAGCCATCAAGCAGTAACGGAGTATCCTCTTGCGTTTCAACATCCACTGTATTCACGAACTCTGGGCGGTCGTTAACAGCTTCTACTTCGACATTAACATCGAACTCTTTCGGTGTGCCTAGGCTTTGGCTTCCATCTAAGCCTGTATCAACCGCCTGCACTTTAAACTCTAATGTGCCATTCCAAGAGTTATCGTTGCGATCGCCAGAGTTAAAGACCACTTTATCCAGATCTTGAGCATCAATCTCTAGAACGAACACACCGCCACCTAGGTCGGCAAATGCAGTGCCGTCGGTAAGTTCAATGCTTGCACCGTCTGGCACATTCGCGATTTCTACACGAAGCGTTTCTGGATCGTTCTCTTCATAATTCGCACCATCACCAATCGACTCTTGGTTATCGACCACAAGAGCATTGATATTGATTTCAATGTCTTCACCCTCATTACCTGAAACTAAGGTGTCTGGGTTAACATCGACCTCATCACCAACTGGATCAATGATCACTTTGAAGTTGCCAGTGTGTTCCGTAGGTACTTTAAGCAACTCTTCCTGTGTGAACGCTGTAATACCAATATCAACTTCACCACTGAAGTTTTTCGGTGGTTGGATTTGAATTGAGCTCAAATCAACGGACGTTTGTGTCAAATCATTCAGTTGAACACTCCACTCACCACCACCGTTGTTTTTCACCGTGTAATCAGGAGAGCTAGAAGTCACAATAAAGTCGGTCGGTAATCCAGTAAGCTTCAAGGAAACAAACTGCTCTGAACCATCATCATCATTTAGACTCACCGATACGCCGGAGCCTGACTGCGTCAATGAAACAAGGGTATCTTCATCGCCTGTGACAACGATAGGTTGAGAAGGATCTGCACCACTTATCGTAATGTCATCAACCACTGGTGTGATTTCAAACGACACGTTATCAGTGAAGGTGCGAACATCGGTATCGTCGCCAGGGTTAGCAAGCGTTGTTTGATCGATGATTGCTGTATCCGTGATCTCCCCTTCGATATTAATTTGAACGGTATTTTGACCGCCACCAACTGGGTAATTCTCTTTCGGCTTGAACAACACTTCATCTAGAGCACCTGCAGCAATTTCAGCAGCACTGAATTCGATGCTGGTACCCAATGAGTTGCCACTCGCGTCAACAAACTCACCTAACGTCGTATCGTCAAGCGTGAGTTTAATGTTGGTAAGTGTTTCTCTACCTGATTGTAAGTTGTTGCGATTGTCTGCAAAGTCGACGTTCAAGTTAAGTTGAATCAAGCCATCTTCGTAGCCAATACCATCGTTAGTCGGAACATCATTGTTAAGGTCGTTAACTGGTTGCTTGTCAACATCTAGACCGAGCGTGCCCGTAATATCGACCGTAACATCTGGTGTCACATTGTTATCTAATGGTTGGTCACCAGATGAACTTGGCACGTCAGCGATTGGCAATACTTGAACCGGAATGAGTTCGGTGATCATCTTCTCATCACCAGAATCGGTATCCGTGGTGACAAAAGTAACCGGCAGCGTAAAGTCTCCCGCCCAGTCACGTGCGACCGTCAATGTGAGCCCATCTAGACCAGTAATGTTGCCGCTCGCATCGACTGTCGCTTGGAATACAAACTTACCATCGACAAAATCAACGTCTGAACCACTTATTGTTAGGCCCGGTGCAACATTTGGCGATGATGGGTCAATAACAAGAGTAAGGACATCCTCGACACCATCTGCATTGACTGTCGTGACTTTTGCGGCTAATTGAGTACCAAAATCAACAACATTATCTTCGTTGCCATCAATCTGAACCGTATCATCCACTTCAATTTCTGCAGCAACGCTCGTTTGCGGCGTAATTGTGGTCGGGAATTCTAACGTGATATCGGTCTGACGCTGTACCGTCGCATCTTCTTCTACAGTGTCTTCGCCAAGGTCATTAACCAAAGCAAAAATCGTCAAACCAATAGAAGAGATGCCACCATTATCCGCATCATCACTGTCGTCGTTAGGGGTCAGGTCTAAGCCTGCTGGCGCGATAATCGTAAAGTTTTCTTCGTCAGTGATCGTCCAACGGCCATTACCTTCATTCGACGCACCAACAATGATCAACTGGTCGAGTACTTCAGGGGCAATGTTGTCGAATTGCACAACAAGTTGGGTGACCACCTCATCAGACGAGCTATCAAACTCTTGATACTTGATGATGTTGGCACCGGTTTGGCCACCTGCGCTGCTATTAATGGTGAAATCGATATGGCCTTGAGCATCAGCACGAATCACATCCGTAACCGTTCCATCAGATTCTTCAACCAACAGGCGGGTTTGATCAGAGACTGGACCATTGAGGTCTTCAGGTTCTACAACCGGATTCACTTGAACATTGACGGTGCCATTAATCGTTTCTGAAGCGATACCCTCACCTGGGTTCGCTGAATCAACGTACTCGGCATCGATTTCTTTTACGAGAACTTCCGTACTTAAGCTGAAATCCGTGCTGGAATCTGGTTCAAATTGAACTTGAATGTACCCTCTTTGCGTAACGCGTGAAGAGAAGTCTTGCTCAGATTCATTTACCTCTGGCGATAGTGTAATACTGTCTCCTGTAAGAGTTTGTAATACACCGTCAACATACACAGAACTGCCTGGAGGGAAACCACTAATGGTTACTTGAGCATAAAACTCATCTGTATCCGGACTCTGTGCGTTGGTTGGATCCCAATTAATGTTTATCAGAGCATCTTCATTACCTTCAGACGTAACGACATAGTTGTCTTGAGCATCAATCACTGGTTCAACTTTAATGCGAACTTCTCGCTCAACTTCACGAGTATGACCATCATCTTCTGTGACAATAATGGTTCCTGTGATATGGATATTTTCAGTCGACGAGTTTTCCGGAACGATTTGAATACCAGAATTGAAGTTCAATCCAGTAATGTTCGCCTCATAAATCGGTTCACCATTGTCGTCATAACCTACGAAGGTTAAATCAACACTGCCGCCATCGGCATCCACAACATTAACGCCGTCTGGAATGTTCGACAGGATAACAGTTAAAGATTCAGACCCATCTAACGGCTTATCTTTGAACTCACCAGAAACAACCGAGAAACTGAGTGACGCAGAGCCGTTTTCTGGAATAGTCGTCTCGATACCTGATGTCGTTCCATCGCTAAAGACCTTCCAATCCATATCTTTGTCAAGCAAGATAATGTCTGGGATGTCAGCAACACCTTTAACCGCAACATTAACCGTTTGAGTTCCGAGTGAGAGAACATCTTGAACTGAGCCAGTAGAAAGCGTAGCGTTATCTTTTACAATCCCTTCAACATCGAATGTGAAGTCATTGTTGCTATGTAACTCAGGAAGCACTTCAACATCCGCCAAATTCGCTTCCGGGATCTCATAATAAAGCACATTACCGCTACCATCCGTCACTGTGGTTATTTGACTTGGATTCGCAGTATCCAGCCACACTAACGTAACGCCGTTTTCAGAAAAGTTAGAAATACGAACAAACAACTCTTCCGAACCGTCGATATCAACAGATGGTGTCATCGTTATGACTTCACTCAACTGGAGCGGATCGTGGTCTGTCACTGGGTCAACGGTATCTTGAGTTCGAGCGTTATCCTCAAAAATGTTGATGCGATTCACCACAAAGTCTGCTTGGTCAGCGACTGGGTTTACGTTAATCACAATTTCTTCGGTTTCAGAACGCGCCGTTTCTTTGCCTGTTAGTGGGTTGGTGCTTTCAGTGGTGATCGCGGTTACATCTAGCTTAATTTGGCCGGAGAAGTGCTCCGAAGGATCCACTTCAACCTCGTCAATACGACTCGCATCCACTAGGTATTTGCCACCTGCTTCTGGAATAGGTGTACCATCTGAGTAAACCAACGTCGCATTGTCTCCACCCTCGGTAAAGACAAGTTCATATACGATAGACTCTGGGTTACTGATATCTTGCGTGTTCGCTTCAATGTCTAACTCAACATTGTTGCCATCTTCATCAACGGTGTAATCGAAGGTGCTGCTAGCGTTCCACGTTGCAATATCAGCAACCGCATCAACTTCAATATCCAAGCGACCATTAATCGTGTGGTCTGGCGTACCATTGTTAAGAATTTCCACACGGATACGAGGATCGATACCAGAAGCATCAGTTGAGGAATGGCGATCTGGTACAAAGTACAAGTTATCTAGCGAGACAAGCTCACCATTGAATGATTGCTCGACATTTGATGCATCAAGCACAACCGTATTACCGACAGGCGTTAATTCAATGTAGTTGCCGCTACCGTCTCGATAGTAAAACGTACCGTTGTGAGTATTGGCATCTCGAATAGTGATGTCACCTAGGCTCTCGTTACGATCGATATCATGCAAATCGATAACCAAATCGACTTTCGCTGGCGTCACATCCAAGGTTGATAGGTTATCTTGGGTATTTGCAGAATCCACGCCTGCGACAACACCACCACGACCTTGGTCCTCGAACGCGGTGACGGATGACGTATTAATCTGTGCGTTACGGTCGGTGATTGAGATATCAACATCTGCATCACTAGTATCACCGTCACCATCGGTTGCAACAACGTTGATGGTGAAATCAATCGAATCGGTTTCTGTATGGTCAAGATCGTCATTTGGACGGAAAGACACGCGGCCGTCGGTTCGCACAATCAAACGACCGATTTCGGTATCCACTCCGTCAAGAACTTTGTGAACGAACACAACTTGGTTACTGCCGTTTAAATCAACAGAGTCCGAGTCAACACCGTTTTGCTTGAAGTAAATACCCGAATCATCAGCCGAGAATGACGTCACTTGTGCGCCGTCAGCACCAAGATCATCATCACCTTCTACAGGGTCTCGGAATAAGCGAACTGTGCGGTTTCCTTGTCCCTCAATACGTGAAATAGACGCATCGTGCAGGGTTGGAACATCATCGGTAATCGTCACTGGTAAGTGAATACCGGCCGTATCGCCATCGACATCTGTCGCGAAGACTGGAAGATCGAGTATGAGTGTATCTTCGCCTTGGGTTGAATGGTCTAACGCACCCTCAAGCGTAAACTTGTAAGAGCCGTCAGCGTTCAAAACTAGCGTGAACACTGAGTTACCATCCGGTGTTTGACCTTGATAAGTAAAGTTGTTGTTGCTTACCGCGGTTTGAACTAACGTCACCGCGAGACCACCTGAAGTGACTCCTGGGATCGGGTTAGAAGTAAGATCCAACTGGTAAGAGACAACCGTATCTGCCCCTTCTACCGTATCGAAATTGCCCGTTGCTTCCTGGCTGTCTTTGTTGGTTGCCTGAGAGCCATTAGCAAGATCATCCTCGTCAACAGCCAAAGCATCTGCTGATGTAATTTCAGGAATGTCATCAACAATGGTGATTGGAAGGTTCAATGATGATGACGTATCACCATCAAAATCTGTCACTGTAATTGGAATATCAATGACAAGGTTGTTTTCACCTTGAACAGCGTCATGGTCGATTGGCCCCAACAGTTCAAATTGGTAACTGTCGTTATTCGCATCAAGAGACAGCGTGAAGATCTTAGTTGATGTACCAGTGATGACCGCTTCGTAACTGGTTACACCACCAACCGAGCTCACCACATTCAACTCGATGCTGTTGCCGTTCGAATTTAAGCCAGACACAACGGCATCGAGGTCAGAAACTTGGTAACTGACAATCTCATCCGCACCATCAACGACTTCAAATCCGCCGGTTAATACCGTTGAATCGCCACTTGTCGTGTCTGAGCCACCGGCAAGATCATCTTCATCAACGGTTTGTTGGCTAGAGTCTGTCACTTTTACAATCGCAGGAACATCGTCCACCACGGTGATCGGCAAGGTAATGTTATTGGACACATCGCCATCAAAATCAGTCGCGTTGACTGGGAAGTTGATGACTAACGAGTTTTCATCGTTACCTGCAGGATGATCAAGTGCACCCAACAGTTCAAATTCATAACTGTCTGCTGAACCATTTAGCGTCAGTTTAAAGACGGTGTCCGTCGTACCTTGTACATAAGCTCGGTACTCAATCACACCGTTTGAATTTGAAAACTCAACCAACTCAAGCGGTTGACCACCTGAGGTAAGTCCAGATACAGGTGACGTCAAGCTATCCAACTGGAAGCTAACGATAGAGTCGGCACCATCCGTAACGTCAAAGTTACCACCAATGATATTGGATTCTGGCGTGTCGTCCGAACCTTGGCTTGGAATATCATCCTCATCCACAGACAAGGTACTACCAGAGCTAATAGCATCAATGGTTGGTTTGTCATCTACGATCGTCACTGGCAAGGTTGCAGTGATGGTATCGTTGTCGCCATCCGTGATCTTCACAGGTAGATTCAACAAAATTTCATCAGAGTTAACCGCGTGATCTAACTGACCAGATAACTCAAAGTCGTATTTACCATCTTGATGAAGTGTCAACGTGAAGACCGTCACTCCACCCGGTGTTTGTCCCACGTAAACAAGCGCGTCAGCAGTTGAAGCGCCAACGTCTTGAGAAAGTGTTACCTCTTCTCCACCCGATTTCAGATTCGGGATAGGATTTGAGCTTAGATCCAATTCGAAAGCATCAATACCATCTGCGCTAGTGACTTCGAACTCACCTGATACCGTTAATGGCTCTTTCGTTCCATCAGAACCAAGAGGTAAGTCATCTTCGTCGACACGTAGACTTTCAATATTGGTAACAACTGGAACATCGTCCACAACGGTAATTGGCAATGTGAAGGCTGGTGAAGTATCACCATCATTATCTGTCGCCGTCACAGGGAGGTTAATAACAATCTCGTTTTGCTGACTACCATCGGGATGATCAAGCGGCTTCTGTAAATCGAACTCGTAGGTGTTGTTCGTTGCATCCAACGTCAGTTCGAACACCACTTCAGCAGGATTGCCTGCGACACCTTGGTATACGTTCACGCCGTTTGCGCTAGAAGACAGAACTAAGGTGATAGCTTCACCATCTGAAGTCAGTGACGCAACAGGCGTGGTCAGGTCACTCAGCTGAATAGAAGCAACTAGGTCAGCACCTTCGGTGATATCAAAAGTACCGGAAATAACAGTATCTTCTGCACTTGCAGCATCCGTACCTGCTGGTAGGTCATCTTCATCAACGGTTTGTTCGCTGCTTGCTAGTAAACCATCAATGGTCGGAACATCATCCACAACCGTAATTGGTAAGGTGATGTTGTTCGACACGTCTCCATCAAAGTCAGTCGCGTTTATCGGCAAATTGATGACAAGTTCATTTTGGCCATCAGCATTTGGATGATCGAGAGGAGCAAGCAAATCGAACGTGTAGCTGTCATCAGAGGCATCGAGGGTTACACGGAATACTGGTGTCGTCGTGCCATCAATACGAGCTTCGTAAACTGAAACGCCACCTGCGTTTGATACTTCAACCATAACCAGTGATTGACCACCAGAGGTCAGGCCTTGTACTGGAGTCGTTAGGTCAGAAACGCTGTACTCCACAATGCCATCAGAGCCATCAGTCGCGATGAAGTTACCTGCAATGCTGTTCGACTGCGTACCATCAGATCCGACTGTTGGGATATCGTCCTCGTCAACCGTTTGCACACTTGTTGCTTCGATGCCACCAAGTGTCGGTTTGTCATCAACGATCTTGACAGGAATTGTCTCAGCAGACGTGTCACCATCAAAGTCGGTCGCGATGATTGGGAAGTTGAGCGTTAACTCATCACTATCAACAGCATGATCGATTGGACCTTCAAGCGTGAAGTTATAAGAGCCATCAGTGTTCACTGTCAGTGTAAAGACCGACTCGGTGCCTGCTGTTGCTTGATAGGTAAAGCTGCCATCGCCGTTTGCGGTTTCAGTTAGCGTGACTGCCACGCCTTGTGATGTGAGTCCAGCCACTGGTGTTGCAGAAGCGTCAAGCTGATAACTCACCACTCGGTCCGAGCCTTGTGTGGTGGTGAAGTTACCATCGATTGAAATCGGGTCAGTTTGGTCTGAGCCAATCGTACCTAAATCATCCTCATCAACGGTAATCGCATCAACATCGGTAATAGTTGGCTTATCATCCACGATGGTGACTGGGATCGTTTCTGTGGTGGTATCACCATCAAAATCCGTTGCGATGATTGGGAAGTTCAGTGTTAACTCATCACTGTCTGTCGCATGGTCGATTGGACCTTGAAGCGTGAAGCTGTATGAGCCATCCTTATTCACGGTCAGCGTAAATACGGCTTCAGTTCCTGCTGTCGCTTCATAAGTGTAGCTACCGTCGCCGTTTGCAGTTTCCGTCAGCGTGAGGGCCACACCTTGTGATGTTAGACCATCAACTGGCGTTGCAGCCGCATCCAATTGGTAGCTCACTACCCCATCAGAGCCTTGCGTTGTAGTGAAGTTTCCATCGATTGAAATTGGATCGGAGCCGTCAGAGCCAATGGTCGCTAAGTCATCTTCATCCACGCGGAGCGCGTCTACGTCAGTGATGGTTGGTTTATCATCAACGATGGTGACAGGTAGTGTTTCTGTCGACGTATCGCCATCAAAGTCTGTTGCGATAATCGGTAAGTCGATTTGCAGGCTGTCGCTATTCACCGCATGGTCTAGTGGGCCCTGCAGAGTAAAGGTGTAGCTGCCGTCTGGCTTCACCACCAATTCAAATACGTCATTGCCATTTGCTGTGGCAGTGTAAGTAAAGCTGCCATCACCATTTGCTGTCTCTGCAAGCACGACAGGCTCACCATGAGAGGTCAACCCTGCTACTGGATCTGCTGTTGCATCAAGCTGGTATTTAACAACACTGTCCGAGCCTTCAGTTGTGCTGAAAGAACCCGACATAAACGCATCATCGTTTTGGTCTGAGCCAATTGAGGCGAGATCATCTTCGTCCACCGTGAGTGGAACAACGTTGTCGATAGTTGGAACGTCATCAGTAATCGTGACGGGAATGGTCGCGGTCGTCGTATCGCCATCAAAGTCTGTTGCAATGATTGGGAAGTTTAGAACTAATTCCTCGCTGTTTAACGCATGATCCACCGGACCTTCTAGACGGAAGTTGTATGTGCCATCAGCATTCACATTCATGGTGAAAACAGGATTGCCATCCGCGGTAGCCACGTAAGTGAAGCTGCCATCGGCATTCGCAGTCTCTACCAAAATAACAGGCTCGCCTTGGGAGGTTAGCCCCGAAACAGGATCAGCCGTTGAATCAAGTTGGTAGCTCACCACTCGGTCTGAACCTTGAGTGGTCGTAAATGCGCCTTCCACAAACACTACGTCAGTTTGGTCTGAGCCAATGCCTGATAAATCATCTTCGTCTACAGCCAGCGGCACAACATTGTCGATGATTGGCGCATCATCCGTAATGGTGACTGGAATGGTTGCCGAAGTCGTATCACCATCAAAATCGGTGGCAATAATTGGGAAATCAATCGTCAGGCTATCGCTGTTGGCAGCATGGTCAATCGGGCCTTGCAGCGTAAAATCGTAAGTGCCATCTGTTGCTACGTTTAACGTGAATACCGGATTGCCGTCTGCGGTCGCCACATAAGTAAAGCTGCCATCACCGTTGGCGGTTTCCACCAAGATAATCGCCTCACCTTGAGAGGTCAGCCCCGCAACAGGATCTACGGTTGAATCCAGTTGATAGCTCACCACTCGGTCAGAGCCTTGTGTGGTTGTAAACGCCCCTTCAACGAACAGATCGCCGCCAGGGTCTGAACCCACACCGCTAAGGTCGTCTTCATCGACACTTAACGCATCCACCGCTGTGATGGTCGGTACATCATCAACAATCGTAACTGGAATGGTTTCTGTGACAGTGTCGCCATCAAAGTCGGTTGCAATAACTGGGAAGTTCAGTGTCAGCTCATCACTATCAACAGCGTGATCAATCGGCCCTTCTAGCGTGAAGTTGTAAGATCCATCAGTATTCACTGTCAGCGTAAAGACCGCTTCAGAGCCCGCGGTTGCTTCGTAGGTAAAGCTGCCATCACCGTTTGCAGTTTCAGTTAATGTGACCGTCACACCTTGCGATGTTAAACCGTCAACTGGTGTTGATGAGCCATCTAACTGGTAGCTCACCACTCGGTCTGAACCTTGTGTGGTGGTGAAGTTACCATCAATAGAAATTGGATTGCTTTGGTCTGAACCGATTGACGCTAGGTCATCTTCATCAACCGTAATGGCATCCACGTCAGTAATAACTGGCTTATCGTCCACGATGGTGACCGGGATAGTAGCATTTGTGGTGTCACCATCAAAGTCGGTCGCGATGATTGGGAAGTTGAGCGTTAACTCATCACTATCAACAGCATGATCGATTGGACCTTCAAGCGTGAAGTTATAAGAGCCATCAGTGTTCACTGTCAGTGTAAAGACCGACTCGGTGCCTGCTGTTGCTTGATAGGTAAAGCTGCCATCGCCGTTTGCGGTTTCAGTTAGCGTGACGGCCACGCCTTGTGATGTGAGTCCAGCCACTGGTGTTGCAGAAGCATCGAGCTGATAGCTCACTACTCGGTCAGAGCCTTGTGTGGTGGTGAAGTTGCCATCGATTGAAATCGGGTCAGTCTGATCTGAGCCAATCGTGCCTAAGTCATCTTCATCAACCGTAATGGCATCGACATCGGTAATAGTCGGTTTATCATCCACGATGGTGACTGGGATCGTTTCTGTGGTGGTATCACCATCAAAATCCGTCGCGATGATTGGGAAGTTCAGCGTCAGCTCATCACTGTCTGTCGCATGGTCGATTGGACCTTGGAGCGTGAAGTTGTATGAGCCATCCGTATTAACGGTCAGCGTAAATACTGCTTCAGTTCCTGCTGTCGCTACATAAGTGTAGCTACCGTCGCCGTTTGCGGTTTCAGCCAGCGTGACGGCCACACCTTGTGATGTTAGACCATCAACTGGCGTTGCAGCAGTATCTAATTGGTAGCTTACTACCCCATCAGAGCCTTGCGTTGTAGTGAAGTTGCCATCGATTGAAATTGGATCTGAGCCGTCAGAGCCAATCGTCGCTAAGTCATCTTCATCCACGCGGATTGCATCTACGTCAGTGATGGTTGGTTTATCGTCAACGATGGTGACAGGCAATGTTTCTGTTGAGGTATCGCCATCAAAATCTGTCGCGATAATCGGGAAATCAATTTGTAGGCTGTCACTATTTACCGAATGGTCTAGTGGACCTTGCAGAGTAAAGGTGTAGCTGCCATCTGGTTTCACAACCAATTCAAATACGGCATTGCCATCTGCTGTGGCTGTGTAAGTAAAGCTGCCATCACCATTTGTTGTCTCAGCAAGTACGACAGGCTCACCATGAGAGGTTAGCCCTGCTACTGGGTCTGCCGTTGCATCAAGCTGGTATTTAACAACGCTGTCTGAGCCTTCAGTTGTGCTGAAAGACCCCGACATAAACGCATCATCGTTTTGGTCTGAGCCAATTGAGGCGAGATCATCTTCGTCTACTGTCAGTGGGACAACGTTATCAATGGTTGGAACATCATCAGTAATCGTAACTGGAATGGTCGCAGTAGTCGTATCGCCATCAAAGTCTGTTGCAATGATTGGGAAGTTTAGAACTAATTCATCGCTGTTTGACGCATGATCAACCGGACCTTCTAGACGGAAGTTGTATGTGCCGTCTGCATTCACGTTCATGGTGAAGACAGGATTGCCATCCGCGGTAGCCACGTAAGTGAAACTGCCATCTGCATTCGCAGTCTCTACCAAAGTAACAGGCTCACCTTGAGAAGTTAAACCTGAAACAGGATCAGAAGTTGAATCAAGTTGGTAGCTCACCACTCGGTCTGAACCTTGAGTGGTCGTAAACGCGCCTTCAACAAACACAGCGTCAGTTTGGTCTGAGCCAATGCCTGACAAATCATCTTCATCCACAGCCAGAGGCACGACATTATCGATGATTGGTGCATCATCCGTAATCGTGACTGGAATGGTTGCCGAAGTCGTATCACCATCAAAATCGGTGGCAATAATTGGGAAATCAATCGTCAGGCTGTCACTGTTAGCTGCATGGTCAATCGGGCCTTGCAGCGTAAAATCGTAAGTGCCATCTGTTGCTACGTTTAACGTGAAT
>NZ_JH976047.1:0-127394 GCF_000305755.2 Vibrio sp. HENC-03 | reverse complement strand
TGTCAGCCCCGCAACAGGATCTGCGGTTGAATCCAGTTGATAGCTCACCACTCGGTCAGAGCCTTGAGTGGTGGTAAACGCACCTTCAACGAACAGAGCGCCGCCTGGGTCGGACCCCACACCGCTAAGGTCATCTTCATCGACACTCAACGCATCCACCGCTGTGATGGTCGGAACATCATCAACAATTGTGACTGGAATGGTTTCAGTAACAGTGTCGCCATCAAAGTCGGTTGCGATAATTGGGAAGTTGAGTGTCAGCTCATCACTATCAACCGCGTGATCAATTGGCCCTTCTAGCGTGAAGTTATAAGAGCCATCAGTATTCACTGTCAGCGTAAAGACCGCTTCAGAGCCCGCTGTTGCTTCGTAGGTAAAACTGCCATCCCCATTTGCAGTTTCTGTTAGCGTGACAGCCACACCTTGCGAGGTTAAACCGTCAACTGGTGTTGATGTGCCATCGAGTTGGTAGCTCACCACTCGGTCTGAACCTTGCGTGGTGGTGAAGTTACCATCAATAGAAATTGGATTACTTTGGTCTGAGCCAATTGACGCTAGATCATCTTCATCAACCGTGATTGCGTCGACGTCATTAATCACTGGCTTATCGTCCACGATTGTCACTGGGATAGTGGCATTTGTGGTATCACCATCAAAGTCTGTCGCGATGATTGGGAAGTTCAGTGTCAACTCGTCGCTATCAACAGCATGATCAATTGGCCCTTCTAGCGTGAAGTTATAAGAGCCATCAGTATTCACTGTCAGCGTAAAGACCGCTTCACTCCCCGCCGTCGCCTCATAAGTAAAGCTGCCATCACCATTTGCGGTTTCAGTCAGCGTGACGGGCACGCCTTGTGATGTAAGGCCATCAACTGGTGTTGAAGAAGCATCGAGCTGATAGCTCACCACTCGATCCGAGCCTTGTGTGGTAGTGAAGTTGCCATCGATTGAAATCGGGTCAGTCTGATCTGAGCCAATCGTACCTAAATCATCTTCATCAACGGTAATTGCATCGACATCGGTAATGGTCGGCTTATCATCCACGATGGTAACAGGCAGTACGATTTGGCTTGTGTCACCATCGAAATCGGTAGCAATAACGCTAAAATCAAGGGTTAAGCTGTCGCTATTTGCCGCATGGTCGATTGGACCTTGCAGCTCAAAACTGTACGAGCCGTCGGTATTCAAAATCAATGTGAAGACTGCGCTGCCATTTGCCGTTGCGCTGTAGGTGTAACTGCCGTCTGCATTTTGCGTTTCGGCAATGGAGACGGTCTGACCTTGAGATTGCAGGCCATTTAAAGGATCAGCGTTTACATCCAGCTGATACTGTACGACGCCATCAGAACCCTGAGTTGTCGTGAACTGACCTTCAACCAGCGTTGGCTGTGATTGGTCAGAGCCTACCGAACTTAAGTCATCCTCATCGACGGTAAGAGCAACAACGTCGTTAATGGTTGGCACATCATCAGTAATGGTAACCGGTAGAACAAGTGAACTGGTGTCACCATCAAAGTCCGTTGCGACAATAGTAAAGTCTAGAGTTAAGCTATCGCTACCAACAGCATGATCGATTGGACCTTCAAGGGTAAATGAATAAGAACCGTCAGGGTTCACTTGTAAGGTGAAGATAGCATCCCCTTCTGCTGTTGCAGAATAGGTAAAGCTGCCATCTGAATTGGTTGTTTCCGTCAGAGAGATAGATCGACCCTGTGATTCCAACCCATTGAGTGGATCAGTGCCGCCCTCTAATTGATAGCTTACGACACGGTCTGAGCCCTGAGTCGTCGTGAAGTTGCCTTGCGCGAGCACAGAGTCGCTTTGATCGGAGCCTATGCTTGATAAATCATCTTCATCGACGGCTAGCGCATCAACGCCATCAATCGTAGGAACGTCATCTTGAACTTGAATGACAATTTGCGCCGCTTCTGGTGTGTTCGAACCGTCGGTAATCGAGGAGCGGTCGCCATCTGCATCTACCGCATAAACTGGCAGTGAGAAAGTAAGCGAGTCATCGTTAGCACCCGTATGGTCGAGTTGTTCATACAAGTTGAATTGGTATTCGCCCAATGCAGGCGCATCAATCGCCACATCAAATACGGTGATACGCACGCCATCCAGCTCGATGAAACCTTCGTAAGTACGCACGCCGTTACTCTCGGACACAAGTTCCAGTTGAACAACCTGCCCTTGAGATTGTAGTTCTCCACCAACGTTAAACTCTGTAGGTTCCAACTCATAGTGGTCAATGATGTCACTACCGACCGCTGTCGTGATCGACCCAGAGCCACTTGTTACTACCGCGCCTTCCTGTGAACCTTGGTCAACCCCCGCCTCGTCTAAAGACAATCCCGTCACGTTTTCAATCACTGGATTATCGCCATCAAGGATGGTCATCGTAAAGGTGTTGCTTGCCGTATCTTGGTCAAAGTCGACGATTGTGGTTGGCAAAGAGAGCTCAATCGTATCTTCGCCGTTTGTTTGTTCTAGCGGCTTAAATTGCTCAAATTGGTAGGTACCATCGGTGTTCAGACTGATGGTTAAAACGGTTTCATTAGAACCAGCAATGGACAAGGTGATAGTACTACCGTCTTCAGAGAGTACCGCTTCTGTCGCCTGATTATCACTCAATAGGCCATCAAACTGGCTAAGCCCTTCTTGATTAAACGTGACCGTTGCCAATTGATCACTACCAATATCAACAAAGGAGCCAGTAATTGGTGTAGAAGAAGATTCAACGTTTTCAAAAGTAACGTTTTGCGGAGCAGGATCATCGCCATCAATAACGGTTGTCGTAAAATCGATAGGCGCTTGAATGCTATTCCCACCAATATCTGCGCCAGTAATATCAAAAGCGATATTGATTTGATCACCGACGATCGATACTTGGCCATCAGCAACAGACGAGACATGGTCAATGCCCTGGCTAATCGTGGTGACGACCTCTAAGTCTAAATCACGGCCTAAAGACGTCGCTTCGATCTCGATACGAAGCACTTCGTTACCTTCTTGAGTACCGATAATGGCATTTTGCGCTTCGTCATAAACGAACGCCACTGGCTGACCACCAGAGGTAATATCACTGTTCAGCTCAGTTAACAAAGACTCTAAAGAAGACGTTTCGGGTACAAATGAAGCAGTATCAAGTGCGAGATCCCCTGCTTCAACCAGCACGCTAGACGAAATGGTTTGCGGGTAGCTTGATAGAGAAATTGAGCCTTCTGTTACTTGAGAAGAGAGAGACTGACCACCGTCAGCAAAAATGGTGATGTCGAGGCCATCAATGTCATCATCGGTTTCGCTATCACCGCTTGGCGCCGATGTCTCGAAGAAAGTTGATGCGAGTACTTCAGGGTTGTTGTACTCAATGGTAACAAAGCCCGCATTCGCAGAACCGGAACCACCGCCTCCACCAGGACCTGCAGCGGTTGCTTCTAAAATTGCGGTAGGGTCGGCACCTTCCAAAATGGCTTGTTGAATCGCAGCCACGTCTTCTGCACCAAACTCAGCGTTTGCCGCTGCCGTTGGGTCAACATTGACTTGTCCGTCAACAGGCGCTTGAACAACCGCTTCCGCCGGTGCAGCTTCAGGTGTCGGTGCCGGAATGCACGCAACACAATTCTCGTCGACTAAATAGAGAGAACCTTCCGCTATCACTTCAACTGAAGCGCCATTTTCCGTGATGATTACATCACCCGGGACCAATACATCTCCGACGTTAATCGCTCTAACCTTCCCCTCAAGGTTTAAAGCGTAAACATCCCCTTTGACAGCATCTACTAATACTTCTTGCGGCACAGCTTGTGTACTCATCTGACCCCCGCTAAATGGCTAACGTCTTAACGTTAGATCTTTATAAATTATTCTAGTTTATCGAAATGTGATTCACATTTTCTCATAGGTCGATTTAACTAACTATTGCGTCAATAAACAATCATATTTTGCAGTTTCGTTAATGGTCAGATACAAAAACTGCACCTAGTCACAATTATGTGACACCAACAAACCACTAAAATACCAACCAAACATATGAAAATAATAGACTATTAATGAAAGCTTAGTATTTATAAATAAAAAGACGAAGTGACGTGAAATTATGAAGTTAAAACTAATCCACCCGTACCGATAAGAAGCGGCAAAAATGCGAACAGAATGTCGTAGCTTGAAGATCGTTTCGCAAGTCGGATAAGGAAAGGTGAAGAGAAAAACATTACCATCAAATACTGAACGACATAGTCAGAAGGAATAAGAATCAGCATCAAGACATGTGTTAATACGTGGATAGCCACTCCCCACGAATGAGGTTTGGTACGCATCATCAAGGCAAATGAAAACAGAAAGCTAATGGCAACAGGCATAAATTACACTTAATTAATAATAATTCTCATTTTCAATATTATGTTATTGTCCTTATTCCTTCAACTCAGTTTTGTCTATTGTTTGTATCGCTATTATCAATCAACATAATAAGTAAAATTATCAATGAATTTTTCCCTAAACGTTTGCGTAATCGCTAACCTTCTCTTAACCTTGATTTGAGGCTTTCATCACGGTTTTTCCATTGCTATAGTTCACCCATCAAAACGAACAAGACCATTCGAGGCATGGAGCTTCCTCGTTAATCTCAAGATGAGAAGAAGTGGTACCGACAAAATTCGGCAGATTTAAGAGGGTCAAATAATGGAAATGAACATGGTTGAGATTCTAGGCTACGCGGCTTCTATCATGGTTGCTATCTCACTAACTATGAAAGATATCGTTAAGCTTCGTATCCTTAACTTTATCGGCTGTGCACTTTTCACAGCGTACGGTTTGATGATCGATTCATGGCCAGTAGTTCTAACTAACGGTTTTATTGCATGTGTTAACGTGTACTTCCTTGCTAAAATGCAGCAGGAAAAAAAAAGCCTAGCGCCTGAAGAAGCCTAGGAAAAACGATTTTGGAAAGCCCGTAAGTATCATGCTTACGGGCTTTTTTGTTTTTGGTCGCGAGTGTCGATTCGCTTTCGCTAGCGTATCCAGTTCAACTTCAGAGTTTCGCGGCGGGAGAACATTTCTACATGAACCGACACAACGCCCTTCACTTTTTCTAATGACTCTTCAGAGTCCGCCTCACAAGTTATCAGTAAACGCTCCCCTTCTAACTTAAACTCCGTATTTCCAACAGGAAATGTCACCAAACCTTTTTCATCATTCCAAGTCGCCGGCACTTTACGCGCAAAGTGGCGACACAAAGTCACGAGATATTTCGCCGCATGCTCGCTTTCAATTACAGTGGTTTCTTTGATCATTTCAGTCCCTCGTCCCTTTCATAAAAAAGGCTCTCGTACGAGAGCCAAACATCTAAGGTTGTTGTTATTGCCCTTAGAGTTAGAATTGATAAGCGGCAGACAACTTGTAGTTACGCCCAGGTTCGTAATCGTCTAACGTAATCCCCCTTGCTGTGCCTGAGCTAGAGGCGTGGGATGTGTAGAGCTCATCAAATACGTTATCAATACCAAAGGTGACCGATAGCCCGTCAACGTCAGAAGGTACCCATTGTGCGTACAAGTTATGAACATCGTAACTGTCTTTCTTAGGTTGACCGTCAAACACGTTGTCTTCTTCAAGCACAAACATTGAGTTCCAGCCGAAAATGGTTTCTAGCGAATCAGATTGATAATCCAGCGTTAAAGCGATGCTGTCACCCATGTCAATACTACGGCCATTACCACCCGCTATTGAGCCGCCCGTATCTTTGTTCTTCGTATCCGACTTAGAATAAGACAACTTGCTGCCGAAGCTTTCGTAACCATAGAAAGCACTCGCTTCAAAACCTTTGATCTCGACATCACCCTCATTGTAAATAAGGTATGTTTGAGTCGCTCCTTGATACGCTTCTGCAATGTGGTCATCAATATCGGTTTGGAACACGGTTAGGTTTGCGCCAAATGTATGTTCATCTAACGTCTTATTGAAACGAACACCACCTTGGGTGTTAAGTCCCGTTTCTGGTTTCAAGTCATCTTGTAGATAAGCCACATCTTGGTAAGCTATAAAGGTTTCCATTAGTTCTGGACCTTTAAATAGCGAGCGAGAACTTGCAAACAGAGTCCAGTCTTGTGTTACTGCCCATTCTGCCGCTAGTGCCCATGTCACTTCATCGTAATCGTTGTTACCTGTTTCTGCTTTGCGTTGGTAGTCGTCAAATCGTAGGCCGGCTGTGATTGAAAGCGCGTCCGAGATAAAGAATTGGTCTTCGACGAACAAAGCTGTAGAAACCGCAGATTCATCCATGAACTTGCTGCTGCCATAGTAACTTTCAGAAGTCTTATCCATGTAATCAAGGCCGTAAGTCGCGCGATGATCAAAGCTACCCAGAGTGAGCAATGATTGGAATTTTGCGCTTAAGCCAAAGTTCTGGTTTTTCGCGGTATTTTTCGATAAACGGTTTGCTGGCCAACGCGGCGCCATGACAGATTCATCACGGACGATTTCGGTTTCAGTGTTATATAACGTGACGTCCCCTTGGTGTTGCTCACCACGAAGCTCATAACTTAATGTGACTGTGTCACGATCATAATCGGTAGGAATTAGAAGCTCACTCGACAAACCGTTATTGGCATCACCAGACATATCAGGGCGTGGGTTGTAATCACCACTGTCACGATACATATCGTATGAGATTTCTAGTCGGTGAATATCGCCAAACTCATAACCGAGCTTACCTAAGATGTTGTAAACATCTCCTTCCGCACCAAAGGTTTTATTGCCATCACCATCTTTAAAATCATCACGTGTTACGTAGTGACCATAGACCATCGCGTCCACGTTTTCAGACAGCAATCCATATAGTGTTAGAGAACCTTGTTGGTTGTCGTTAGACACATAACCGCCGTAAACGCGAGCACCAAAGTTTTCATCGTAACGCAGCAGATCACGAGCATCTTTAGTTTCAAAGTACACTGAACCGCCAAGACCGCTTTGGGTAACTGAGTTATTACCCACTTGGATATCTGCTGACTTTAGAATGTCTGGGTTGAGTGTAAGGTTACCAATATGGTGGAACATATTGGCGTGCTGAGAGGCACCATCTAAACGGATATCAAGATCGGTTTCACCCAGACCACGAATGGTAATACGTTGATTGACGGAGTGTGTACCACCCACGTCAACGCCAGGAATATCACGAAGCAAATCAGACATGTGGTCAGCTTGTTTAAGCGACATGTCGTCGGCAAACATTGATTCGGTGTTACTGGATACCTTCGTACCCCACACCACTACCTCTTCGAAATGAGAATCTTGTTCTTGGGCTAAAGCGGGATGAGCAAGCGCCACCCCGACTGCTAGGCATAGGCTTGAAAGCTTAATTGGTGAGCTAACTGGGCTTTCCATAAACGTCTTCCTAAATATAAATGATAATAATTCTCACGTATGATAGGGTCGCTATTGATAAATACAAAGACGAATCACTTATGCGAAATCGCATAGGTGTTATGAGGAAACGTCAAATGGCGGAAGAGACCAAAAAAAGAACTAAAATTGCCAAAGTGGCTCTAACCAAAAAGCTTGAGCAGACGGAAAAACAGATCATTGTGACTCAAGGTCAAAGCAACCAAACCCAACTCGCGGAAGGTCAATTCCTCTCCTACCAATACAATGACCAAATCTTTGTTCATGGCGGACGTTGCATTGAATTAGTCGATTCGAATATCGTTTCAACCGCACATTCTGCACTACTGATTACCATTCTTTTGGAGGGGAAACTCTCTTTTGGCTACGATGACCTCCAATTTGATTTTGACGCAAGCAAAGGCCCACAAGGCGTGGTTGTTAACCTAGCTAAGCCTGCAAACTTCCGCCGCTCGCTGATTCAAAACAACCGCATGAATAAAATTAATATTCTTATTAAGCCACCTTGGTTGGAATCGAGAATGGCGGGACATTGCGGTCACAAACGCTTTATTGAAACTCACCAAGCCTTTTACACGCTGGAGCTTAATGAGACGTTAATTGATTTGACACGAGCTCTCACCCAACATGAATCTCCGACAAACATGAAAGATCGTATAGAGGTAGAGAGTTTGATTTACCAAGTGCTCTCCCACTCTATAGGGCAAATGCCAGACGACTACTGCGCGGAGTGCGAAGAAAAAAAGCGTTCTGGCGATGCTCGAATCGAGGATGTCGTCAGTTACATAGAGACGCACCTCGAAGAAGATTTAACCTTAGAGCGCTTAGCAGAACAGTTCTCGATGAGCGTTTCTAACCTGCAGCGTCGCTTTAAACAATCTTTTAATATGACCATCAACGGTTACATCCGTCACCGCCGGTTGGAGATTGCTCGTCAGCATTTGGAACGTGGATTAGTCACCATCACAGAAGCGGCATACGAGGCGGGTTATCACCACCCATCAAACTTTACCAACGCCTTCAAGAAAGTGTTTGGTGTTCCGCCACACGAGGTCGTAAACAGCCATTGATGGTATTCGTGCCAACGCCACAAAATAGGTTTGCTCTCAAAGCCATTTGGGAAGATAAACACTTGGCGTTATACTCGCGAGAAAGGTTTTCTGAAATACAGAGGTCATCATGAATATTGGTGCAGTTGCGAAATTAACAGGGTTGTCTTCTAAGTCGATTCGTATGTACGAAGACAAAGGCATCATCTCGTCACCAGCTCGCAGCGATTCAGGCTATCGCGAATATTCTGACAAACACATCCAAGAGCTCAACCTTGTTTCTCGAGCGAAAAACGCAGGATTCTCACTGCAAGAATGCAAAGAATTTGTGCAACTAGCGCACAATCCAAATCGCAAGAGCAGCGAAGTGAAAGCACGTACGATGGATAAGCTTCATGAGGTTGAGCAAAAGATCGCTCACTTGTTGGAGATTAAAAAGCAATTAGAAGGTTGGGTTTCATCTTGCCCAGGCGATGCCGAGAGCCGATGTCCAATCATTGACGAGCTCACCAAGTAAGCTCGCCAACATTTCTATTTCGTTTTAATTTAATGGATATAGCTTTAATGGTAAGTGCACATACGCTTGCCATTAAGCTCAATGATATTAAAAGGTGTCTCGTAAATATCTTCTAACGTGGATGCCTGAATCACCTCCTCTACTTTGCCAGTGGCAACCACTTTGCCCTTCTTCAACGCAAGGATCTCGTCGGAGTAACAAGCCGCAAAGTTAATATCATGAATCACCACGACCATGGCTTTATTCATATCGTGCGCAAGACGCTGAACGACTTTCATGATCTGCAATGAATGTTTGATATCAAGGTTATTCAGTGGCTCATCAAGGAAAACGTAATCCGTATCTTGGGCAATCACCATCGCAATAAACGCCAACTGCCGTTGACCACCACTCAATTCATCTAAGAAGTTATCTTGAATTTCTTTTAGATCTAGGTAGTCAATTGCTTGGTCGATGATCGCATGGTCATCTTTGGACAAGTTGCCTTTTGAATAAGGGAATCGCCCAAACGAGACCAATTCTTTTACGGTAAAACGCATCGTAATCGTGTTTGCTTGGCGCAACACCGCCAGCTTTTTTGCGAGCTCTTTGGTGTCCCATTCCGCAATCTCTTTGCAGTCGATCATGACACTACCGCCGTCTCGCTCGGTTAATCGTGACGCCATCGACAGCAAGGTACTCTTTCCTGCTCCGTTTGGACCAATAATCGATGTCACCTTCCCTTTATCAAATTGGGTATCCGCGCCATCAACCACTTTGTTGGAACCAAATGCTTTGGTTAATTTATCTATAACTATCATGTTTATACGACTTTGTTTTTCAGCAGTAGATACAAGAAGTAGATACCGCCAATAAAGTTAATCACCACGCTCAGCGTCGTTTCAAATGAAAACAGGTTTTCTATAATCCACTGCCCCGACAACAAAGCACAAATTGCCATCAATGAACAACCGACTAACAAAGTACGATGCTGGTAAGAGTGGAACATTTCACGGCTCAAGTTCGTCACCAATAAACCAAAGAACATGATTGGACCGACTAAAGCCGTCGAAATGGCAATGAGAACCGCAGAGAGAATAAAGACATTGCGCGTCACTTTAGGGACTTCAACCCCTAGACTCTTAGCGTTGTCTTGGTCGAGCCAAAAAACATCTAAAGTGCGATGCATGCGATACAACAACCAGCAAGCGATGAGCAATATTGGCGAACTGAGATACACCAAGTTCACCTTCACATTGTTGAAACTCGCGTACAGTTTAGATTGCACAAACGCAAAGGTGTTTGGATCCATAAGAAGGGAGAAGAACACCGCAATATTGCTAAACAACTGCCCAAAGATCAGCCCCACCAACAACAAAGTGATGAGATTGCGCCCGCCTTTTGAAAAATAAAAACCAAACAGCAACAGCGAAAATCCCACCATGACCAGCACAGCAATCGAGAAATTGATGTAAACATTCAGAACGAGCGCGCTTAACCCCCCAAATAACAAAACAATCAGCACTTGCGTCAACACATACAACGCATCAAACCCCATGATGCTTGGAGTAAGAATCCGGTTGTGAGTAATGGTTTGGAACACCAACGAAGATTGAGCAATCGCAATACCCGCCAACACCATAGCTAGCACTTTAGGCACACGTCGTGACAAAAAGTACTGGTAGTTATCTGCCGTTAAGCCAATGCCAATAAACAAAAACGCAAAAAGCAGCGCGAAGGCTGCCAATAAGAACAGTTTCTTGGAATCACGCACTTTGCTTACCTCGCAACAACATCGCGATAAACACCACCCCGCCTAAGATGCTGATTACGATTGAAATCGGCATTTCATGAGGGAAGATGATCAATCGGCTAACCAAGTCACACGCCAAAACGAGTATTGCCCCGTACATGGCAGTAAGCGGGATATTGCGTTTGAGATTGTCACCGTAGAAGTAACTGACTAAGTTTGGAACGATGAGCCCTAGAAATGGCAGTTGACCTACGATCATCACCACACTGGCAGACATTATCGATACCAAAAGTACACCTAACGTCACCACTTGCTGATAGTTCAGCCCAAGGTTTACTGCAAAGTCTTTACCAATGCCAACAGCAGAGATACGCGCAGCAAATAGGTAACTTAAAAGGGCGACGGGAACAGCAATGTAAAGCAGCTCAAAGTCACCACGTAAAATGTTGGCAAAATTCGCCACACTCCATGCAGACAGGCTTTGCAGCGCATCGTATTTGTAGGCAATGAAGGTAGTAACGGCGTCAACAACGTTACCAAAGATGATGCCGACGAGCGGCACAAACACGACACTTTTGAATTGGATGCGTTGAATGAACTGGACGAACATCAAGGTACCCAGAATAGAGACTGCAAAGACAAGCCAAAGCTGTTCGCCATTACCAAAAAACACCACACTCATTACGTAACCGAGCATGGCACACTCAATCGTGCCCGTTGTTGAAGGCGCGGCGAATCGGTTTTGGCTAATTTGCTGCATCACTAATCCAGCGATGCTCAGCCCTGCTCCAGCAAGAAGAATGGCAAATAAACGCGGAATTCGGCTAGTAAAGAAGAGTTCTATTGCTTTTGCATCGCCCGAAAACAACTGTTGGGGTGTCATATTTGCCACCCCAACAAACAACGATGCGACGCTTAGAACAATAAGAACAAGCAATAACTTTTTCAAAGTTAACCTCAGCTAGCTTTTTTACAGATCGATCGTGTGTTTAATTTCACTCACCATCTTTTCCGTTGCGGTTACGCCAGACATTGCTAAGTACCAAGCATCAACATCTAGGAAGGTAATCTTCTTGTTCTTGTATGCCGAAGTTGCTTTAACCAAATCGTTATCCAACGCTTTAGCGAGGTCATTGTCAGACTTTGCGTGAAGTGAGTTTCTATCAATGACTAGAATATTTTTCGGGTTAGCTTCGCGAATAAACTCGTAAGAGATGACATCACCGTGCGTGCCTGTTTTGAGGTTCTTCACTGTTTCAGTAAAGCCAAAATCTGTGTAAATCGCGCCAAAACGAGACTTCGCACCGAATGCACTGATGTTGTCTCCGATACTCAAAATCGTGAGTGCATCATTATTATTGGTTTGGTTGTATTCGCGAATCGCCTTGAACTGTGCATCCAAGTTTTCGATCTTTTGCTCAACCTTGTCCTCTATGTTGAAGATCTTACCAAGATTGCGCCATTGTGCTTTCGTGCCCTGCCAGTAATCTTCTTTCTCTCCTGATGCAAAAACGACTGTTGGTGCAATTTCACTTAACTCATCGTATTTCGATGAACCACGAGGACCAACCAAAATCAAATCTGGTTTTTGCATATAGATGGTTTCGAAATCCGGTTCAAACAAACTACCAGCAGAGGTGTAATTGTCTTTATTGTATT
Source organism: Vibrio sp. HENC-03 (assembly GCF_000305755.2). NCBI lineage: Bacteria > Pseudomonadati > Pseudomonadota > Gammaproteobacteria > Vibrionales > Vibrionaceae > Vibrio > Vibrio sp. HENC-03. The sequence goes on along the minus strand of NZ_JH976047.1, from coordinate 115,042 downwards.
TCGATAAGTATTTAGGAAGATGCGAGGCATTCGAGACTGCAACAGGGTCGATATTAAAGCTATCGAGCATATCAAGAGGGCCAAAGCCAATCACAACCACACGCTTTGGTGATTGTTCGACTTCTGTCGTTCCCATGTAGTGATCGATTTTGACGGTTGCAGCAAAAGCAGGTGAGATTGTGAGCAGCGAAACAAGAGCCGCACTGACGAGTTTTTCCATTATTTTAAACCTTAAATGAGATCCGTTATCATGCGCATTCGCAATATATCGTTACTCACATAGGCATTCAACCGATTATTTAATAACTTTATACCCAAGTAACCTCGAGATGCTAGGTTCAGCGAGAATGACTTGGTTTGTAGACGCGGCGGCGATTTAAAGGTTTAGTGGGTCTAAATCAAGAATCGACAACAAAGTATACAAGCCAAGGCAGCTCGCCCTTTGGGAGCGTGTCATTGACCCGATTGCTGCGTCAAACAACTTGGAAAGAGCTAGCTATTACACTGCGTTGTTTTCCTTACTCTCGAATCAATGACAACGCTCTGAATCCTGCATCTTGAAGTCACTTGGGTATACATTCGTTACACTTCTAAATTGGCTTAATAAATCAACAAATTACACTGTACCTATATCGGATTTGAGACGGTAAGCGCAAAATAATAATTTTCATGTTTATCTCGTGATCGAGTGCTTATACTTCAAAACAAGTCTTATCAAAAGGGATTAGAAAATGAAGAAGTTAGCATTAATGGTTTTTGTCGCAGCGCAACTGATGGCTTGTACAGAGGTGGGCAGTGAAGCGTGGTGTAACGACATGAAAGAAAAACCAAAAGGCGAATGGACCGCTAACGAAGCGTCTGATTTTGCAAAAAATTGTGTTTTTAAATCAGAATAAACACACATTGTTCTGATTGAATAACAGATAAACCAGATAGCCCGCAGCTTTTATTTTTAAAATGGAATCGTGCGGGCTACTCATAGGCATCAAGAAACGCTTTTAGTGCAAGTTCATCAACAATCTCTAGCCCCTGTTCGCCCTTTCTGATCAACCCCTTGTCCATTAAATCTTTCACCGCTCGGCGATAAACACGCCCGGAAGTGCCAAATCTTTCGGCTTCTTGGTTTACTTTGCCAAATCCACCCAACAAGGTATTAGTCTGTTTTTGCACCAACAAATCATAAGCAATGTTGTAAGTAATTGGGTGTAACAAGCGATTGGTGTAGATGTCCATTGAATCCTGATAATCCTCCGCCAAAGCAGAGGCAAAGAAGAACATCATGTCAGGTTGTTGATGCAACCTCTCAGTCAGTTTTTGAATACAGATGATATCCACTTGCATGTGTTCATCTGCGACAACATTCCATTGGCAAGGCGTTTGTGTGAAGTACTCCATTTCACCATAGATATGATAATCGCAATTGGCTTCACCCAATTGGAAACGACGTCCATTAGCAGCAATGATGCTCATCGAAACTCGCCCGACTGGCACAACATACAGATATTGAAGTTGCTCACCTTGGCGAAGGATCTCTTCACCAGAGTCAAAGTATCGACTGCCGATTTGGCATTGATAGATTAAGTCACGAAACTCAGCACTTTTCTGTTCTAGAAAGCTTTTGAAACGTCCAGTCGGATAAGGGCTTATTTTCACGTGAGTTTCTCTTTAATGACAACAATCTCAAGTAGATTGTACTCGCTAGAATCGTTTGATGACAGCCAATAAAAAAGCGACACCAAGGTGCCGCTTATAAAATTAACTAAGCTGTGAGCTGGTTAACTCTGTGCAATTAAGGCTTCAAGAGCAGCGTAAGACGCTAAACGCTCCCCTTCCATCATCACTTGCGCTTCGTCTACGTACTGCCCTACACCTTCTTTCACATCCTGCTGATACAAAACCACATTGTTCAGAATGGAGGCAACATTCAGTCCACGCAGGCGCCCGACAGTAAACAGAGCTGAGGTTTCCATATCCGCACCGATAATACCTTTCTTGTTCCAGTATTCGCAGATCGCTTCTTCGTCGTCGGTATAGAAGCTGTCATGGGAACGAACCACACCTAAATGATAGCGCGCCTCTTTTTCGGCTAAATAGCTGTCCAGCGCTTTCAGTAATGAAAAGCTTGCGTAAGCCGGATACGAAGAGCGAACGTACGCTTTCGAGCCACCTTCGTCTCTTACTGCGCCTTCAGCCACAATCAACTCACCAAGTTGGATGTTGGATTGCATCGCGCCAGCAGAACCCACTCGAATCACATCTGTCACACCACACTGTTTTAGTTCTTCAACGGCAATGATCATCGAAGGTGCTCCGATACCTGTACTGCACACTGATACGCTCTGACCTTGGTATGTTCCCGTAAACACTCGATACTCACGGTTTTCAGAGACCAATTCTGCGTTATCAAACAACGCGGCAATACGGTTTGCTCGATCTGGCTCACCACAGACGATCACTCGAGGTGCTATCTGGGTGCTGTCTACGCCAATATGAGGTTGTTTCATCATTGGCTTAACCATGAGCTGTCGCTTGAGTTAGGGTCTTCTCACCGTTGCGTTTTGCGCTACGTGCCCACTCTCTTGTGCCGTTTGCTGCGATGAACATGAGAATCGCGTATTGAACCGACATTGCGTACACACCTTGTGTCGCGTAAATACCAACGCTGATGATGTTGATTACAACCCAAAGAATCCAGTTCTCAACGTACTTACGTGTCATCAAGATTTGCGCCACGATAGAAAGCACGGTCATGGTTGCATCCCAGAATGGGAAAGCATCTGGCTCCAACACAGGCTCAGATAAACCTGCACCAAACACATTTAACGTATCAACGGCAATGTTAGCCAACGCAAAGAAGAATGGGTCGATGTAAATCGTTAACATCGCAATCGCAACAATGCTTACTGAACCTGTCGCGATCAGCTTCTGTTTGCTTAACCAACGTACCTCAAGTGTCTCACCTTGTGCATTTGGTCTTGTCCATGCATACCAGCCATAGATGTTGGCGCAGAAGAAGAACAGTTGAAGCAGAAGCAATCCGTAAAGCTGAATCTGGAAAAAGATAACGGCAAAAAGTGTTACGTTCAGCAGACCAAATAAGTAGTTAATGGTTTTTTCTTGGCTCGCAAACCAAATACAAAGCAGACCGAAAACCGTACCAAACGCTTCGATCCAGCTCATTGCATAGCCACCACCAATAGGAATATTAACAAGGGTGTTGTTGATGTCTAACAGGGCAAATAGGTCCATGAAGATGTCCTTTATTATTGTGCTTGGGATGCGCTCATCTTATTGCCTCGCAGCAAACAAAAAGGAGGACATTTGTCCTCCCTTTGATGTATCCGATCATAAATCAGATCAATAATTGTTTTATATTGTAGTGTTCCCACTACGCAGTAATGGTTTAAGACTCTAAACCCGAATAACGTTTTTTAAACGCCGATGCCGAAGCAAAGAGTAATGTTGCTAAAAGAGTAATAACAAAGCCGATTGAGAATTCAAAAGCTTCGTTGACTAATAGTTGATAGCAACTTAATAAAAAAATGAACGCAACCGCTGTAACATTCAAACGATGAAACCAAGGGTGTTTCACCGAGAACTTCGCGTATCCCTTTGACAACATATTGCTAATCCACCGAATATATAATTAACACTTCTATTTATAATGAAAGTTAATACTAAGCCTTTCTCATACAAAGAGAAATAATTTATTACTAATTTCTAGCAAAATGTCACAACGGAAAGCGAGGGCTATTGACTAGACACAACCTTCACACTGTTACGCTCAACCAATGTAGGTTCAAGCTGTACAACCTGAGCTTCATCAGATTTATCATCCAGTTTTCGCAATAAAGTTTCGACTGCGGCTTGCCCTAGACGGTATTTCGGTTGGTGGATCGTTGTTAAAGATGGAGACATGAACTTGGCGATATGAATGTCATCATAGCCAATAATGGATAACTGCTCTGGAATTTTAATGCCTAGCTCGTTAGCTGCGTTAATTGCGCCCATTGCCATCATGTCGTTGGAGACAAAAATCGAGCTTGGGAGCGGACCACGTTCCGCCATTTTCTTGAAGGCTTGATAACCACCTTCACATTCAAAATCAGATTCAACAATCCAGTTTGCATTGAACTCAAGCTCAGCTTCAATCATCGCTCGCTTGTAGCCTTCATAACGCATTTGCGCTTGATGCTTGATTAGTGGACCTGTAATACAACCAATCTCTTGGTGGCCACAGTCGATAAGATATTTAGCTGCAAGATAACCACCACGAAGTGAGTTGTCTTGAATCTTATCGCTGGTGAACAACATAGGTCCCCAGTCCATCACTACAACCGGAATGTCAGGATAACGCTCAAATACATCAATGCGCTCCCCTTCTAACGATGAACACATCAAAATCAGGCCATCAACGCGCTTTTGCAACAGCGTATTGATAGATTCACGCATTCGCTCGTTATCACCTTCTGTGTTACACAGGATCAGGCTATAGCCTTTATGGTAGCAACTTCGCTCAACACCTTTTACGACTTCACCGAAAAATGGGTTGGTTGAGGTGGTCACTAGCATACCAATAGTTTTGGTGCGATTGACTTTGAGGCTACGCGCCAAAGCAGACGGCGCGTAGTAATTGAGCTCTTTGGCAGCATTGTTGACTCGTTCCGAGATCTCTTCGCTGACAAAGCGAGTTTTGTTAATAACATGGCTCACAGTTGAAGTGGAAACCCCTGCCAGTTTTGCGATGTCTTTCATCGTTGCCATGTTATTACTCCTTGATTTTAGGGTCTGTTGTTCTTTCGTGGTTAAGTTTTGTTCGAGATAAAAGCGTTTTAATCGCGACGAGAGGTTTGTAGCCTAGTCATCCTAAGCACATACCTCTCAACAAAGAGTAAAACGCTTTTAGCCGAACCCTTCGGGCAGCATTTGTGGCTTATTTCTACTTCGTTATCGGCTTATCAGGTAGGCCAACTACATTTCAAAGCCTCTGCCTTGTATAAACTGCCCACAAATCGCTGCAAAAATCAGCTCGAAAGGTCAACAGGCCCTACTTTTGAGCCAGAAACTCCTCAACCTCTTTGCGGGTTGGAATGGAGGTTTGCGCGCCAAAGCGAGTTACTGAGATCGCTGCTGCTGCGTGGGCAAACTTAATCGCTGATTCTAAAGGTAAGTCTTCCAATAAACCAGTGACTAATGCCCCATTAAACGTATCGCCCGCCGCTGTGGTATCTGTTGCTTCTACGCGGAAGCCAGGAATGATTTCACCACGACCGTTTTGACTCAACCACACCCCTTTCGCACCCAGCGTGATCATGACGATTTCAATGCCTTTCGAATGCAGGATGTTCGCCGCTTCTTGTGCACTGTCATCGTCTGTTACCGTCACACCTGTTAGCACTTCCGCTTCCGTTTCATTGGGTGTAATCACATCAATGCAAGACAGTAATTCATCTGACAGCTCGCGAGCTGGTGCAGGGTTAAGAATCACGTTGGTTTTGGCACCTTTCGCGATTCGCGCAGCTTTCTCGATACCACACATTGGCGTTTCTAGTTGCATCAACAAGTAATCAGCCTGACGAATGCGCTCTAGATCGGGCTCAATCGCCTCTGCAGTCAGCTTTGCGTTGGCTTCTGCGGAGATACAAATGCTGTTCTCGCCGCTGTCCGCCACTTGAATCATGGCAATGCCCGTTGGGCAGTTAGGCTGCATCTTCACACCAGTGATGTCGATGCCATCCATTTTGAAGTTCTCACGAATATTGATGCCGAACGAATCATCACCCACACACGCAATAAAACCGATGTCTGCGTTTAATCGAGCTGCCGCCACAGCTTGGTTGGCACCTTTGCCACCTGGGATAACTTGATAGTTACGACCATGCAGCGTCTCGCCAGGGCGAGGGAAAGAAGGCACTTGAAGAACATGGTCAGCGTTTACACTACCTAACACCACTAACTTATTCATACGGTTATCCTCGGTTCTGATTGAACCCTTTATATTTGAACAGGAGTAATAGGTTTACGCTCTTTGAAAAAACGTAAGCGTATTACGATTCAACTAGATTTAATTTTGTAACTTACCACTTTCGTTGTTTGGAATGACCCAACACATTCATTGGGTCATTCCGTTATCTTCAACAAAGAAGAATCACTGAGTCGAACGTTAAACTTACTTAGTCACGACTTTAAGCGGAACAGGAATGTACTCCTCAACCTTCTCGCCTTTCAATACTTTCGCTGCAGTTTCTACACCCAACGCACCAATAAGATCTGGTTGCTGTGCGATCGTCGCAGCTAGCTTGCCACGGTTTACAGCAGCGATACCATCATCAGTACCGTCGAAGCCAACGATCATTACGTCTTTACCTGAAGCTTGTACTGCGCGAAGCGCACCCAGTGCCATCTCATCGTTCTGAGCAAAGACCGCTTGAACATCTGGATTCGCTGCAAGCAAGTTTTCCATTACGTTCAGACCTTTAGTACGGTCGAAATCAGCAGGTTGGCTTGCTAGTAGCTCCATGTTGCTGCCCTTCACTGCTGTCATGAAGCCTTCACCACGCTCACGCGCCGCAGACGTACCCGCAATACCTTCTAGTTGGATAACTTTCGCTTTCTCACCTACTTTTTCCATGATGTAGTGACCTGCCATTTCACCACCAACTACGTTGTCAGAAGCGATGTGGCTCACTACGTCACCACGGCTTGCACCACGGTCTAGTGTCAACACAGGGATCTTAGAACGGTTCGCCATACGAATCGCGTTGGACACAGCGTCTGAATCTGTTGGGTTAATCAGAATCGCTTTTACGCCACGAATCGTTAGGTCTTCGATGTTTGATAGTTCTTTACTCGGGTCATTTTGCGAGTCCAGTACAATCAAGTCGTATCCCAGTTCTTTCGCTTTCGCTTCTGCACCGTCTTTCATCGTTACGAAGAAAGGGTTATTCAGTGTAGAAACTACAATCGCCATTGTATCTTGAGCGTGCGCCGCTACCGATACGGTTGAAGAAAGAAGTGCAGCAGAGATAAGAGTTGCGAGTTTTTTCATCGTTCTAGTCCTTTGTGTAGGGTGAGCCAGCACACGTCCTCTGGCTCGATTTGTATTCAGGATTTAGTGGAGATCTTTATTTTAAATATCAATTACTTGTTTTTGTTGTCTACCAGTACTGCTAGCAAAATAACCACTGCTTTCGCAATCATTTGGTAGTAGGAAGAAACATCGAGTAGGTTCAGCGCGTTGTTTAGGAAGCCGATGATCAGAGCACCAATCAAGGTTCCCATGATGCGACCTTTACCGCCCATCAAGCTGGTGCCACCAAGAACAACCGCTGCGATTGCATCTAGCTCATAACCCATACCTGCTGTTGGCTGCGCGGAAGAAAGGCGAGACGTCACGATGATGCCTGCAAGCGCTGCCAACATACCGCAGATGGCGTATACACCGATTTTCACACGGTCAACGTTGATACCAGAAAGGCGCGTTGCTGATTCGTTGCCACCAAGTGCGTACACGTAGCGACCAAAGCGAGTGTGGTTCAGTAGGTACCAAGCCGCAGCAAAGACAATCACCATCAACCAAACAGGAACTGGGATACCAAGGGCGTAACCGGTACCGAACCATGCAAATGCGTCTGCTGTATCGGTAAAGCCCGTTGAGATAGGACGACCGTCTGTGTAAACCATGGTTACGCCGCGTAATAACGTCATGGTAACCAGTGTTGCGATAAAGGCTTGAACCTTACCCTTGGCAATGATGATACCGCTGATCGCACCCAGTGCCGCACCAGCAAACAGCGCTGTCGGAACCGCAATAAGCACCGGCACTTCTAACGCAATCATGCTCGCGGCAAACGCACCACATAACGCGAGTACAGAACCAACACTTAGGTCGATGCCTGCAGTCAAGATAACCAACGTCATACCTACTGCAATGATTGCGTTAACTGAGGTTTGACGAAGAATATTAAGAATGTTGTCTACCGTAAAAAAGTTCGGGTTCAAGAATGACACAACAACAATCAAGAAAATCAGTGCAATCAGTGACTTTTGCTCAATCAGCCATTCTTTGGTGAACAGCTTTTTACTGTTCGCTTCGGTTGGTTTGCTCATGGTCTTAGTACTCATGCTGCTTCCTCATTGATCTTTCTGCCTACGGCACAAGCGAGTAGTGTTTCTTGGTCGGCGTCTTTAGCATCGAATTCGCCAGTAATACGACCTTCGTGCATCACCATGATGCGGTCACTCATGCCTAGCACTTCAGGCATCTCAGAAGAAACCAAGATGATGCTCATGCCATCGGCTTTAAATTTGTTGATTAGCTGGTAGATTTCTTTCTTAGCGCCTACGTCGACGCCGCGAGTTGGCTCATCCAGAATCAGAACTTTAGGTTTGGTCATCAACCCTTTTGCGATTGCCACTTTCTGCTGGTTACCACCAGAAAGGTTGCCAATGATTTGGTCTCGGGTTGGCGTTTTGATGTTGAAAAGCTTGATGAAATCTTCCACCGCCACGACTTCTTCGCCATGTTGGATTTGGAAGCCTTTGGTGAGTTTATCCAGTGCACACAGAGACATGTTCTCCTTCACGGATAACCCCAGCACCAAGCCATCACCTTTACGGTCTTCAGATATGTAAGCAATGCCATTCACCAAACCATCTTGTGGGCTCACAGGATTAATGGTCTTGTTGTCTAAGTTGATAACGCCACGCTCACTTGGTAGCGCGCCATAAATCACCTTCATCAGTTCAGTACGCCCCGCGCCCATCAAGCCCGATACACCAAGGATCTCACCGCGTTGAAGTGTGAAGCTAATGTCATGAACCCCCGAACCCGTCAAACCAATCACTTCAAGACAAACATCACCATGCGTCACATCGATACGCGGGTATTGCTCTTCCAACTTACGACCAACCATCATTTCGATGAGTCCATCTTCGTTGGTGTCTTTAACTTGGCATTCGCCGATGAACTTACCGTCACGTAACACAGTAATGTCATCGCAGATTTCGAAGATTTCTTTCAGGCGGTGTGAGATATAAACGATGCCACAGCCTTGGTCGCGAAGTTCGTTAATTACTTTAAACAGCGATTCCGTCTCTTTGTCGGTTAACGCATCCGTTGGTTCATCCATGATGATGACTTTGGATTCGAAAGACAGCGCTTTCGCAATCTCCACCATTTGTTGCTCACCAAGGCTCAAATCACCAAGCAGCGTTTTCGATGAGTGCTTTACGTTAAGGCGTTGAAGCAACTTGTCTGCTTCTTCATACATTTTGCCCCACTGAATACGTCCCATAGAACTGGTAAATTCACGACCTAGATAGATGTTCTCGGCAATGGTCAGTTCAGGGATCAAGTTCAATTCTTGGTGAATGATACTGATGCCGGCTTCTTGTGAGTCTCGTGGACCTTTAAACGCCGCTGGCTGACCTTGGTATTTGATTCTTCCTGCATCCATGTGATAGATGCCCGTTAACACTTTCATCAAGGTCGACTTACCTGCCCCGTTCTCTCCCATCAACGCCATCACACGACCTGGGTATACGTTAAGGCTAGCTTTATCCAACGCCTTAACACCCGGGAATGCTTTCTCGATGTCGCTCAGTTGTAGAATGGCTTGAGTCATAATTTGTCCTCAATTAGTTGTGGCTTAAAACACCACACCGGCTTGGAAAATCACGTTCGCATAAGGTGTGCACTCGCCTGTTCTAACAACAGCGCGGCTTTGTTCTGTGCGAGCTTTAAAATCTTCATGCGACACATAGTTGATCGCGATTTGTTTGCCTGTATGCTCACTTTCTTTGGTTAGCTCAGTGATTAAAGCATCATGGTGAACTGGGCTAACTTTGGCGAATTCTTCAGCAATGATGACCCCTTCAATTTGGGACTCAGACAGAATCACGCGAACGGTATCTAGAAAGCCAGGGACTCCGTGCGTCAACGCTAAATCAATGCGCTGTACATGATCAGGAATTGGCAAACCCGCGTCACAAATGGTGATTTCGTCGGTATGACCCAGCGTCGCCACCAAGTAAGAAATTTCTGAGTTAATTAGGGTACTTTTTTTCATCTCATCGACCTTTCGGTTACACGTTCATACAACTTTGAGTTTCATTTCTTAGTATTGACAGAAAACTCATCGAAACGTTTCGATGCAATAATAGGACGGCAATGAAAATTGGCTAGTGACAGATCGATAAGGTGTGAGAATGATCCTTAATTGAGAGCTAACTGATTAAGAAAAAGATATTGAGGTCACACTTCGCCATCGAAACGTTTCGATGACATTTACTACACGGAGAGAAATTACCTTTCCCTTCTTTATAAATCTGAATTCATAAACCGAACAAATGAGTAAGCGTGTTTTGGAACAGAATAATCTGTTCAATTTATGAGACGGTGGTACCTGAGAACATGAAAAAACCTCACACGACATCACAAATATCGGAAACCTCACTGACTTTCGAAAAACACACCTTTACAATTTCTCCCGAATACAAGGAAAGTATCATCATCCGTTCGATACCTTAGGTGAGAACCAACTGGTAAAAACCATTAGGTTAGAAGCGTTTGTAAGGACACAAACGGAAAGCAAGAAATACATGAAATTAAGCAACAGAGTCGTTTTGCTTGTCGCGCCAGTTATTCTTATTAGCGCGTTGGTGTCGAGTTACATCATTTATAGCATTCAAAAAGTCACATTGATCAAGCGAGAAGACAGCTACATTCAGCTGCAAATGGAAAAGCTCGCAGGGCAATTTCGTCAGGCCAATATCTTCCTCAACAGTTACGCCTATACCCTAGGGAAAAGTGAAGTTTTACAGGATTACTTCGTTAACCACGAAGACCCGTACCGAGAGCGACAGCTATTTAACCGATTGGATGAAACAGTGGAAGTGCTAAGCCATGGTTATAATGGTGATGCAAACATGGCAATACTGGATGGCGACCAAAACCTACTCTATTACACCGAGAATCAGTTTTATGAGTCCAACGGCAGCGTCGATCCTAAAATCCTCGAATACGTGGAAAAGAGCTATGCCCAGCATGGTAAAACCAGCCATACAGGCTTTATTTACAACTCAAGTGGCCAAAGCATACTCCTGCAGTACGAACTGTTCGATAAGCGAACGGGCGAGCACCCACCCAGCTTTGATCCGCACAACGCATTCTTTGTTGTCGTCTCCGTCTCTCTCGAAGCTTTTAATGACATCAAACACGAAATCGAATTTGATACCCACAGTGTCATCACATTTTCTGACAAACCGATTCACCTCGACATCCCCCTAGCCCAAACTATTGAACTCTTACCCCATTTCCACGCAATTTTGTCACCGGCAGAGTATTTAATGTGGAATAAGGTCGATAAGGTCTGGTTGGAGCTGGCTCTTTCGTTTGGTATAGCGTCGTTTTGTACCATCACTTTGATTGTCTTAGTCTTGTATCGTTACGTGCTCAGCCCGGTATCGAAACTGGACAAACAACTGCGCGAAATAGAAGCAAACAAGCGCACTAATATTGAAAAGCTAAACAGTGACGATGAAATTGGTCGCCTCTCTTCGCGTTTCTTCGACATGTATGAAGAACTCAATAACATCTATCATAAAACCAAACACTTAGCGGAAACAGACCACCTAACTCAACTCGCGAACCGTCATCGTTTTCATGAATTGGCAACTCGTGAGTTAGCCGACCCCTCTGAGCAACTTTGGGTTGTTTACATCGACCTAGATAACTTCAAGTACGTAAACGACAAATACGGCCACGAATTGGGTGACAAGCTTTTACAAGTCTTCTCTCGTCATATAAAAAATGTCTGCCAGAAGTTTACCCAACAACACAACAGCCCTTGCTTTGGTGCTCGCTTGTCTGGCGATGAGTTTGCCATCCTACTGAGTACAAACCAAAAGAAAGCCGACATACCAGATATGTTCGCTTCAGAGTTGCTCAAACCCATCCATAATCTGAGCCAATCTTCGACAAATTCATTTCCGGTGACGGCAAGTGTTGGTATTGCTCAATATCCAAGAGATGGCGCTGATATTGCCAAGTTGCTTTCAAGTGCAGATGCGGCGATGTACCAAGCAAAACGCGGCGGCAAAAACCAATACGCCTACTATTCGGCGGCGCTCAATATTGAAGCTCAGCGCCGTAGCCAGATCGAACGCGCTTTACGTAAAGCCAATGTGGAAGACGAATTCCATTTGGTTTTCCAGCCATACATGAACAGTCACGCCAATGAAATCGAGGGGCTGGAGGTTCTCTTACGTTGGGAAGCGGAAGGAATTGGGTCGATTCCACCGAAGGAATTCATCCCTATTGCGGAACAAACTGGGTTGTTCGAGAAAATCGACCGCTGGGTGTTTGCTAACGCAATGGAAGAATACCACCAACTCAAGAGTATTTTTGGCAAGGACATCATTTTATCCATTAACCTATCATCAGCAGAGCTGAACTCCCTATCGATGGCCGAGTTCATCCACGAAAAAGCGAAGCAAAATGGTGTGCCCCCTCACTGTATTGAGTTGGAAATCACCGAAACCTTCGCCGCAGACCAACAAGGTACTGCTCTGCTCGATGAACTAGCTCAACTTGGCTATAAGCTGGCAATTGATGACTTTGGCTCAGGCTATACCTCATTGACACAATTGGTTCAGTACCCTGTTCAGAAAATCAAATTCGACCGAGAATTTCTGCTCACCTTGATGAATACTGACAACGGCCACGTCATCAAACCAATCATTGAACTGTGCCATGCGCAAAATAAGAAGGTAACGGCAGAGGGTATTGAGCATAACGTGATGCACGAATGGCTATCTTCGTATCGCTGTGACTTCATGCAAGGCTACTTGTTTGGTAAGCCCATGAACAAAGAGCAGCTTGATCAATGGTGGAAATCAGCTAACGACCAACCTTTTAGCCGTTCTGATATTGCGTAGCTTAACGGCTTATATCATTCATTACAGAGCAATTGAAATCCAACAAAAAAAGCAGCACCGTGTGTGCTGCTTTTTCGTGTTCTCAAAAGACTATTTAGCCTAGTGAACGCTTTCTCACATGCGCTTTAGCATATTAAGGGTAATGTTTGCTGAGTTGTCGGCCGTTGCTTTTTTAAGATCTGAATAGACAACATCTGCCGAGCCATCTGCTTTGTCTGAAATCGTACGGATAACCACATAAGGTACTTTGAACGCATCTGCTACTTGGCCTAACGCCGCACCTTCCATTTCCACAGCCATTGCGTTGTATTCTTGGTAGATGCCCGTCACTTTCACTTTGCTTGCAATGAACTGGTCACCAGATGCGATAACGCCACGGTAAACACTCTCTTTGCCAAGCGTATCAACGGCTGCATCAAATGCGTATTTTTGCAGTGTTTTATCTGCGTAAAAGTAACGCTCTTCGTAATCAGGCAGTAGACCTTTCGGCATATTGAATGCGGTTAGATCAACATCGTGCTGAACCAAACGCGTAGAAACCACGACATCTAACGGGTCCAATTTAGGGTCGCTAGCACCAGCAATACCCGTAAAGATCAGTTGGTCAACACCGAAAGATTCGATCAGAAGAGTGGTCGTCATTGCCGCATTGACCTTACCTACGCCAGATTTCGTCACGACAACAGTTTTGCCCTCTAACTCACCCGTGTAAAAGCGATGGCTACCAATTTTCTTTACTTGTTGGTTTTGGATTTTTGGTAATAGCGCTTCAACTTCGACATCCATCGCACCGACGATACCGATGGTCGAACCTGCAACGGAAGGAAGTGAGTACGCAGCAAGCATTAGAGCAAGAGATTTCTTCAACATGGGAATCCTGAAATGTAATACGCGCCACCAAAGCGTGACGCGACGCAAATTATACAATACATCCCCAAGGGAGCAATCGTTTGCATCAATCAACTAATACTGATTGATTAAGAAATTCTCAATTAATGAGAACAACTTAGCCATTTTTACTTTTTAAAGGAGAAACCACACGATCTTTAACCCGGATCGTCGGCATAAAATAATCGCAAGCTGCACGGTTCGCGTCCGTTGGATGACCCCAAGCGCCACAAACATCAGCGCTGCTCTTCTGTCTCGTAAACTGGCGACATTGCCCGCATCGATAATTCATAACTCTTCCTTGAGTGATTTAATCCTGTCGATCAATTCTGTAGAGAATTACGCTTCATTCAGCGCGGCTTCCACAGCGGCCTTAGCGTGGATCTCTGTTGTATCGTAAAGCTTCACTTCTGTGTGTTGAGGTTCAACTAACATCGCAATCTCAGTACAACCAAGAATGACCGCTTCAGCGCCCTCTTCAACTAACTTATCGATAATAGTGAGGTACTGTTGACGGGAATCCTCACGCACTTCTCCTTTGCACAGCTCGTTATAGATAACCTCATGAACAATCGTTTGGTCATTTGAACTCGGTACGACGACATCAACACCAAATTTATCGATGAGTCGCTGCTTATAAAAGTCTTGCTCCATGGTAAAACGTGTACCAAGCAAACCAACCTTCTCAATGCCATCCGCCACCAGCTTCTCAGCGGTCGCATCAGCAATATGAACAAGCGGTACATTGACAGCTTGCTGAATTTGGTTCGCGACTTTATGCATGGTATTAGTACAAATCAGAATGAAGTCCGCACCGCCTGCTTCCACCGATTTTGCTGCTTGAGAAAGAATCGTGGCCGCGTCGTCCCATCGACCTTGATGTTGAAGGGTTTCAATTTCGGCGAAATCGACGCTGTACAAACAGATTTTTCCTGAATGCAAACCGCCTAAACGCGATTTCACTTCACGGTTAATTATTTGGTAATAGTTCGCAGTAGACTCCCATGACATACCACCAATTAGACCTATCGTTTTCATTTTCTTCCTTAATCGACGTGTACTTGAAAATCTTCACTGTAAAAAGCATCGAAGACCATTTCAATATCTCTTGGCAAAACTCGGCTTTGTGAAAGTGGTGGAATCTTATGCTGCGCGAAGAAATCGATTTCCGAAACTTCAATGTTCTCTTTAGGCTCACCAGAAACGTATTCGCACAAAAAGAACATCTTATAGATGTGGAATGGATAAGGCGGCTGATAGTCATGCATCGCTCTGTCACGAATCGCAATCAGTTTCGGTTTTGCTACCACGAGGCCAGACTCCTCCAACACTTCGCGTACCACCCCACTACTTGGCGTTTCACACACGTCAGCCCAACCACCAGGCAACGTCCACCCTCCGTCTTCGCGCTCTCTTACGAGAAGTATCTTGCCATCTTTTATCACCCCAGCACGTAGGTCGACTTTGGGTGTTGGATAGCCCGTTTCAGGGATAAACAAGTTTTGAATATCGGCAACTGACTTATCGCTGATGTCAGCAAACATCTGATGAGCGATGTCTTCTACCATTTTGAATCGCTCTAGATCGTAAGCATCTTTACTGTATGCTTCCCCTGCTTGAGCAATCGCCTGCAGCTGCTTTGCCCAATCTAACCACTTCGACATCCACTTCCCTTTTTCAACTTACCTTTGCAGAAACTAGCATAACCAACTGAAAGCAAAGTTTATTTTTGATCAAGTTTTCGCAAAGTATTTATCCGCTATATTTTTTTATAAGATAATTCGAATCTTTTCGATATTTAAAATTCAATCAAAAATATTATTACTCGTCACAAATGTTATTTATGGAACTTCATTTATTAAACACAGTTCTTAGCGCAGTATTTAATCGAAGATATTCACTTAATGCGACGCGATCGACTTCCGTCGAGACTGGTGCATTTATTATTGGATACCAGTTAACAGATTCCGCTTCTAAGCTCTGGATATCACCTTGCCAATTGGTCACCACATAATAGTGAATCAATTGCAGTTCTGTAGTTGGGTGATATAAAGAACATAAATAACCAAATTGAAGTGGCTTGATATTGAGCTCTTCTTCCAATTCTCTAAACAACGTTTGTTGTTGCGTTTCGTTAAACTCCATATGACCACCGGGTATTGCTATTGCCCCTGGGTCAGATTCCTTGTCCTTCGCTCTTGTTTCCAGCAACACTTGATCGCCCTTAACTAAGATAAATGAGACACACTCATGAACTTCCATCTTCATCGCCCTTTGATAACTGTTTTCTAGCAAACTAACATAAATCATTCCGATGATGTGAACAGCAATAGTCAATAAATTGACCACATACAACAACCTAGCTGCACGCTTAGTTGAATATGCGGAATTAGGTATTCGCTTAATCTATCAATTGTCTGTAGCCGGGTAATGATTTGTTACGACTAGGATCACAGTCTAAAAAATTTTTGTCTAATGCTAAGTCTGAAATAAATACATTGAATTCAAACGGTATTTTTATTTCATTTATAATTAAACGACGTTTTATTAGCACCACTGCTTAGTAAATCACGGTAAACACAGTTTTATTAATTACCCAAATCGGCTAGTATTTGTCTTGAAGATTTTTAAAGTCATCGATTAACCTCTCAATGTTGATTAATTTCAGCGAGTTAGTTGGCAGAACTCTACCAAATACCAAAAATGGTTCGGTAATACGTGTCACTACGCATAATAGGAAACGTTGAGAATAGAATTAAATTGATGTGCATGCTGTATTAACGACTGCAAGACGCAATCGCTGAATTTGCTACACCAAGAGTTTTATTTAGTACAAATGAAAAAGCTATTTTTATTATTGATATGGACATCGCTTACGGTTTCACCTTTTGCCTTTGCTCACCACTCATCAGCAAAAGCAACGGAAACTAAAACTACCAAGCAACTTGTTGAAAAGACATTTAAAGAAGCCAATTTGGAAGGAGTCATCGACTTTAGTTTATTCAACGATGCATTTTTAGCTTACAAAAAAGCACATGACCGTAAAAAGCCAGTATTAACCATCATCGACTACAGTAAACCCTCTACAGAAAAACGCTTTTATGTGGTCGATTTAGATAAGAAAAAACTTATCTTTAATACCTATGTTTCTCACGGCGTAAATAGTGGTAAAAAGACTGCGACAAAGTTTTCTAACGTAGTGAACTCCCGTAAGACTTCTTTAGGTACGTTCTTAACTGATACCACTTACTACGGCTCTAACGGATACTCGCTGCGACTCGATGGATTAACATCTGGTGTTAACGATAAGGCACGTGAGCGTTACATCGTGGTTCATGGCGCAGACTACGCAAACCCTTCTTTTATCAAGAAGAATGGCTATCTTGGCCGCAGTTGGGGTTGCCCAGCACTGCCACAAAAGTTATCACGAGAAATCATTGACACCATTAAAGGTGGCAGCGTTATCTACGCAAGTGCTTAACGTAGCTTTTACCAAGTTCAAAAAGGGAGCAGATTTGCTCCCTTTTTTAATAGACAAAAAACTGTTCATCCTGTTAACAAGTCGCTAGTATACGCAAGCGCCACCAATTGGCAGCAAACGAATGTCGATTCCATCTTGTGTTAGGGTTAGTTTTGGTTCACGTATTTCGCCTACTGCTTTTGTTGTCACTCTCCCTGTTCTCAGGGCAGATGTATGCTGCGCAAAATCATGAATCTGCAGATACCAACTACACAGCTTCCGAGACGTTCTACAAACTTACACAACATGACTATCATGCGTTAAAAGTCCCTTATCGAGCTTGGAATACTCGTGATGCTTGGAGCCCTGATGGTTACTACCGCCACTTAAAGCGCGACCTGTTGGGTCTACTGCCTTGCCGTCGAGCTTCTGGTAACGATGGCGAGCTGACATTGAGCGTCCTTCCCGAGTATCACCTTCTGGTCGCTTTTTTGTCCCCTTCCTTATTGGATATCGCACTCAAAGCCACACCTTTGCCAAATCGTGCACAGTTATCGGCAAGCAAAAGTGCGTTTCATCTTCCGGGATGGAAGCAAGCCAATTTACTTTACGTGTTTAAACACAGTCGCGAGGCTTAGCTCGCACATTGACTGTACTGACATTAATACGGATACCTTCAGTACTAGCCAAGGATGATCTCATCTTTACCCTGAATTAACTCGAGATCCTGATTATGAAAAAAATCGCGACTATCGCCGTTTTGGCTCTAACAACCTTATTCGCTGCGACGTCACAAGCAGCAAAACCTGAAGATATGAGTAATAGTGCGCTTCTGGAGTGTGCCAATGCTTCTAACGCTCGTGCAGCCGTTCCTGAGCATCGTGCTATGTTTCGTCATTACTTAATGGCTGAGCGCGGCTATACATTCAGCCAGCTCTCTTCTGCGGAGACCGAATTCAAAGCACAAGGCATGGATGAAACGAAGATGGAACAGTTCTACAAAACTGAGTGTAAGGAAGCAGGCGAATACCTTTACAATATCGGTTACTGATTCGCGCTCATTGCAAGCAATGTAAATACAGAAAAAGGCGCTGTGATAGCGCCTTTTTTGCTTTTCAAATTTCTTACCAGAACAATTATGGCAGTTGTGGAGTTGTTTTTGATTTGCTCCAAGCCTTACGCACTTTCACCAATACAAAGCTCATGATGGCAATGGTTAGGGTAATCACCGGTGCAGCCATCAATCCCATGGTCACAATCTTGTTTAGCTTTTCTGGTAACAATGGTAACAACAGGCCAAGACCGCACAGTAGCAGTGTCCAGAGAATCGCACTCAGCCACGCAAAGTAATGGAACTTGCTAACACGGTTCACGCGTAATCCCATCATCAATGGCAGCAACGAACGCACCACTGGAATAAAACGCGCGCAAAATAGCGCAATCAAACCATGCTTACCCAGCAGCATGTCCACTTGTTCTAAACGCTTCGCTGGTACTGCATTCACCCAGCCTTGTACTTTCGGCAAGCGGTTTAGCCATTTACCTTGCAAATATGCTGCCCAACTGCCCATTGCTGCACTGACTACAATAACCAACATGATCATAACTGGGTCAAGCACTCCAACCGCTGCCAATGTACCAGAAAGTACGACCACGCTGTCACACGGGAATGGGGCTGCAGGGATAAACCCACTTTCAAGGAAAATAAGTGCACCAACTACAAAGTAAATCAGCCCTGCACTACCCGGCGCCATCAGCGCGGTAAAGTCTTGGTGCCACAACGCAAACAGCACCTGAGTAATCGAATCAAACATAGCAAACTCCTAAACATCACAAACAAATTTAAAAACGGATGAATAGGCATCACCTAGCATGCATGAAGCGATATATGAGATTAGATTCTTGTCCTGTCCCAAGTCGATATTTCGAGCGAGGATAAAAGACATCAATAACGGGCATGGCCACTTTAGATACAAAGCGTTTATTAGAATCCGCAACTACCGTTAGCCAACGCGCAGGTACTACATCAAAGTCATCAGATTCTGGTGATGTATTGGAATGGTTAACGCGCAATGCGTTTCGACTGAATAAACTGGCGGCAATTTTACGAGATGGTGAGAATGGTGCTTTCTCAAGATGCGCTTCGCCATCAATTAAAGAAGAGGTGTAGCTGACCGCGTGGGAAAGTTTTGGTGACGGTGAAGCCTGACTCAATCCAAAAGCCATCAGCGCAACAAAAAGCCCTAACACACTGACTAGGTAAGTACGCACAGAATTCACCTAAACCACAACGATACGCTGTTGTAACTCCATGCGTGTTGATTTGCAATCTAAATTCTCAGTTGATAGTAAAAAGAGAGTTTTGCAAACCTTTGGCCGTACATTTCATGTTCAAAAGGCCGCAAAAAGTGTTCTAAGTGATACCGGATAACCGAGAAGCAATCTTAGCTACAACTTGAGCAACAAACTCAAGTTTACATCGTCCTAGTAACGCACCAGCCGTAGCTTCTGCCAACATACGTATTTCGTTTGGGTTGATACCAAGCCTTGTCAGCTCATTTAACTCAAACAATAAACCGGACTCTTGCGAACTTTGATCCCCGGGCAGAGAAACCACGTTAATGAAAATACCAACGGATGCTAAGCGATTACAAGCCGATGCAGAACCCTCTTCATGATGCCACTTAACCATCACTTTATTCGCTTCCGCGTTTTCATCTCTAAGCTTACAAACTTCAAGCCCTTCATCAATCAAGCAACGCGCAAACAAGTTCGCATTATCAACATCACTTAGCATTGTCTTGTTCCTTCTATCCAAAAGCAGCTTCTTTAATACTTCTGTCGCTACTTTAAAAATAACGTTCGCGCCTTAGTGAGTAATTTAGCGTTAAATAATGGCGGTACTGTTTGTTCCCATCGAAAAGTAATGCTTCAGGAACTAGCTCACTCACTGATGAAACGAGAACTCTTGGTACTCACCTCATCACCATGGCAAACAAATCCATCTCGCCTTCTAACTGCCCTGCAATAACGTTGTTTTCCGGGAAGTTTTCGAAGATAAAGACACGATCGCCCAGCCGCTCTACGTGGTAAAAGAGGACGTTATATCCCGAAAAGATTTCGTTATATCTGTCTGTCAGGTTGTTCGTGCTGCCACCATCAATGCGGTTTCGGTCATAGATGATGTATATCACCTGCTTGCCAAACTTCATTTGCCTTGCCATTACCTGCCACTTGGAAACCAGTTCATTTTGCTCGTTGAGAAGAGAATGGAGCACCACCACCTTGCCGCGGTAGCAGGTGACAAACGTTTTTTGATGTTCAGCATTTTCCACCGAGAGGTCATAGCGACAACCAGCACCATTGACTAGCCCATATAAAAGAAAAGCGGTGGTTAAGATGAAGCCAAGAAATGCGCCGCGTTGTAGTAGCTTAGTCATGATATGCCCCCTCATAACGCTTGCCGTTTGATGAGACGAAAATGGATGAGCCTTGCCCTGCTTTCACCTCAGAGTCGACATCCCCTCGAATTGCACAGACTTTGGATTGGCCGACAACCTCGCAATCAACATGCACCCAAGAAAAGCTGAAATACGACACCACAAACACCACATACAACAGCGATAACCAGGCGCAAAAGACGCTAATCTTGTTGACGTTTGTTTCAATACGTTTACTGATATTCCGTTCAGGCTTGGATGCAACGACTTGCTCTGTTACTTCTTCAACTTGTTCTGAATGCGACTCTCCAGACCCCATACACTCTACTTCCAGTTGATAACCTTGGCGGGGGACATTAACGATCTTGATCTTTTCCGGTTCGAGTACTTTACGCAGGTTTGAAATCGCGACGGGCAATGAGTTGGAGCCGATGATCTCGGGGTTTCCCCATGCTGCGCGAATTAGAGCATCTTTAGATACCACCTTACCTAAGTTGGTAACTAACGTTTTTAAGACATCACTTTCTTTCGTTGTAATGTTGTAGCGTTTACCGCTTTCCACAATGAGTTCACAAGCGTGCTGTTGCACCTTGAGTAAACACGATCCCACTTGAACTTCGTGCGCTTCAAATTCCTCGAATACAGGGCTGGTAATCTTCATTGTGACCCCCACTTTTATTCATCCTGTTTGGTAAGTAGCAAAAGCTAAGCCAAGCCCTAAAAGTATCACTGCGACAACCTTTATCCATTGAGGCCATGTCTATTGAAGTCGCTGTCTAACAGTCAACTTGCTTCAGTAATAGATGAGCATGAGGGAGATTGCTCTCACCTACTTGGGCGCTAGGTTCTGGGTTCTGGGTTCTGGGTTCTGGGTTCTCAAATTGAATGTCAAAAAGAGAATTTTTGTCTCAAAGAAGAAACCTAGCTGGATAAATGAGCAATAAATTACTTATTTTATCCGATGATTTTCATCAATCATTAGTGCCCAGCGAGATTCATGACTGGTCCACTCGCTAAATACACGCTTGGTACGCCTTATGCTTCTTCAGTGTGTAACCCCGTCAGAAATAAGAGTTAGCCAACAATAAAAACAACACAACCGCTAAAGGCTAGTGCAACAAAAAACGAATCCAGTCGCTTATAAGTCACAACTCGGAATCATTTATGAAAGCACTTTTATTGTTAGTCACATGCTCAACGCTTTTTCTTACTGCCTGTAATGACACCGAAACAGGCACGGAGCTAGTTACGCCACCGCAACAACAAGAAGTTGAACTGCCGAAAACCCCAGATGTAGAACCGACACCAGACCCAATTCAACCGCCAGAGAGTGAAAAACCACCACTTCCGCCCGTTGATACGCCGCCAGTTATGCCACCAAAGGCCGAACCGAAACCCGATCCGGTGCCAGAAAAGCAGCCTGATCAAAACCAGGACAAACAACCTGACGAGAATACAACGCAGCAACCTGACCAAAACCAAGACAAACAACCAGAACCACCAGTGGTAGCGCCAGACCCAACACCTGTGCCTGTGCCGCCAAGTGCCTTTACACTGACTGCTCCGACTTTAGTAACTGGGAAAACGTTCTTGTTTCAGTGGCAAACCAGTCAAAACGCTGACGAGTACACGTTGTGCAGAAAAAACACGACAGCAACGGATAATTGCGACGTCTTGTCTAGTGGATTAACCGAGGCCAATAAACAAGTTGAGCTCAACAGCTTGTTATCCACCAACGAGACGTATTTTGTGGTGGCTAGCAACAAAGATGGCGACCAGAAAAGTAACGAAGTATCTATTGAACCAAGCGCTTTATTGAATGCCATTGGCTTGTTGAAAGCTTCCAACACCGACAGTAATGACAATTACGGCAACGCTGTCGCGGTGAGCAACGATGGCTCGACTATCGCAGTGAGTGCTTTCAAAGAGAGCGGCATAGCCAATGATCCTACTGCAAACAGTGCTGCACTATCTGGAGCCATATATGTTTATCGAAAAACAAACGGTATTTGGAATGAAGTTGCTTACCTTAAAGCGCCGAATGCCGATGACAAAGATGAGTTTGGTTACGCGATTGCTCTGAGCGGAGATGGCAACACGCTTGCTGTCAGTACGATAAACGAAGCCTCGTCTGCAACGGGTATCGATGGTAACCAGTTGGATAACCTAGCGCCTGCGTCCGGTGCTGTTTATCTATACGTTAACAGTGGGTCTTCTTGGCAATCGCAAGCTTACATTAAATCCTCAAACAGCAACCTTGTTGATTCATTTGGCTTCTCAGTATCACTGGATTCAGACGGTACGACGTTACTTGTTGGTGCACCTGGAGAAAGCTCTTCAGCTCAGTCCATCAATGGTGACGAGACAGATAACACAGGCAGTTTGTCTGGTGCGGCCTACGTGTTTGAATTGCAAAACAACCAGTGGGCGCAAACCGCGTACTTGAAGTCAACAAACTCAGACAAGCTTGACTCGTTCGGCTACGACGTGGCCCTAAGCGAAGACGGATTAACCGCGGTAGTAGGCTCACCGGGTGAAGATTCAAATGCAACCAGCGTCAATGGTGACGAGATGGATAATAGCAGTGATAACTCAGGTTCGGCCTATGTCTTTGTTCATAACGGTACAACTTGGGCTCAAGATTCCTATTTAAAAGCCTCAAACTCGGATTCTGAAGACCAGTTTGGACACTCAGTCGACGTAAACTCAGATGGCACCGTGATAGCGATTGGCGCTTTCAACGAAGCGTCTGACAGTGAGATAAACGGCAATGAATCAGACAACTCAGCTTCTGGCGCCGGTGCCGCTTACCTCTTCTACAAATCGCAAGCGGGTTGGCAACAAGAAGATTACATGAAAGCCGTTAACTCCGATGCTTCTGACAAGTTCGGTTCCGATGTTCAACTGAGCAGCAATGGCAAAGCGCTTGTTGTTGGCGCCCCAGATGAAGCCTCATCTAGCCAAGGTTTGGATGGTGACGTGCAATTGAATGACGCAAGTACAGCTGGTGCAGTTTATCTCTTTACCGATGTTGAAGGAACTTGGCAGCAAACAGAATACATCAAATCCCGCAATACGGATGCAGGCGATGGATTTGGCGGTGCTATCGCCATCAGTGGTGATGGTAATACCTTGGTCGTCGGCGCAAAAGACGAAGCGTCTGACGGGTCTGATTTCAACGACAACAGTAGCTCGGGTTCGGGCGCAGCTTACATCTACTAAACATATGAGGAGATGAACCATGCTAACGACTAAACCTACAGTCTTAGTCATTGACGATACGCCCGAGCACATTCAGATCATCTCTAAAGTGCTGAACGAAGAATACCAAGTCAAAGCTGCGATCAACGGTGAACGCGGCTTGCAAATTGCACTTCAAGAGCCAAAACCTGACCTCATCTTGCTCGACATTGTCATGCCGGAAATGAACGGCTTTGAGGTATGTAAGCGTTTGAAGTCGAACCCTTTGACTAGCGCGATTCCGGTCATGTTTCTAACCGCGCAATCCGATGACGATGATGAACAGTTCGGCTTTGATATTGGCGCGGTGGATTACATCACCAAACCGATTAGCCCAGCCATACTTCGAGTAAGAGTGCGATCACAGCTGCTGGCTTACAGTAAAAGCCGAATGCTAGCAGCTCAAGTCAAAGAGAAAACCGCCCTTCTTGCTCGAAACCAACTCGAGATCATCAACTGCTTAGCAAGGGCTGGCGAGTACAAAGACAACGAAACAGGCATGCACGTGATTCGAATGAGTCACTACAGCCGATTGCTGGCAGAAGCCATTGGCGCTGATGAGGAATGGTGTGAGCTGCTCTTTACTGCCGCCCCCATGCATGACATTGGTAAAATAGGAACACCTGATGCCGTACTACTTAAGCCCTCTCGCCTCGATGAAGATGAGTGGGAAGAGATGCAACGACACGTGGAATATGGTTATGAAATCCTCGGCAAGCACGATTCTCCTCTCCTGAACCTTGCGAGAGAAGTCGTCATCGCGCATCACGAGAAGTGGGATGGAAGCGGTTACCCGAAAGGTATTTCTGGGGAGCAGATTCCCCTTTCTGCTCGAATCGTTGCCATTGCAGACGTGTTCGACGCTTTAACCAGTGAACGACCTTATAAACGAGCCTGGTCAATTCCCGAAGCATGCGCGCTTCTGACTAAGGAATCGGGTACCCACTTTGACCCAAAACTGGTGCCTGTTTTTATCTCTCTCATTCCCGAAATCAAACAAATCATGGCGCGTTATTCGGATATTGAGCCTCAGGCCTTAAGAGTTAATGCGTAATGACTAGGGAAGGCGAAAGCAAAGTCTCGAGACAAGCAAAACGAACCCTATTGAGTTTTGGGTTCGTTATTGCGCTGTTTTGTATCGTGGGCTTGTTCGCTGGTTTCAGTATCAATAAAACCTTTGGTTCAATCGAGAGGTACGGTCTCGCGGGGCAACTCTTGTTAGCACTTGATAACGCGAGATTATATGAGCTCACCTACACACGCGATCGCCAGTTGGAAGACGCAGCTAAGGCAGAGCGTTTTATCGAAGAGACCAAAAAACTCGCGCAGAGCTTTGAAGATAACTCGGTGTCAAACGACCTCATCGATGAATCTTTACTTAGCTACGTAGAAGATTATCAAGAGCTCTTCACCCAATATAAAACCCTCACAGAACAACAGAAACAAAGCCTTTCTGTGATGGAAAAGGATGCGACAACCGTTGCCACACAAACCCGAGAGTTACAAAAACGCCTCGCTTCGAAAGTCGTATCAGACAAAGAGGAAGAACTTCAAAACCGAGACATGATGGTTCGTGTGGCCGAGCACGAATCACTCAGCTACGAGATAAACTTAACCGCCCAGTCCATTCGCTCTGCGAGTTTAGAGTTTCTTCTATTCGGCAGAGACAGCGACCTCAGCGATGCTATCAAGTACACGGACGAGCTTGAGCAGCTCACAGAAACGCTCTCTGAAGCGCTGCACAACAAATACGAATTAACCCTCGTTCAAGCGTTAAAGAACTCGCAAAAGCGCTACTCATCAGCCTTAAGCTTGGTAAATCAAAGCGCAGACAACGAAGCCACATCTAAAAACCTGAGATCCTCTTCTGAACAACTCGCTCGGAGCGTTGATGCATTGCGTGAACGCATCAGGCAGGACCTGATTCAAGCGCAAGCCAATGTTGCCGACCTAGAAAGTGACATGAACATGAGCCTTGAAGCAGGCATCCAAGCGACGCTACTTAAACAATCAGTCGGAAAGGCGAGACAAGCAGATCGCGACTTCATGATCTCGACTCGAGCCGAAGAAAAGGAAAAACACAAACTGATTGTGTTAGAGGCGTTAGCGAAAGCACAAGCACACACACGTAGCATCCAATCTTTTTTGGTTGAAGAGAGCAATAATGCGCTGTTTGAATCTGTGCCTAGCTCTATTGAGGCTTATAAGCTGCACTTTTTAGATGTCGTCGAGGTATCCCAACAACTGAACGACATTGCAGGCAAAATGGTCATGGCCGCGACCAAAGCAGACGACCAGCTTGATCATTTAAGAGAGCTGCGTTTTGCAGAGGTGTCGCAATTCAAACAAGTGTCGCAATATCTCATTTATTCGGCGTTCGTGTTCATTTTGGCGATCATCTTACTCGCCTATACCATGCGCCGATCCCAAATCGAACTTCAGGCGATGGCGGCTACATTGCAAGAAGCACGTGATGATGCCGAATCTGCCAATCAAGCCAAATCGAGCTTCCTAGCCAACATGAGCCATGAGATCAGAACGCCGATGAATGCCATCATAGGCATGAGTCATCTTGTTCTTGAATCAGAGCTCAATAAACACCAAAAGAACTACATTGAGAAGGTGCATCGCTCAGCGAAATCCTTGTTACGATTGTTGAATGACATATTGGACTTTTCGAAAGTAGAAGCAGGAAAACTAGAGCTCGAGCGTACGCCCTTCTCCCTCGATGAATTACTCGATCAAGCCATCGATATTTTGTCCGTCAAATCACAGGATAAATCTCTCGACCTATTACTATCTGTCGATCAGAACTTACCGCAAACCTTGATAGGCGACCCTTATCGCGTCAAACAAATCATCCTCAACTTAGGGTTTAATGCCATCAAGTTTACTCATCAAGGCAAAGTCACATTACGTTTGAATTTGCTTCGTAAAACCAAGCAATACAGTACCTTGGAGTTAGTTGTCGAGGATGAGGGTATCGGCATGACACCCGGACAGATCAACAAGCTGTTTAATAGTTTCTCTCAAGCAGACACTTCAACAACGCGCAAATACGGTGGTTCAGGGCTCGGTTTGGCCATTACGAAAAACATCATAGACTTGATGAAGGGGACAATCTCAGTGACCAGTACGCTAGGAAAAGGCTCAACCTTTAAAGTTCAATTTGAACTCGAATATTGCAATGAAGACGTTCCGTGTCCAAACTTCGACCACGTGCCTAACCGCGCGTTTTTGGTCGATGCTTGTAAAGAGTCTCGCTTGCTCATACAAGGTCAATTGCAACAACTGAATATCCAATGCGAGGACTTTGCTGACCTAAAAGACATGATAGATTCTGAACTTAAGCTCCCTCCACTCCTTTTGGTCACCCTACCCGCCCAATCCCACTTAATTACCAAGATGCTCTCTCAGCTTCGAAGCCTTGATGTGCCGAATAGCAAAGTGCTTTTGGTCACTAATACCAGTGTTGCGCACGTTCTACACCAATTGGACTCTATTGACGTCAAATATGATGAGCTACTCAGGAAACCTTTCACAACTACAGTGCTTTCTGAGTGCTTGGATACCCTTTTCCAAAGTGAGAGTGAAGCGCCTTCTCCTGCCACCACAAGTTCAGGTTCAAGCTTGACGAAAAAACGAATTCTTGTTGTTGAAGACCATCGAATTAATCAAGAGTTAGTGCGAGATGTATTAGTCAATGTGGGCTGCGTTGTGCAAATTGCCAACCACGGTAAAGAAGCCTTAGAGCTTTTGGTTAAACACAACTTCGATGCCGTGTTAATGGATTGCCAGATGCCAATTATGGATGGATATCAGGC
This sequence comes from Vibrio sp. HENC-03, assembly GCF_000305755.2. Classification (NCBI taxonomy): domain Bacteria; kingdom Pseudomonadati; phylum Pseudomonadota; class Gammaproteobacteria; order Vibrionales; family Vibrionaceae; genus Vibrio; species Vibrio sp. HENC-03. The sequence continues at coordinate 87,251 of NZ_JH976047.1, read as the reverse complement.
GACCCAAAACATCCGACAGAAGCTAAAGCTTACCGAGTTGCCAATTATCGCATTAACGGCCAATACCTTAGCTGAAGATGAGAAAAAAGCCCTCGATGCAGGCATGAATTGTGTGCTGCATAAACCCATAGATATTCCATTGTTGAAATCAACATTAGCGAAGCTACTGTGTACTAATGGCGGCGATAGTATTGAGACGCAAACGCCTACAAATGAGATGCCAATTGCCATCAAAGAAGCGCTTTCTCAAATACCTGAACTGAATATTGAACAAGGCATCAGAGTCACAGCAGGAAATAGCACGCTGTATCTGTCGGTACTACAAAAGTTTGCTCACCAATACAAATCGTTTAGCTTCGATGAAATGAGTACTACTGAGGTAGACAGAGCCATTCATACCATCAAAGGGCTCAGTGGCAGTGTCGGACTCAAGCAAATTCAAGCACTATGCACGCGATTAGAAAAAGAGAACGTCAGTGCAAAAGACAAAGCACTTCTTGTCCAGTCCTTATCAAGCGTCTGTACTCAGGTGTTGTCAGCCATTGAAAGCAATACAAAAGAAAACCCTGTTCATATTGACGAATCATTCAATCCAGAGACGTTCGAAATGTTGAAACGCCTACTGCTAAATGATGATACCGAGGTGCTTAATCACTTGAGTAGCGTTCATAGCGGCAAACAACTCGGATTGGCGGCCTCTTGTTTCGATAAATTTAAAAGAGCAGCGGAACAATATGATTTCTCCCTCGCGCTTGAAATCCTCAATACATCCGATGGTTTGAGTAACTCATGAGGGAGTTGTGGTGAAACCCACGATCAATATAGCCCCGTTCGACTTATGCCGGACGGGGCTATTAGTTAGTATTCGAGCCGTGTTATTTCTTACCGTAAGGGTAGTTTTCAAACATCTTCATCACTTCTTCCGAGATTAGCTCTTCACGCTTTTCCGTACTCATTGATTCGGTTAACTTGCGGCTAGAAACACCCTTCCACACCACTTGATTGGCTTTGGTGTCGACAAGTTCAACAACAAGCTTGCCATACTTCTTCTCTTTATAGCGCTCAGGGCTAGAAGTGATCACGCCAAAGCTGTTCCATCCGTAACCAACACTAAAGCTAGAACCCGATGACACCAATTCAGACTCTTTGATGATGTCGTGATGCACATAAAGGTCACCGCCACTTTGCACGCGCGACAACCCTTTAGATTCCAGTTGAGCGGCCAATCCTTGTTCGATTCTTCGTGCGTCCAAACTGGTTGGGGTTTCAGACTGCTCACCAAAATCAAACGTTTTGTAGGATGAGAAATCCGCTTGCTTGTCGACGTCTGTCGTCACTGTTGTACAAGCCGTTACCGAGATAGCAAACAGTGTTGCCAGTAAACCTTTCCACATACCCATTCTCCTCTGTCTTATCGTGCCGGTCTCTCTCGGCAAGTGGTGGTATTCGTTTTTACGTGTGTGGGAAAAAATTGAATCATTTCAACATTTAGTCTTGACCATGAATGCCAAGTGTTCAAATTCAAGACGCGAGAGAGACGAAGAACAGAGTAAATAACTGCCTGAGAAAGAAAACAGATCAATATTTGGAGTCACCTATCGCCAAGGTCATCGTGCGCTTTTTGAGCGAATTGGTATTTATTTGCTCATTAAGCAACTCATTGAGCAAAAAAGACTTTTCTTTTGAATTTAATCTGGCATATTGAATAAGTCCTATCGATGCGCGGGCATCGTATAATGGCTATTACCTCAGCCTTCCAAGCTGATGATGCGGGTTCGATTCCCGCTGCCCGCTCCAAGCTTTCCCTTAAGCTAATCTTTTTCTCAGATTTCCCAAATCTATCCTTTAAATTCTTACTTCACTGCTTTCACGCTGTGGCTGTAATCAATCTCTTGTATTTGCTACCCCAAACTGCAGGCATAAAAAAGCCCCTGCAAAATACAGGGGCGCGTCTTCGTTATAATGTTCCCCATATCTTTGGGGTTAATCCAACTGAAGTGTCGTGAACGTGTCGTTTTTCAGCCCGCCACCAGCGCGTTTCTTCATGGTGACTTCGACCGATCGCTTCCCTTCATTGACGCGATAACGTATGGCTTGAGCAAGGTATTTGTCATTTCGCTTCAAGTCTCTAGCGTCAATCTTTAACGTACGATTTTGACGATTTACCGTGCAGCGATAATCCCAATCATTTTTGCCATTTTTCAAAGCCAGCAAAATACGTTGACCTGACGTTCCCGCCGTTTTAATCCCGCGGGGCTGCTTATCTATCGCCAGTGCTAACCCTGCTTTACACAGCTGATCTGCACTAAAAGCTGGTGCTGCGTATGCGTACCCAGAGCCGAGCATAGCGGCGGTCATCGTTACAATTGAGAAAACTCGATTAAATGTCATCGTCCGTCCCTTAAAACTTACAAAACACCGTACGCATTAAAGCAACATTACCGAATGCTGTCAAGAATAAATGGTATGACGTTTAGTTAATCATAAAAAACAGCTATTCCAAGGTGTCAGACGGAGGCGCAAACAAACACCGCCAGCGCTGACGCCAAGATAAATTAGGACGAGTCACTTCTTTGAACATGTCTTTCCATTCCGCAAACGTCACGGTAATAGGGTTAAAGCTATTAACAGGTTTTGAAATGCCATAACGAACCGTCTCAACTTCTGGCTCGAATGTACCGAACATGCGGTCCCAGATGATCAATACGCCAGCGTAATTTTTGTCGATATATTGACGATTCACACCATGATGAACACGGTGATGAGATGGCGTATTGAAGACCCATTCTAAAGGGCCAAGAGAACGAATCGACTGAGTATGAACAAAGAATTGCAGACCGAGATTGAGCAGAACAACAAACACCACCCACTTAGGATCAAAACCAATAATGACCAGTGGCAACCAGAACAACCACATGCCTGCCAATGGGTACATTAGGCTTTGACGAAATGCGGTACTGAAGTTCATGCGCTCTGAACTGTGATGCACCACATGTGCCGCCCACATCCAACGGATACGATGGCTTGCTCGGTGGAACCAGTAATAGAAAAAGTCTTGCAAGACCATTAGCAGTAGGAAGGTAGAAACCGTCATCTCGATATCAAACAAACGCCAACCAAACCACCATAAGTACAGCTTGGCGATAAGCAGCCCAGTTAAGATATCTGTCGCTTGATGAAGCCCAGCCAATACAAAGTTACACACCACTTCGGGTAAGTAATATCGGGCACTCTCAGGTAATCTTCCGCCACGCTGTCCAAACCAATATTCTGCAGCAATGCAGAGAAAGAATATTGGCGCGAGCAACATCAACAATAAATCAGGATGTTCCGTAATTTGTGACCATTCCATAGTCTATTCCTACCATTTCGCGTAGTGATCTTCGGTGAGTCCCATCACCTCTTCAAGTTCGTGTTTAATGCCATTGCCATCAATCAAATAGCCAGAAAAGTAACCAACAAACTGACGAAAGTTACCCTTCAAAAACCAGAAGTTCTTTTTCTCTGAACGCTGGTTTTTAGGTTTGAAGATCAAGTCGATGCGCTTGTCTTGTGAAGTAATTCGCCATGACGCTTCTTGATGGAGGCGAGAAAATTCGAATTGGACAGGTGACATCAAATGCCGTTCGCCATCAATCCAAATCACGTTTTCACAATGTCCGGTTTCGTTGACTCCAGCAGCAAAGTTCAGCCCTATCCGTTTGTCTTCACTGTAATGATTAATGCTCGCCCATCGCCAACTGGTTTCCCGTCGCATATACCCGGCAGAGAAGTCATACCCAGCGACTGCGTTGGTTAAATCTTGTGGATGCCCTTTCACACTCATTTCACCTTGAACAGCGAGCGCGTTGTGTTTTTGGGTGTAGGTCCAACCGGAATACGCGGTTGGCGTGCAGAGCATCAACGGCAAGCTTTCTGACTCAGGTTTTAACCTCAAATCAGCTTGAATAAGGTCTGTTGAAAGCTGTATGTGCCAGAGTCCATGTTCAATCTTGAATTGAATGGCATCGTTAGCGAGATAGGCGTGGCTGTTCCAGCTAGAAGGTTGTGTTTGATAACCCATGTTGATCGGCTTTAGCCATTGCTGCTCCACCAGCTCATGGGTTTCTGTGTCAAACACATAGCAAAAGCCAGACGCCAAATAGCGAATATCGGCAATCGCAACACCAATGATATGTTTCTCTGTCACAATCGAGACGAACTGGAACTGCTTATAGTCGAATCGTTTACGCCAACTCGATACAGGCAGGTCCATCTCATTAAGATACTGAAACGCATCCAACTGAAGCGATTCGGGAATCGATGCTAAATGACCAAATTGAGGTAATCCATTCGCTTGAATAAAGGGATTCAAAGGCGTCTGCACATCCATGCTCGCTATTAATCAATGATACACCATTCGATATTAACATTAATTTAACAACAAACGGTTTGCGCCACTGCACAACATTGGTTCAGTTCTCGGCTTCAAATGAGCTGAAATGTGAAACCAGTCACCCATATTCAAACCATTGAACGGTTAATTAGAGCTTTAACTTGGGTTGGATGAAATCAAGGAAAGCGGAAATACGCAATGAGACAGATGAAGATTTGTAGTAAACCGCGTTGATCTGTTCACGACCAGTATTAGTGATTTTGTCTGATTCCAATATCGGCACCAAGCGCCCCTCTTCCATGTCTTTACGCACCATAAAACCGGACAAACACGCAATGCCATTGCCTGCTAGCGCCAGTTGGCGAATGGTCTCACCGTTACTGGAAAGCAAATTTGGCTCTATCTCTGGTGCGCCTTTTAATGGCAGTTTGTTGAGGATCTTCGGCTCAGTGAATCCGATAATGTCGTGATGAGCAAGGTCAGTTGGCTTTTGTGGAATCCCTCTGTGTTTGAGGTAATCCGGTGAGGCAACCAAATACAACTCGCTCTTACCCAGCGCTCTTGCATGCAAAGTAGAATCAGACAGTTTACCGATACGAATCGCCACATCGGTGCGCTTTTCTAATAGATCAACAAAACCTTCGTTGGACGTCAGCTCCAATTCAATCTGCGGATAGGCTTCACGGAAAGGCTTGATCAGGTCAACTAGTTGATGGAAGACGAATGGACTTGCGGCATCCACACGCAGTGTCCCTTGAGGCGTTTCTCCTAATGAAAGAATGCACTCTTCCGCCTGCTGAATGTACTGCATTGCGGTGCGCACATGCTCGACAAATCGGCGACCTTCATCGGTTAACTCAACGCGGCGTGTGGTGCGGTTTAGTAAAGAAACGCCAAGCTGCTGTTCAAGACGACTGACTGAACGAGAGACTCTCGCCACTTGCACATCTAATGCTTCTGCCGCAGCAGAAAAGCCACCACAGTCTACAACCGTTAATAGGATTTCTAGATCATCGGAACGCGTTAACATCGTCTTACCTCACTTTTGTTGCTGTAACCATAATTGAGGAGAGACTTTTGTCAATATTGAAATAATCTAAACGACGCTAATCGAGAATTTCGGTCACGACTTCGGTCTTTACGGAATTGGCGATAAAGCAGTTCTCATGCGCCAGGTGATGCATTTTTTCTAACTGTTCACGTGTCGGCTGTTTATCTCCAGAAAAAACGATGCGTGGTCTCAGCACAACTTTAGAAACCCACTCTTTGCCGTTTTCTCCTGCCGTCAGTTCCCCAATTGCTTCGTCCACGTACGAATCAATTACGTAGCGACGCTTAGCGGCAATAGAAAGGAAAACCAACATATGACAACTCGATAACGCAGCAATAAACGCTTCTTCTGGATCGACGTTTTCTTCTACCGAAAGTGGTAGCGGGACAACTTGAGGAGATGGGGATGCCGGAACAGTAACGCCGCCGTCAAACTGCCAAACGTGTGCTCGGCTGTATTGATTGTCGCTAAAGATTTCGTTGGTTTGACGCTGCCATCGGATAACTGCAGTGTGTGTACTCATTACCATCCCTTGTGCTGTAGGCTTTGCCTAATAAGGCGACTCGCCATGAATGAGACCCCAGTAAACCACAGCGCAAAGCATGCCCCAAGAGCAGGGATGAAATACGTGCGCTAAGCCATTAAATCACCTGATTTGTGTCTGCCTGTTGTTTGCGAGATTGGTCAATCAGACGTTGTCCTTGATGCACATTCACCTGCAATCGGTTAATCAACTTCTGCAGTTGTTCAATATCCGGAATTTGTTTGTTTTTCACTTGGGTTTCAATTTCAAGCGCTTGATTTGCTAGTGTATCCAAACCTAAGTTTAGCGCCATGCCTTTGGTGGTATGTAAGGTACTGTGGAGCGCTTCAAGATCTTCCGCCATAAAGAATTCAATCAACTCGTCGACCGACTTCTCAAAGTCATTCACTATGCTTTCTAGTAAATCCACCAAGGCTTCTGGTTCCTGTTTGAGTATCTCGACGGTTTCTGAGTGAGTCAGTTCCTCTTCGGTCAGTCTGAGCTTCTCAATCGGCTCACGATGCAATTGAACAATATTGTCAGCTTGCTCTGTTGCATCATCACCTTGAGTTGGTAAACGCGAGGCAAACTGCTTGAGTGCGTCAGCAAAACTCTCTCGTTGCAGCGGCTTGGTCAGTACATGGTCCGCCCCTGCTTCAATGAAGTTATCATGCGCTTCTCTAAACACATCGGCGGTGTAGGCAAACAATAAGGTATTCACGCCAAGTTTTTCGCGGATAAAGCGGGTCGCCTCAACCCCGTTCATCTCCGGCATGTGATTATCCATAAGAATCAAATCATATTGGTTCTCTTGCGCTTTCTTAGTCGCAATTAGACCATTCTCAGCAATCTCGACCGTATGCCCTAGCTTCTCACAGAATCCTTTCGCTACAATCGCATTGACTCGGTTGTCCTCGGCTAGAAGAATGTGCAGGTTACGTTTGTTTTCGCGCTGAACTTTGACTTTGGTATCCGCCGCTTTAGGTAACGCCTTCTCTTCCCAAGGTATTGGGAGTTCGACTAAAAACTGAGTACCAATGCTCTCTACACTCTTAAGCTTGACCTCACCCCCCATCAATTCCGTTAGCTTTTTCACAATAGCTAAACCAAGCCCTGTGCCGCCAAACTTACGTGTGGTGGAAGTATCTGCTTGCTCGAAGGAGTTGAAGATACGGTCTTGCTTGTCCGCCGGGATACCAATGCCAGTATCGTTAATAGACAGCAACAAACGCTTTCTTTGCTCGTCGAGTTCAGCTCGAATCAGTACATGCCCATCACTGGTAAACTTGACCGCATTGTCTGCCAGATTAAACAGGATCTGCCGAATGCGCGCACAGTCACCATTAAACTCGATGTTTTCTGGCACTTCGTTCTCGACATAAAGCTGAATGTTTTTCTCTTCGATTAAAGGCTGAATCGCACTACAAACTGGGGTGAGCACTTGAGGTAAATTGAATGGTGCGGCTTCAAGCTCCAACTTGTTCTCTTCAACTTTAGAGAAATCCAAGATGTCATTAAGAATCGTCATCAGATGCTGACCAGAATCCAAAATTACTTGAACGTGCTCCTTCGTCTCCCTCTCCTTGGTCTCACTGGCAATGATTTGCGAAATACCCAACACCCCATTCATGGGCGTTCTTAGCTCATGGCTCATGGTAGCTAAGAATTGTGACTTGGCTTTTGCAGCACGTTCCGCTTTTTCTGTGGCTTCGGTTAAGTCGTCATTGAGTTGCTTCAGCTTGTTCACACGGTGCTGAGTTTGCAGCACAAATACCGCTACCAAGGAGATAATGGATAATAGAACGAACACCCACGTAAGTCTTCCTTCACGCTGTGCTATCTCTAGAAGCTGATGTTCCGAGTATTCAACAAACTCAAAGTAGTGACTCTCTAAAATCTTGTTGGTGAGCAGCTCAATTTTGCGTTCACTCTCTCGCAGACGACCAAGGAACAGAGCGATATTTTGACTTTGCTCGTTATCCCCCTCTAGGGCGGTATTGGTCAAGAATTCAAAATAATGCTGTTCAAGCCAGGCATCTTCATTGGTGACTTCAAACTGCTGCTTGTAGATATTGTGTAGAGTGTGCATTTCGTATTGATTTGCCACTTGAACGCCTACCAACATGTCTAACGTCTGCGTCGCATCACGTACTTTACCATCGAATTGCGCGACAATGTTTTGCACGCGCGTCTTAGTTGGGGTGAAACTAAACCAAATGGATTGCTTGAAATCCGTACACAAATTCTCGGCAGCAATCTCTAAATCGACCAAACTTTGGGTGATTTCGTAGTTCTTTCGCTCTCCCAAAGAGTAACGATTCACGACACTGTCACGAGATTCAATCAAATGGTGACCAATCTCAGATAACGAAGCATGTAGCCCATGTGTGTTTTTGGAGTTCACATGCGTCATGTACGCCAGCACCATCATTGCAGCAATAACGATGAAAAGAAAGGCGTTGAGTAATCGGAATTTATTCATTTTCAAACACCTCTAGAATCGCGGGTCTCGGCGCCGTTAACGTGTTTAAGAACGCCTCGATGTCTGCCACTTTGTCGTCACTCATGGTCACTCCCAGTTGGGTTTGCGACATGATCTGAATGGCTTCGGAAAGCTCATCGACTTGCCCGTTGTGGAAGTAAGGGCTGGTTTGCCCGACGTTACGTAAGCTAGCGACTCGGAAATAGAACTTGTCCTCACCATCCGTTGTTCTTAAGTGACGCCCTGTATCGAGGTTTTCGCCTTGAGTTCGGAAGTAGGAAAAGCGCTGAATCATTGAACCACCGACATTCTTACCTTGATGACACTGAACGCAACCGACTTGTTGAAACGTATTCCAACCCCGAATCGCTTGTTCGTCCAAAGTGTGAGAGTAGCCGAGTAAATAAGAATCAAAAGGCGCGTCTGGCGTTTGTAGTCCTTTAACAAACTCAACAATGGCACCTTTGATATTGTTGACTGTGATCGCCCGATTGTTAGCTTGCTTAAATAGAGCTTGGTAAGAAGGTTCCGATTGCACATATTGTTCTATGTCCTGCCAGTTCGAATCCATCTCTAACGGGTTTTGCACCGGACCATCGATTTGAGCCATCAAAGAGTTAGCTGTGCCATCCCAAAGAAAACGATAATTTAAAGCCGCATTAAAAACAGTAATCGAGTTACGGTTGCCGACACCATTCACGCCAGTAGAAACCGCGGTTGGTTCTGCACCGTTAGTTGAAAGATCATGGCAGGTTTCACAACTGATAGTCCCGTTGGAAGATAAGTTTGGATCTCGGAACAAGTGCCAACCAACTCGAGCTAGATCCATGTCGATATTAGGCTCGCCATCAATTGGTTGCACCAACTGAAAGTTCACTTCGTCATCATGCGTTGCACCAGCAATAACCGAAGCGCTAAAACCTATCATCAAACATCCACATAACCCTTTTGTGGTAAGCCTTTTGTTCATAATTCTGGGTATCCTTACCTAGCCTCTTAATATGAACTTAGTTGCTTTTAAGTTTTTTTCCATTGCGGCTCGTGGGGATATTGAGCTTCCTCTCATAACTTATTGATAATTAATCGTCCTGATCCTCTCTGAACTCATCGAGTTGTATATCAAGCGTATGTTGTCGACAAGACAAACAACCTTGATTGGAGAACGCGGTGAAAACCTATACGATTCCGCCCCATTTTGAATTCGGTTCTTGGCTGGAAAACATAAAATAGTGAAACTGTTCGCATTCATTGCTGCACTACTTACCACTCTGTCATTCAATGCATCTGCTCGTGATTTCTTAAACGCAGAAGACAGAACATTTCTGGACAATCAAAGCACATTAAAAGTCGGTGTACTTGAGGGAGATTGGCTACCTTACTGGGGCGATCTTGCCTCAAAAGAAGGCATCAATATCGAGTATGCAGAAACCATGCTGCACGACTTAAATATCGAGGCAGAGTACGTCCCGTATAGAACGTTAAATACACTATTCGATGGCTTAGAAAACGGAGAGATAGACCTCACCGTTGGCTTTGTTGCAACCAAAAAGCGCGCAGAACGTTTCCTGTACTCCGATCCGATATTTCACACATTGAGACTGGTTTGGCTGCGTGACAGCGCATTAGAGAACACCCCGCTAGACGAGCTCAAATGGGTGTGTGTGCAAGATTCAAGTGCGTGTGATCAGATTGAAGTACTTGGCTTTAAGCACGTCCATTCTGTGCGTAATAACATGATGATGACGGCATCGCTTAATAGTGGTGCAGCTGATGCTGCCGTGGTCGGTTTGTCGACACTGAGCTCTTATGGATTCAAAAACCCGAAAGGTGAACTGACGGGTAAAGTCGTTTACAACAAATCCCTCACTCCGGGAGAAGTAACGATTTTTACCGGAAAAGAGTCCACTCAGTTGATGGACATCATCACTAAGTACATCAAACACTCGAAAGAATCGAAACACAGTCGTGTGCACATCGAAGCCAACATCAACATTCTGCACAACGAATTGATGCTCGATATTCTAGAACAACAACAAGGTCACCAGAAGGTTCGCTACACAATTCAAGATAACGTGTATCCGCTGTCTTATCTCGATCCAAAAACGGGCGAGATAAAAGGCTATGTTCATGATCTGCTTAAGCTGATGGAGCAAAAGAGCATGATCAAGTTCGAATACGTGCCAGCTAATGGGCGCGATGTTGACTTGATGCTGCAAGAGAATCTGGTCGACTTACTGCCTGCGCGCAACATTGCCCTAACCGACAAGAAGCGCTTTATCACGACCAGAACCCTGGGCTACTTGCAGTTTGGCTACATTAAGTCGCTCAATTCGAACGCTGAAGAAAACGTGGCCATTTTGGATCGCTCAGGTAACTTTTACCCGCATTTTCTCGATCACTCGGAGTATTCCTCTGCGGAAGTTTATCGTGATTTCGATAACTTGATGGCAGCGTTTGAAGAAGGTGAGATTTCCCATGCTTTTGTTAATCAGAGCCTAATCGATAATCACTATTACGATGGACAAGGCAAGACGTTTGAAGCGGTTACACCTCCAACGGGTATTCAGCTCAAAATAAGACTGGGCATGGAGCTAAGAAAAGACTCCGAGTTCTTACGCCGCGTACTGAACACCGTGTTGAAAATCACCACAGACGCCGAGTTAAAGCAGCTCATGGAGCGTCATGACAAAGTCACCGTCCACTATGGTGTCGACAAAGAAATCGTGGTGATTTGGGCGCTAGTCGGTGTCTGTGTGCTGTTGGTTGCCGTGTTGATTTACATTCTGAGAACCGGGCATCTGACACGCAAAATCAAGCGTAAAGAGTACGAGACCAAAGTACGTCAACGACAAAACCGATGGTTGTCTTCAGTGCTTGATCATATCCCTAATAAGATTTTGATCTCGGATGATAACCACCAACAAATCTTAGCCAACAAGCCGTACTTGTCGATGCTGCAACGATGTAATACCGACAGCAACATCACAGATGAACAACGCGAATTGGTTTTGAAGCTAACCAAGGATACGGACTACCCAGTACCGGATGAAATCGTCACCACACTCTGCTCTCTTGGTAAAAAGCATTACCGAGTAAGAAGGCAGTCTCTCCTTCATCCAGAAGAAGGGACACGCTTCCATATGACGGTGTTTGATGACATCACCGAGCTGAAAAAGAAAGAGTGTGCATTGAAAGCTTCCAACCTCAAAGCCATGCAAGCGATTGAGGCACGAGAGCACTTTCTTGCGGTGATCAGCCATGAACTGAGAACCCCTATCGCTGCCATGCTCGGACTGATGGAACTATTGGAACAAGACCTCGACCGTCCGGAAAGCAAAGAACTACTGAAAAGTGCGATGTTGTCGGCTGAGCGTTTGCAGTTGCACGTAAACGACATTCTCGACTTCTCTAAAGTGGATGCGAACCAGCTTCAGTTGGATGTGCACAGTGGCAATGTTTACGAAGAGCTTGGCTCAAGTTTGCGCAGCTTTGAAAAAGCAGTAGAACAAAAGGCTTTAGCGTTTGAAGTAAATTGGCAACCGACACCTTATGCTTTGGTGAATCTCGACTGGCTGCGCGTTAACCAGATCATCAACAACCTACTGAGTAATGCCGTTAAGTTCACAGACAAAGGCAAGATCAGCGTGAACATTCACGTCTATGCCAACGAGCTTGTGTTCTCCATGCAAGACACCGGATGTGGCATGAACAAGGCTCAATTGGATGCCCTATTCCAACCATTTGTGCAGGGTGATAAGAGCATCAGCCGTCGCTTTGGTGGCACAGGTCTTGGTATGTCTATTGTGAAAAAACTGGTCGACATCATGACCGGCACGATAGAAGTGAACAGTAAACAAGGCAAAGGGACAGAGATTACCGTGCGCTTGCCAATGACCAGCCAACCTCTCGACCTAACGGGAATGGGACCGATTTACACCGAAGACAAGCAGATACAACGTTGGCTAAATACTTGGCAGGTAACGCTCGATGAGTTTGAACTCAAGCATCATGTCATTGAGCCAGAACCGCACTACTCCAATGTTTATCCTGACCTTATTCAGCAAAAGCTGAACACAAGTTCTACGATGCCAAATCATTGGACACAACCGACAGCCTGCCAATGGCAAGGTCGAGTTTTAGTGGTTGATGACGATGCCATTAACCGACTGTTGTTTAAGCGCCAGTTTGAAAAGCTTGGAGTGTGTTGTCAATTAGCGGCTAGTGGGAGTGAGGCGATTGAGTTGTTGAAGCAGGCTCAACACGATGATGCTTTCGCGCCTATCAGTTTGATTATTAGTGATTGCCATATGCCGGATATGGATGGCTATCAGCTCACACAAAAACTCAAAGCAAGCAGCGAATTTGCCTCACTGCCCGTCGTGGGTTGTACCGCAGAAAACTCTCGTAATGTGATTGAGAAAGCGGAGCAAAACGGCATGGAGTCAGTCTTGTTCAAGCCCTATAACTTGGACGATCTTAAAGCCTTGTGTGAGCAGTATTTGGCGATGTCCTTCTCTAGCGAAACTCAAAGCGATTGGTTGGATGCCTATCACCATGAAGAAAAAGCAGAAATGGCACATGTGGTGTGCGAAGCGCTGAGTAACGACATCGCATTGATTCATTCAGGCGAAGAGAGTCTTAAGTCTGTCGCGCACCGAATTAAAGGTTCTGCAGCCGCATTGAATTTGACTCAATTGAAGCACAGTGCCCAACAATGTGAAGCGCTGATAGGTACAGAGCAAGAACAGCAAGCGCGCACGGCTTTACTTAACGAATTAGAAACCATCATAGCCACCACAAAACAATGGCTAGATTTGAGTGAGAACAACTAATTGAACATTTTGATTGTTGAAGATGACCGACTACAAGCAACCAATCTCAAGATTCTGCTTAATCGTCTTTTTAATGGCTCAATCACCATCGTACATCGTGGGTCTGAGGTCAGCGAAATCTGCACCAACCAAGAAGTAGATTTGATGTTCTGCGACATCGACCTACCCGATATCAATGGTGTGGACTTGCTGTGCACGCTGTCGGAAGAAACGCGTCCAAAAGGCGTCGTGATTTTGAGTGCAATGAATCAGGATGTGGTCGAAATCACTTACAACATGTGTTTGTCGGCAGGCTATGACTTTGTACGCGCACTCACTAAACCGATTTCCTGTGAACAGCTAAGCCAGATATTGACGGCTTTCCAGCAGTACACCATCGAAGAGCAAGTCGTTGCCCTGCCTGTGCTGATGAACACAACAGACATCGATACCGCGTTCCAACAAGGTTGGTTTCATAACTACTACCAGCCGCAATACTCCGTAGTCGATAACCGTTTGGTTGGGCTAGAAGCGTTGGTGCGCTGCTTTCATCCAGAACACGGCGTGTTAGCTCCGGCTCAGTTTTTAAGTGAGATCCAAGCCCGTAATGAGCTGGATAAACTGTTTTGGCTGGTTCTGGAAAACGCCTTACGGGATTTGGCAAAACTCAACACCAGCGTGAGTTTGTCGGTCAACATGAACCAAAAGACGCTTAAACAACCGATGAGCGAACGATTTTTCGGTTTGTGCGACCAATACCAGATCGCACCAGAACGAGTGACGCTAGAGCTGACAGAAGATGAGGTCTACGATTCAGACGTGGTTTCGTTAGCCAACTTAGCTAACTTGCGCCTAAGAGGTGTCGGTTTGGCGATTGATGATTTTGGTACGGGTTACTCTTCTCTCAGCCAACTGGCGATTTTACCGTACACTGAATTGAAGATTGATCGCCAATTCATCAAAAATGCGCTGACCAATTTTAAGAGCCAGCAACTGACCATCTCTAGCTTACAACTGGCAAAATCACTGGGATTAAAGTCGGTAGCCGAAGGCGTCGAAGACCACGAAACGCTTTACTACCTTCGTCAAATTGGCGTCGACCTGTATCAAGGTTTTGTGCGCAGCCGTCCTGTTCCATTTGAGCAACTGGAAGCTTTGTTCTAATTCAATCTAAGTGGCATATGGTCTGCCCTCGCCGCTTAGATTTTGTTTGATGAATCACTTTGAAATGAATACCAAATCTTTCTCACAATACAATGTGCTCATTGTCGATGATGCGCCTATCGTAGTGCTCACATTACGAAACATGCTGACCAAACTGGGTTTCTCTGACAAACGCATTTTCACCGCTCGTCTTGCTAAGGGTGCGATTTCAATCGCCCATCAAGAGCGAATTGATCTGATCATTTGTGACTATAACTTTGGTCGCGGCATGAACGGTAAACAACTCTTTGAAGAGTTAAAACATCTCAAACTCTTGAGCCATGACACGGTGTTTATTCTGGTAACAGGGGAAAGCTCTGCCACTATCGTACGTGCGATCATTGAGCTCAAGCCCGACGAGTACCTACTTAAGCCCTTTAACTCAATCACGTTAAAAGAGCGTATTTCAGGCGCAGTAAAGCGTAAAAATACCTTACAAGCCATCTACGAAGCTGAGTTGAAGAACGATGCTCATGCAGGCTTAGAAGCGTGCGACGAGTTAGCACCCTTCCACCCAGAATACTTCTTCATTATTGAGAAGTTCCGTGCCGATTTCTTAACGCGCCTAAAGCTGCATCACGAAGCCAAAATCGTCTACGAACAAGTCATTGAACGCAAAGACGTTAACTGGGCAAAAATCGGCTTGGCAAACACGCTGGTTTCTCTGGGTGAAAACGACGAAGCACAACGCCTAGTACGTACCTTGCTAGAAGAGTCTCCGAACAATGTTGAAGTCCGTGAATGTGCGGCGAACTTCAACATGCTTAACCGTGAAGTGCCAAGTGCGATCAGACACTTAGAGCTAGCAAACAGCTTGGTTGAAGGCAATTCAGAACGTGAACTGGTGGTCGTTAACTTGTGCCTTGCAGAGCACGATTATCACTCAGCATTGCAGCACTATCACGCGTACATGGAGATCAACAAAGATACCTATCGCAACAACACCTTCTCTAAGCTGAACTTGATTCGAATTTTGCTTTATTGTGTGCGAAAGCTAGAAGGTCGTGAGGATTTGCTGGCTCAGGCAAAAAGCCTGTTTAAATCCATCACTAATGGTCCTGAAAACAAGGCAATTAAAGACGAGTTGGATTTGATTGCCGCACACATTGCGATTGAGGAAAACCAGTACGTTGCAGCGTTTAAAGTGCTCAGTGATTTGTATCGTCGTAAGCCTTTCGCTCACTTTTATGCGCAGTTTCATCTCGCTTGGTTATTGCATGAGATGAACTTCGAATCTGAGTTCTCTCAAGCCATCACTTGGTGTTTTGAAAATCTACAAACCGACTCAAGCGATACGATTCTATCGAGTAAAATTGCCCTTGGTCGCTCTTTAGAAACCGACAACGCGGAGCGCCAAGCTTGGATGCAAGAACAGTACAAAAAGATTCGTGCAGCCGAGCAAGATTACCAAACTCTGATCGATGCCTTAATTGAGCTTCAAGCTCGTTGTCCACTGCTAAGAACCGTGTGTATTAACATCATCAAAGTGCTGACACGAGCTTTTCCGAGCAACAAATCGTCATTAGAGGTTGAGCTACTGATCAAGCGCTGCGATAACATTGTGAAGCAATTGGTTTCTAGTGAAGAGCTTGAGAAGAGCGGCTACGACAAGTTTCTTTTTCTGGCTCAAGATCGATGTCAACAGATGTCTGTGGTGACCACTCCACCTACGCAACCAGAACTGGCAAACTAGACAGCAAAAAGGGGCACGATGCCCCTTTTATTTCGGATTACAGGTTGAAGAAACGGTTAATCCAAGTCACCTCACCGAACGCAATCAAATCGTAGATAGTGAAGAACACTGCACAGATAACGGCAAGCTTCACCAATCGAATCGCAATTAACATCATAACTTCCCACTTATCTTCTTGTCAGAGTGTCGTTGATTCCTCGCAGTTTACTGGTTTTCTTACGAACCACAACGCATGAAAACCCAGATTACGTGAGAAAGTGTGCATCACAGCCTAAGCACCTCCCCCTTGTACATTTGCTTATACATTTGGAGGCGACGGATAAATCCATTCTCTTGTCCACGCGTATCTATACTTTAAATAGCGTTTTCAATAAGTCCCAGTGGTAACACAAGGAGGGCTGTATGAAACAGATACGATTGTGGCTTCTTCCCCTACTCTTGTTTGCCAGCCAAGCGCTAGCGAGCACCGTTTGGGTATTGCCAGTCAAAGGCGCGATTGGTCCTGCTCTGAGTGATTATCTGTCTCGAGAGATTGAAGAGGCTCAGCAAAACGGCGTCGACCTCATCATTCTAAAAATGGATACCCCCGGCGGACTTGATAGCTCAATGAGAGACATCATTCACGCCATCACAACCTCTTCAGTACCCATTGCAACTTGGGTTGGTCCGTCAGGCTCTCGGGCAGCCAGCGCAGGTACCTACATTCTGCTGGCTAGTCATGTCGCTGCGATGGCAGAAGCCACTAATTTAGGCTCAGCTACGCCTGTTTCACTTGGAGGTGCACCACAGCAACCTTCTAGTGCCGACGACAAAGACAATGACGAATCGAAGGATGAATCATCAGGTAAAAACTCCGATAAAGTACCCGCCAAAACCGCAATGGAAAAGAAAGTCATTAATGACGCCAGAGCATATATCAAAGGTTTGGCTCGCTTGCATGGCAGAAACGCAGAGTGGGCAGAGAAAGCCGTCAGCGAAGCTGCAAACATAGACGCTTCAGAAGCGCTAGAGTTAAACGTTATTGATTACATTGCTAACTCGCCCGAAGACTTGGTCACAACCATCAATGGCACAGAGATCAAAGTGAACGGCAAGCCGTATAAGCTGGCGTTAGATAACCCAACGTGGGTGGAACGTGTCCCAGACTGGCGTGCAGAAATGTTGGCGGTAATTACCAACCCCAACGTGGCTTACATCTTGATGCTGATTGGTATTTACGGACTGTTATTAGAGTTCTATAACCCTGGCATTGGCTTGCCAGGTGTGCTCGGTGGGATATGCTTGTTGCTCGCCATGTATGCCCTACAAATGATGCCTGTGAATTACGTTGGTTTAGGGTTACTGCTGCTCGGTATTGCTCTGATGATTGCTGAAGCCTTTAACCCGAGCTTTGGCATACTCGGCTTAGGTGGCGTCGTTGCGTTTGTTCTCGGCTCCATCTTCCTAATGGACAGCGACATCCCCGGCTTCCAAATCGCTCTGCCACTAATCATTGGTATCGCTGTTTTCTCTGCCGGATTAATTGTGATTACCGTTGGCTTGCTTCTTAAAATTCGCAGTAAAAAAGCCACCACCGGACTAGAAACCTACCCGGGCAAACTCGCTGTTGTAAGTGATGATTTTGTTGATGGAACTGGGCTTGTCCAGCTGGATGGTGCTTTGTGGCAAGCCAAAGCTGACGCACAGCTCAAACAAGGAGACCACGTCACCGTGGTAACCATAAAAGGGTTGACCCTAACCGTGAAACCCAGTGACCGCCCTAAGGAATAGGAGGCGCTTATGATGCTCTACACTGTTGCCGTTATCATTGTTTTATTGGTTGCACTGGCAACGCAAATGTTCAAGGTGCTGCGTGAGTACGAGCGTGGCGTGGTGTTCTTCCTCGGTCGCTTCCAAGAAGTAAAAGGACCGGGCTTGATCATCTTAATTCCGTTCATTCAACAAATGGTTCGGGTCGATTTACGTACCATTGTTTTGGATGTTCCGACTCAAGATTTGATCACCCGTGACAACGTATCGGTCAGAGTCAATGCCGTGGTTTACTTCCGAGTTGTGGACCCACAAATGGCAATCAACAATATTGAAAGCTACAGCGATGCCACCAGCCAGTTAGCACAGACAACGTTACGTTCGGTACTTGGTCAGCATGAACTGGATGAGTTGCTTTCTGAACGTGAACGCCTCAATAAAGATCTGCAATCCATCCTCGACCAGCAAACTGACGATTGGGGTATCAAGATAGCAACGGTTGAAGTGAAACATGTCGACCTTAACGACAGCATGGTACGTGCCCTTGCCCGCCAAGCCGAAGCCGAACGTAACCGCCGCGCGAAGATCATCCATGCAACTGGTGAGTTGGAAGCTTCCAACAAGCTAAAAGAAGCGGCAGAAATGCTTAACGAAGCACCTAACGCCTTACAGCTTCGATACATGCAGACGCTCACTGAAATCACCACAGACAAGACATCAACCATTATCTTCCCGATGCCGATTAATCTCGTCGAAGCGGTATCCGATATCGCCAAAGCAGTGAAGAAGAATCAGGGAGAGTCGGAAGAAGGGAAAGAGTAAGCCTAGTAGCCGCTATAGAGGCCAGTAGAAAAAAGGAAAGAGGGAGTAGTCGTTTGCTACTCCCTTTACGAATTCAACATTGATTGAACTTATGCGTCGGTACACTCTTTCTTCATAATTGCTAATCCAGTTTCAAAGCAGTGCCGCCACGCGTACTCCACCCTTTCATCAAAATCAGGATCACATTGGGCGACGGTTTCTAACAGGCTTTCAAACCAGACATCAATGTCTTCAGGGGCGACGCCAATATTGTTATGCCCGTGCTTATTGCCGTATTTACGCATCATGTCACGAGCGTCTGTTGAAGTGGCTGCCATCATCACAAACACGATAGATCCTTTAAGCATCCGGATTTGCTTCTTCATGTCTACGCCATCGAACTTTTGTCTGAAGTTTTCACCTTTCGACCAAAAGTTCTCATAGAACAAATCAAAGAAGTCCTCATGGATTACGCAACGTTCGTAGCTGTCATTAAATACCTCGATTACGTTCATACCCTAGCCTCCAACCAACTTATCTATTTTTATTATGAATGTAATTTGATAATCCTACCAAGCTCGTTGGTGGTTTCTGCGGTTTCTGAACGTCGGCGTACGGAGAATGCCAACCTGCCTTTTAGACGTTCAAATTCGATTTTCAATAAAAAATAGAAAGTGATTTAAACGAAACACGTATTATCAATTCGATAAAAGTCGATATTATGGACTCACTTTCGAGGTACGCATGGTTGTCGATGCTAAGCGCATCCTCATTTGTCTAATAATATTAAGAGGATATAAACGTGTCTCATCAAATCATTACAGACCTAAACAACCGTTACACAGCTAAAAAATACGACGAAGAGAAACGCATCTCTCAAGAAGATATGGCAATCATCAAAGAAGCAATCCGCCTATCTGCGTCTTCTATCAACTCTCAGCCTTGGAAATTCATCGTAATTGAGAGCGACGAAGCGAAACAGCGTTTCCACGACACGTTTGCTAACATGCACCAGTTCAACCAACCGCACGCTAAAGCAGCATCTCACACTATTCTGCTAGCGTACGATCCAAAATTCACTAAAGAGAAATTCGCGAAGCGCGTTGATGCTGAAGTAACTTCTGGTCACCTACCAGCAGACATGTACGACATGTTCATGGGTGCATACGCATTTGCTGAAGCAAACACAGATGAGAACGGCTACAACGGCGGCTGGACTAAAGCGCAAGTTTACATCGCACTTGGTAACCTACTGCACACACTAGCGCGTCTAGGTATCGACTCTACTCCAATGGAAGGTGTTGACCCAACACTGATCGGCGAAGAGTTCAAAGCAGAACTAGACGGTCACGTATGTGAAGTTGCACTAGCAATCGGCTACCACAAAGACGGCGAAGACTACAACCACGGTCTACCAAAAGCGCGTCTAAACATGGATGACGTAATTACTACTCTATAACGAGTATCGTCTCCTAGCTCCTTGGTTCTTAGCCTAGAGCTTAGCTATCTAAATCATTGTTCAAATTGAAAGAGCCGTACTTCTTAGTTTCTCAGTCTAAGAGTACGGCTCTTTTTTTGTCTAAAATCCACTGCCTACATTGACGTAGATTGCGCTTTCTTCATCGCTTATCGCGTAGTCCATTCCTAAATGTAATCCATAGCGGCGAGCAATCTGATAACGAAAGCCGAAGCCACCCGCTTTTACTTTGTTTTCCTTTTCTTCAGACTCTTTTTGAATCGCTTTGCCTTCGCCATAAAAAGCAGAGACTTTCCAACGGTGAGTAATGCTGTAAGTGAGTTGACCTTGTAGCGTTTCGATTTCATCCCCTTGATAACGGTAAGAGGAGACACCGCGTAGCGATACATAAGGCTTTGCCGTTGGAGATACAAATAGGTCATCTTGTTCGAAGCGCTGATAGTTTCCTGCTAAACCAAGTGTCCATTTCTCAGCCAAAGGAATGAAGCCTTCCCCTTCGAGGTTGAGATTACGATAGTTGTAATCACTGCCGATGACATCATCGTAGAACATATAATCGGCACTGATCCTAGCGCCTTTGGTTGGAAAAAAGAGGTTATCTCTGGTGTCGTATTCCAGCTCTAATCCCAAACCCGATGTGAAATTCTCGTCCCCTAATGTCAGTTCCATTATGGTTTCAACGAGTTGGTTGTCCGACTCAACCTTAGACTTTGCCAATAACTGTTTTACGCCAACCATGATAGGCGTGTCTGCAATGCGCACTTGCACCTTTTGTGAGAGCGCGGCAACCGAGGTGGTGGTGCCAAATCTTAAGTCTTTTTGAATTGGGCCAAACGATAACTGTTTATACAAGTCCAGATTTGCAACCCCAAAGCCACCAACACCGATATAACGAACGCGGTCATTGAGCCATGAATGACGGTGTCCTCCAAAGACAAACCATGTGCCATTTTCTGTCCCTAAAGCGCCGGCAACGGTCATTGCAGCAGGAACAAGTTGTGCACCACCATCAATCGCTTCTAGTGCCGCTTGCTTGCGCTTGTTTTTCTCTTCTTCGGTTTCATGGAGAAACAGCCCTGCAACGCCACCACCATAACCAACGGCAGGTTCAGTAATCAAAATGGGAATAGGCAAAAATCCGTGGGCGTTTTCTGCGATGTAATGCCCCATATCAAATTGTCCGTCAATTGGGTCATAAAATGAGGCGAAAGATGGAAATGCCAATAAGACGGATGTAGAAAGTAACGCACCTTGGCGTTGGCGATTCATAAAAAATCCTCAGATAAAAAAAGCCGGGCAGTAACGACCCGGCTGAAAATTCTGCATCCGTGCAGCAGACATATAGATAAAACACTTTTTGCTCTGGGTGACCCCATTCGCAAGGCTAGATTAAGGCAAAATAGTGATATCCCATACTCTCGTATAGAGGGTGTGATCCTTCAAAATTTGAAGACGGATATTTTGAGTCGGATAAAACGAAAACAAGGCTCGAAATGAACCTTGTTGGAATGAAATGAGCCTTTGGAATCAGCGACGAAGGCTGTCTTCGAATCGCTGACGATAGTTATTTATCACGGTCATTAGCGATTGCTTGATATCACCAATCTGTTTGGAATGCGGACACCAAAGCGCAAAACCAAACTTGAACCCTTCAAGCATCTCGGCAGATTCGACAGGTTCAATCGAATGGTTGGCAAACTCAGTGTTAGCAAAGGTTTTAGGCAGTAGCGCCCAGCCCAAGCCCGCTTCGACCATTTTTATCACGAGGGCAAGCTGATCGACTTCTTCGTTATCAGAGCTAACGATGATCTTCTCCGCCATGCCTTCTTCGATAAATGAGCGTAAGACAAATTGCTTGCTGCTTTTCAATGCGGTTAAGACTTCATCTTTCTTCAACTTAGACAGCTCTCCACCTTTTTGTGCAAAAGGGAAAAACTCGAAATGCCCAAGGAAGGTGGCATCAAAACTGTGCATCGCCTGACTATCATGAACATTCACGATACCGAAGTGGAACTCACCACTAGCGATCCTTTTTTGATGTCCTGTTTATTCCGGACAAAGAAGTTCACTCGCATTAACGGAAAGTCACGTAATAATTGCTGGCGAATTTCAACCAAAGCACGATGCGGAATCACACTAGAATAGGCGATGTTAACGCTTTCTAATCCACCGTAAGAAAGACTCAGTGCGACTTTATCGAAAGTACGAGCCTGTTCGATGGTTTGTTTAGCATAGTGGTACAGATGGTGACCATCTTCTGTTGGCTCTACCGATCGCCCGACTCGTTCAAACAAGTTAACCGCAAGTTGGTCTTCAAGATTGGTGATCACCTGCCCTATTGTGGTTCGGTGCTTATTGAGTTTGACCGCCGCCTTACTGAATGAAAGCTGTTCATAAACGGTCACGAACGCGAGAAGTTGTTCAAAACTAAAATTCATAGGTTGTGCTTACTTTTTAGAGTTATCTAATTAAATTATCACAAGATAGTAGAATTGCTACTCGGTAACGGTAACAAGCTGCGTTTGAATTCCTTCTCGACGACATAAAAAAACCTACTAAAGTCAGTAGGTTTCTTCCATCTTAGTTGTACTCAACAACGCGAGCCAAATAGTTAAATTCACCCGAGTCACCATGGTAATCGCGGTAAACATCCACACTAAAATACTTAGGTTGGTCAGCTTGAATGTGGTCAACGATCTTCTGTTCTAGTGACGCTAGCGTCTCACCAGTTTGCGAATACACAAACTGCTTGTTCACTTTTTCCAATTTGCGTTGCTTTGCTTCTTTGTGTGAGACATAGTTGTTGATCTCTTCCCACTTACCCACGTACTCGACTGCCACGTAACTCGAGTTCTCATCAATCATGATAAAGGCTGCACCTTCTTCTTTAATGGCAGACAGTTGCTGCATGTCGCTGTCGACTTTTTGCTGGTCAAGGTGAGCACCACTTTGTGCAAATGCAGTCGCAGAAGCAGTAAGCATCATTAACGTTAGAACGGCTTTTTTCATTGTGTTTTTTTCCTGTGTTAAGGGAGTTCAGTCACCCAAAGTTGTCCTTGGGTAGCTTTTTTGAATCCATATTCGTAAATCGTTAGCAAGTAATGTTGGTCGAACATGTCTTTCGTCACTTTGGCGTATCCGAAGTCTTGGTCGATATAAGTAAACTGCATCTCAATATCGTTGATTTCACTGATGTATTTCATTCGATACAGATCACCACGAGTTTGCGCTAACGTAAGGCTTGAGACGCTTTTCGATACCAAGTCCAAACCTTTGTCTTTTAGTGGTCGGTACGGTGCTTTCAAAGCACCATTACGAATCACATCCAGCTGAGGTGCTTTTTCTAACCCCAGAGCCTCTGAGATTTGTTGATAGTCGAAGTTAGACGGATTAAAGAACACCTGAGCTGCGAGACCACCATCTACGTGTAACTCTTCAAGTGCCTCCCCATCATGTTCAACATCGATAAATTGTGGAGGGAAAACACCAGGGATCGATGCACTTGCGGCAAGCACTTTGTAGATCAATTCTGATTTGTCCGCTAAGTCGCTGTTCGCAATCGCGCCGATGTTCCAAATTACTAATTCACCTGAATCAAAATGGGTACTGCCGATAAAGAGGCGTTTACCATTGCGATGTTGCTGTGCCATCGCCTCAATCATTGGCTCAGGGTAAGCATCCGCAATGAAGTCATAAAGGTTCTCGCCATCAGTAAACGCATCCTTAAACAGTGTGTTTAAAAAGTTCTTTTTACCCAGAACGCTTTTGTCGTTGATGTTGAGCATGACCTCTTTCATCTTTGGCATTGCATCACCACCGATGAAAACAAATGGCGCAATTAACGCACCTGCGCTGATGCCGGTAATGATGGCGTAGTCTTTCAGCTCACCCTTTTCCTGTAAGCCCATCAAAACGCCAGCACCATACGCACCGTTTACGCCACCACCCGATAAGGCCAAAATATTGAGCTGTTCACCTTCTACTTTGATTGGTGTGGTTTGATTGTGTGCCGAATAAAGGAAATCAGGCGCTTCATTGGCCCACATTCGAAGCGGCTCTTTCGGTGTTGAATTTGCGATTTCAACGTCTTTGTAGTTGCTTGGAGAAACACGGACATCCAGCGTATGGGGTGAACTACAAGCCGCTACCAAGAGCGAGAGTGCTATCGTTACACCAGAGGAAATTAAACGATTCATAGTCAGTCTCATTTAATGTTCTCTGGCGTATGACCAGAGACTCAGTTTGAAGTTAATTGGGTCAAAATGAAGTCCGTTTCGTTGTGTGGAAGTACTATATCTAAGCGCATCAAAACGCTGTAATCGCAGATGTAGGACGCTATCCATCAATGCAATGACGCACAGATTTCATAACGTCGCGCTTAGCTTCTAATCATCACTTTACGTATCCATCTGCGCCGTAGCACTAGGCGATTTTCACGACATTAAACTCATGCGTCGGCTCGACAAATTCGTATTGGCCGTTGATCGTCTGCAGTTCCCATGTGCCATAGCCTTTGGTGATCTCTAATACGCCATAAACCGCATTGTGAGCATGACGAAATGCTGCGACAGGAGACATCTTCTTCACCAAACAAGAAGTGAAAATTGCAGAAATCAAATCCCCAACGCCCACGGGTTGCTGGTCAAAATCAATACTTGGGCGTTGAGCTAAATAACACGCTTTTGGTGTCGCTAAGATCATACTGAAGGCATCATCTGTTAGCGCATGCAGGTGTTTCACCAATACCATTTTTGGTCCCAGCTCTAGGGCTTTTTTGCATGCAGTGACCGCATCATAAAGGGAGTCAATTTTCACGCCCGTTAGCTCACTCAGTTCAAACTGGTTTGGAACAATCACATCAGCGATGGGCAACAAACTATGGCTGATCGCTTCTTTGACGCCGTCCTCTACAATACAGCCTTTATCTGGATCACCCATCACTGGGTCGCACACGTAAAGCGCGCTGTGGTTACGCGATTTAACTAAACTGACGGCTTCAGCGACGGCGCGGCATTGCTCTGCGCTGCCTTGATAACCGGACAGTACCGCACCGCATTCACTGAGCTTTTCAATATTGTCCAAACCGCGCATTAATGAACGAATATCGTCAGAGCCGAATCGTTGTCCCGTCCAGCCTTGTTGGTATTGCGTATGATTTGAGAACTGAACCGTGTGGATTGGCCAGACTTCAAGCCCCATTCTCTGCATTGGGAAGACTGCAGAACTGTTTCCGGCGTGGCCATAAACCACATGAGATTGAATAGAAATAATGCTTTTCATAAGTCACTCTTAATTGGGAAGTTTGTTAGCTTGGCGACTAAATAAACACAATGCCGCGCACTGTGCTTATTTGGTCGGAATAGCCTCGACAACGCCGAGGCCTATTCTTAATCAGGCTGGATTAATTAGCCTTGGAACTCAGCAAAGTACTCATCCAACACTTTGCGTGTTGCACGACCGATAAGCTCGTATTCGTGGTGAGTAAGGTTTGCTAACGAAACTCGAACTGATGCGTGCACTACATCGAAGCCTTTGCCTGGAAGTAGGATAACGCCGGTTTCATGTGCAAGGCGGAACAGGAAGTCTTTGCCCTTCTCGCTCGCTTTGAACCATTCAACGAAGGCTGGTCCGTACAATTTGCCGCCCAAAGTGTCGAGCTCAAGCAGTGTGTAGTAGTCCACACGATCTTTGTTTTCTTCAATTTCTACACCCATGTTTTTGTACAGAGTTTTGTAACGCTCACGGATGATGCGTTTACATGCTTCTTTGTAGTTTTGTTCTGAGTCCATCAAGCAGTTCAATGAGAACAACGCCATTTGAACTTGTTGAGGAAGAGACAAACCTGCTGTGTGGTTAAGCGCTACGCTGCGGCTGTCTGCTACGATACGGTCAATAAACTTAATCTCACGAGGTTCCGGAGTCAGTGTTTTGTAACGATCGTCCAACTCAAGTTGACGCGCTTCAGGAAGGCTGCGCATTGCATCGTCAAACACGTTGTTGTGTTGAATTGCAATCGAGCCTAAACGCCAGCCTGTTGCACCGAAGTACTTAGAGAACGAGTAAACACAAAGCGTGTTGTATGGCAGTTTCGCGAACAGTGAGACAAAGTCGTCCGCAAATGTGCCGTATACATCGTCAGTCACAATGAACAGGTCGCTACGTTCGTTGTTCACGAAGTTTGATAGGTTATCCAGAGTCTCGTCCGAGAACTTCACAGACGCTGGGTTTGCTGGGTTCACGACACAAAGCAGTTTGATGTCTGTATCTGCAAGCTTTTCGATTTCAGACATAGGCAGTTGCCATGTTGTCTCATCCAGACGTAGCTCAACGATTTCCAGTTCGTATTCACTAAGCTCTGGGATCTCTAGGTACGGCGTAAAGATTGGAGTGATTAGCGCAACCTTGTCGCCTTTCTTCAATAGACCGTTGTTGAACATAGTTTGGAAGGTGTACGTCATAGACGCTGTACCGCCTTCAGTTGCAAACAGATCGAAGTCTGTTGTCATTGGCATTGGGCCGTACATTTCTTCTGCAATGTATTGCTTCACAACGGTTTCGATGTTCGTCAACATACGTGGTGGCACAGGGTAGTTACATGCAAGGTATGCGTTAACCAGTTCTTTCAAGAAAGCTTGTTTCTCTAGACCCAAACGGTCTTTTGCGTAGCTCAGCGACTTTTCCAAGAACTGCACGCCTTTGTCTTGTTTGTTGTTGCTTGCAAACGTGTCGAAGCGCTCAACAATGCCCACACCATCAGGAATGCCACCGAAGCCACCATCTAGGTATGAGTATGTGCGCTCAGCTTCCAATACTGCGAATTCACCCAAACGAATGAACGCTTTACGTGGTAGCGTCGCTAGAAAGTTAGGGTTACCACGACCAGCATCTAATAAGGCGCGGTCAGGAACAGTTTGTGCCACTTCAATTAGTTTATCTTTTAATTCAAATGGGCTTAAATCTGCAAATTTTGAAAAATCAATTGTTGTGTTTTGCGTAGTCATAATATTTACCTGAATCTATTATTTACTTAAATTTTGAGAATACTTCCCCTATCGCCTATTTAATTAGGCGATAAGCGTGTTCGAATTTATTTAAATTACATGCCTGCGTTTAAAGTAATAATGCCGACAATAATTGGACCCCATAGGGTAAGCAGTACATTAGCCACTGCATAAGTCACGGTGAATGAGAATACTGGCGTTGCGTTGCCTGTTTTTTCCATTAAAGCCGCGAATGCTGGGTTTGCACTTCGTCCACCTGTGACACAACCTAGCGCTTCAACTGGATTCTTAATCTTCAATACAAAGTATGAGAAGAAGAACGAAATAAACTGAGGAATAATGGTCACAGCCATACCAAGGAACAACAGAGACATGCCGTGTTCTTTGATGGTGTCGACCGCTTGAGGGCCTGCCTCTAGGCCAACAATGCCTACAAATGCTGCCAAACCGAAATCTCGAATGAAGTTCGCCGCACCTTCTGGGAACTGAGCAACGTGGGGATTGCGGCTACGCAACCAACCGACGATCAAACCTGAGATCAAACAACCTGCACCAGAACCGATGGTGACGGGAATACCTGCAATCTTAAAGCTGATGAGACCAATCAATAGACCAAGCACCATACCCATACCAAGCACAATAAAGTCCGTCATGGTTGCAGAGCCCATGCGTTGACCGATGTTTTTCTCAACGCGATTAATGTCTTTTGCTGTACCTGTAAGCTGGATGACGTCGTTTTTCTTCACCACAAGATCCGGCGTCATTTCGATAGAGTTGCCTTCACGAATGTAATCCGTCACATAAATACCGCGCATTGAACCTTGGTTCGAAGCCTCTTTGATCTCTTGCAGCGACTTACCAATCAGTTTGCGGTTGTCTGCGATCAGTTGACGGTTTTCTTCTATAACTTCATAGCCTTCTGGAAGTGCAATCTCGTTGTCAGCCAAACCATCCTGCAGCTGATGTACCGCATTACGACGACCTGTTACAACAATGACATCCCCTTCTTTCAGTGCTGTGAATTTGTCCACTTCTAGCACTTTGCCATCACGTTGAATCAATTCAATACAAGCAGCTAGAGCGTGTTGGTTTAACTGAGCTAGGGTTTTGCCTGCTAGCCCGCCATCTTTGCTCACTTTAAATGCTCGTGTAACCAGCGCGGTTACTGCGTTGAATTCACCCGGCGCAAGATCGCGCTTACCGTTTGAGTTTTTCTCTTCTAGAGCAATCGCTTCTGCTCGGATATCCCACTTCATCAGTGTTGGGAATACCCATGTCACCATAAGAATTGGACCCAGCGAACCAAAGATGTACGTAACTGCGTAGCCTACTGCGACGTTGGTCTGCATTAGGTGTTTCGCTTCTTCTGTCACACCACCAAGACGTGCGATCGCATCACCCGCTGTACCGATGATTGCCGATTGAGTCAAACCACCAGCTGCAAGACCTGCTGCCGTACCTCTGTCTAGATCAAACATCCAAGCTGCCGCTAACACACAAAGCAGACCTGAAACCGTCATAACCACGGCAGAAAGTAGAATGTTGATGGTTCTAAAGTTCAATGCTTTGAAGAACTGCGCACCACCTTGATACCCTACTGCGTAAATAAAGAGCGCAAAGAAAATGCTTTTTACGCCGGGATCAATATGAACACCAAATTGCCCAATAATTACACCCATTAATAATGTTCCGGCAACACCGCCAAGAACAAATCGACCAATGGTAATTTTACCAACCATATAACCGAGAGAGAGCGTAATAAAGAGAGCAACAAATGGTGCCATGTCAAAAAGGTTAGAAATAATTTCCATGACAATTTTACTCTTATTAATAAATATAAAACTCAAATAATCTAACGAATAATCTGTCACTCATATTTGTTGGATTATTTAATTTAAAAAGCATCTCGTTTGCTTCGAAGCGAATATTAAGAACAAAAACTCACAACTCGTAATCCCATTTGAAGGATGAAACCATCACTTCGCATATTCAAACGCAAACATTGAAAAATAATTGTCGAAAATTTAATAACTTAGTGTTCTGCAATAGGCACCAGATAAATCGCAAAATAATTTTATTTTTGTTTTCGCTCTCCAAAAAACGATTTGGTTGCATCATTACCTCTATATAGCGCATAGCACCTTTCGTTTGATGGATTAGATCCTCCAAAAGCGATTATCACGGATGCCATCATTTGCCTTATCTTTCCATTCATCAAGTTAATAGAGAACAACACCATGAACTCAATGCCACATGAACTTGTGTGGGGCGAAGTTTACTTCCCACCCTTGTTGCTGGTTATTGCATTGGCTTACATGCTCACCATTTTGGTCGGAACCGTTGCTACAAAACTAGGTATCCACAAATACATTGCATTTCCTGCACTCGCAGAGCTGAGTCTAATTGTGATTTTTACTGGCGTTATTGGTCGATTCATTACCATCTTTTGAGGCAAACCCCGTGATTAAACGTTATCTCATCACATTGCTACTGCTTTGTGCCGCTGGCAGTGTGATTTTCAGCTATTACCAGTCGTACTCAAGCAGCCCTTGGACACGAGACGGTCAAGTCAGTGCATACATTGTCTCAATCACACCGCGTGTGACAGGACAAGTTATTAACGTGTATGTCGAAGACAACTCGCAAGTGAAACAAGGCGATTTACTGTTTGAGATCGACCCTAGCATCTATAAAGCGGCATACCACAAAGCGTTGGCGACTCAAAAGCAAGCGGTCGCTCTGTTAGCAAAAGCAAAAAACGAAGAGCAACGCGCACTTAAGTTAGAAAAGCGCACACCTGGAGCTGTACCTGTACTGACATTGAACAATCTAAACAATGCGGTAGAAACGGCGGTTGCCAACGTGGAACTTGCGAAAGCCAATGTAGAGGAAGCAAAACTGAACCTTGATTACACCAAAGTTTATGCTCCAACGAATGGTTACATCACTAATTTGAACTTACGTGTCGGTTCTCAAGTGGTCGCCAACTCTCCGGTCGTTGCCTTAATTGATGAAGACAGCTTCTGGATAGAGGGTTACTTCAAAGAGACAGATCTGGTAGGCGTCAATCCTGAAGATACCGCTTACGTAACCTTGATGATGCACAACGATGTGCAACTAAAAGGTGAAATCAAAAGCATCGGCTACGGTATTGCAAAGCAAGATGGCAGCACAGGCAACGACCTCCTGCCAAATGTCAATCCGAACTTCCAGTGGATTCGTTTGGCTCAACGTATTCCCATCAAAGTAAAACTGGATGAACTGCCAGACGATCTACAACTTCGCGTGGGTATGACGGCTTCTATCAAAATCATTAAATAATTCGGTGATTGTTATGTTCAGCGCCTCTACCAAAGAAGCCATCAAAGCTGCACTCTCTATCGTTATCGCGATCTGCCTTGCCCTATGGTTTCAATGGGAGAAACCTTATTGGGCGGCAATTGCGGTCGCGGTGATGGCATTGAACGAAAGCTTCGCACACTCGATAAACAAAGGTAATAACCGATTGCTGGGAACCTTATTGGGCATCGGTTATGCCTTTTTTCTTATTGCGATGTTTTCTCAAGACCGCTTTTTGTTCCTCACCTTCTTCACCTTGTTTTTGGGTGTGTGCATTTTCATGTCGAGCGACGAAAAGTATGGTTATGTGTTTACCATCGGTTTTGCTGTGTGTTCGATCGTCGCCTGCATGGGTGGCTTTGACAATCAAGCAACGTTCCACTTCGCCGTCCTTCGTATGCAGGAGACGATTCTTGGCGTGATCACCTTCTCGGTGGTGTATCGCTTAGTGTGGCCAGTAAACACGGAACAAAACTTCATTCAGCGTTTTGAGATAAGCCGTGAGGTGATGCTTAGTGCCATGAATAACCCTCACCACATTGATATCGAAGCAGTGGAAACCAATACTGCCAACATAGAAAAAATGTTCCAATTGCTCGGTTTACCGCTTACTGGTAGCTACCGTTTAAAAGAGCATCGTCAGCTATGGCGCGCGCGTTTAAATGAGATGGCACAGCTCCAAGACCGATTGCTAGAACAAGCCGATAAGCCGCAACGTAACGAGATCGATTGGCCGACGTTAGCACAGCAACTTCAAAGCTTTGATATTAAAAAGCCGAGTACATCGTTTGTTGGCGACGTCCCTTTTGTCATTCAAGGAGATAACAATACTGTCTGGCATCATGAGCATCGGACCTTCATCCAGCATTTGAATGAAGACAGCAGAAAGGTACTGCAAGGTGTCTCCATGTTCGTGACGTCGCTGCTGATCTGGATTTACCTTCCTGTGCCCGGAGGGTTTATTTTCCCTATGCTGGCCGGTGTATTCTCATCACTCGTTCCTACCATGCCTCCGAGTATTATTAAGGATGCTTTTTTTGGAGTAATAGGCACGGGGACGGTAATCCTTCTGCAATACATTTTCTTAATGCCAATGATGACCGAGCTACGGCAACTTGCCTTGTTCTACTTCATTAACATCATCGTGATTTGGAAGGTCTTTTCCACACCAAAACTGATGGTACATAGAATTCTAGGTATTAACTTATTGGTTGTTTTGACATCGGGTGCGCTCAACTTAACCCCAGCGTATCGAATTGAAACGCCATTGCTGATGCTGGTAAACATTATGATCATTTTGATGATTGCCAAGTTGTTTACCGATCTGTTCCGTGTTCGCGTTACACCCTAAGCGTCACCTCCGTTCTTGAAACTAAAGCCCCGCATTGCTTTTGCTCTGCGGGGCTTTTTGCTTTGTTCACTGCCCTATTCCTGCCTCACCCTGAAAGCGAGGATAGTATCCATCAAAAGCGATTAACGGGATTTCTCTACCCACCATAAAATCCTCTCATTGATTTACGAAATGCAATTAAAAACACGGCATTCACAACATCAATCACAGCAAACACATCTATCTAACTGAACAAGAAGTTCAGTGACACATTAACTGTCTGAGTCTCGAAGGTTTGAGGCTATTCAGAGTGGAAATCGTCATGAGTTTTTTTGAAATACGCGCTAGCAAGACATCTTCTCTTACTGTGCTAGCGAGCGCACTAATGCTTACTACCCCCACTTTTAGCTTCGCCGCAGAAGAGACAACTTACAACGAAGTCATGGAACAAGGTCGCCAGCTCTTCGACAAATACGGTATCAGCCATGATCTACCAAAACTGGCCATCAGTTCTCTAGTACAAGGCGAGCACTTGGTAGAGCATGCTCACCGAACCGTTCAAATCGGCAACGAGGTCCGTGATTCTTCGGTGTTCCTTGTAAAGAACACCGACAGCAAGGGCAATATTGATCTACGCATCAAGTACAACCCTGAAGAGCTGGATAAGAACGAAAAAGTACTCGATGAAATCGAAGCCTTCACACGCACAGAATATCGTCTGCGTAATTACGCAGAGAGCTTTGACTCCTCATCGGTACGAGCAAAAGAAGATCAAAACGGTAATGTCATTGTCAGCTTCAATTACTCAAAATACGGGCTTCCACAAGACATCGCCTATTTCCGTTTCTTAAGCGTCGATATCGAGCTCGTTAACGGTGAACCAAAACGCATGGTCATCACTAACGAAAAGCCGTTCACACACCACAAATACAAGGTGGATACGTACCATCAAGAGATCCGCTTTCAAAAGCTGGATTCTGGCAAACTTGTGATTGCGAGCAAACACACTGAAA
Source organism: Vibrio sp. HENC-03 (assembly GCF_000305755.2). Lineage (NCBI taxonomy): Bacteria > Pseudomonadati > Pseudomonadota > Gammaproteobacteria > Vibrionales > Vibrionaceae > Vibrio > Vibrio sp. HENC-03. The sequence continues at coordinate 54,403 of NZ_JH976047.1, read as the reverse complement.
TTGTTGGCTCAAGCAAAAACAAACCACTGAAAATGGTCAGCACTCTTAAACCTGTTGCCATCTATGAGGATGACATTGGTGTGCAAGTGTTGGATGAGAAACGCTTGAACGAAGTTTCTGACCCACGCATGCAAGAAGCCAGTGTAAAACTTGATCGTATCTTCCCATTAATGGGCGATATGGTGCGTCGACAAGGCATCGATTTACCGCTGCCATTTGGTGTGTCAATGGCTTACCGTAACCAAGATATGAACATCCCATTCAATGACTTCACTATTGATGGCGTGCGTCTAAACGACCTATTCGACCCAGAAGACACCGTCGGGATTGTGAACGCAGAGAGTTTCAGCATTCGTGGTGACGTCAATATCCTTCCTTTTTGGAACGTGTTTGGTTACGTCGGCAAAATCAATGTCGATGCTAACGTGGATGCGGGATACACAGGTGAAGGTGGCCAGTATATAAAAGACAAGCTGAATGATCGTCTACCGGGCTTAGGCGACAAGTTTTGTGATGGTTTGTCTGCGCTATGTAATCGCGGGCGACTGAACGTGCCAATTCACCTTGAATACGATTTGCGCGGTGTCGGTACAACACTCTCGGTTGGTTACAAAGAGTTCTTTGCTTCTGTGACTGGCACGTACTCTCAGACACGTTTAAAAGGCTTGGATGATTGGGGTGACGGCATTGTTACCGTTCAACCGATGCTTGGTTATCAGTTGGTCGACTACCGTACCCAGTTCTTTGTCGGTGCTGAATATCAAGGCTTGGACTCTCGTATGGATGGCCGAGTAAAAACCGGTGATATCGAGTTCGATTACGACATCGGTGTCGAGCTTAACGAATGGGCATTCCTGACAGGTTTCAATAAGCAAATCGGTAAGAACTACAACCTGACCATGCTTTACAACAAAGGCGAAACACGTGACTCACTAACCTTGAACTTGGGTTATCGCTTCTAATCGCACAAAGAAATAGCACACTTAGAAACAACACATTGGTAGGCCATTGGATGGTAGGACTGCATCCTACAAAGGCGATTATTGAAACAGTCACCGATGCCCTACCATTTGAGCCATCAATACAACAAGCCATCCAACCATTCACGGATTAATACCAAAGCGTCAGGACGTCGCTTGTTAGATGCCGTTTAACATTTTCGGTGTACGCACCAAATGACTTTTGGACATAACAATGACTTTACTCAATCGCTCAACTTTAGCCATTACCATCGCTCTTGCCTTAGCTGCCTGTAGTGATGATTCAAGCAAACCTAGCGTTCCGTACGATCCGGAGCCATTACAACCCTTACCGCCAGAGCAAATCTCTTTGGAAATTGGTGATGCGACCATTCAAGCCACTAAAGAGTCCCTTGTCATCACCCCTCTTGATGCGGATGAAAAACTGGCAGCGGTAGAGGCGTTCAAAGGTATCCAATTTGCGCAAGCAGACCGCTTTCAGCACAGCATTGTGGCCCCACTTGAAGGCGATATTGATGCGACTCAGTTCGGTGATGCGTGTCCGCAATTAAAAACCACGACACAAACGCAGTCAGAAGATTGTTTGAACCTAAACATTTGGCGACCAACAGGGACAGAAGCGTACGCAGATTTGCCAGTTTATGTCTTTGTTCACGGCGGTGACTTTGAATACGGCGCGGGCTCAGAACCGTTGATTCATGGTGATATGGTGGTTGCACAAGGTGCTGACGATGGTAACCCGTTTATTGCTGTTACTTTTAACTATCGCTTGGGCTTGTTGGGCAGTGTTTGGGTCGATGGTTTGGACAACCCAGAGGGCGGTAACTTTGGCCTAGGCGATCAAAAACACGCGCTTGAATGGGTTCAACAAAACATAGAGGCATTCGGCGGCAATCCGCAAAACGTGACACTCATGGGTCAAGGTGCGGGTGCCATGTCGGTGGGAATTTTACAGCAATCAAAAGGCGATGCTGCAATTGCAGGTGAGCACTTTCAACGTGCCATCATGCAAAGCAACGCTTACGGCTTTGAATATAAAAGTTACGATGTAGCCAAGAGCCAAAGACCAGAGCAAAGCGTTGAAGATCTTGCGTTGCTACCACTTGACGAGGTCATGAAGGTACAGAGCGAGATGCTTGATCCTATTCAACGTCTTAAGAGCTGGGTACTGACCGCTGCGAATATTCCGGTTATCAGTCCCACACGAGACAAAAGCCCATTAGCTACGTTGATGCCATTTGCGCCTTACATCGAGCATCGCCCACCAGCGTTTCTAGTGAAAGAAGTACCAGGCTATCACTTTACTGAACAAGCGATTGAGAGTGAATGGATCGTACCGACGGTAATTGGCTCAAACAGTGCAGAAAGCAATACTCTGGGCATGCTGCCGAGCCTGACATTTTTGATCCCAACTATCTTTGATATTTTGAGCCAAGAAGCGCCAGAAATCATCGAAAGTGGTGACGAAACCTTAATCGTCGAATACATGGTGGAGTGGCTAGAATCGGATGCGAACTTGAACCGTTTACGCGCTGAATATCGTTCATTACTCAGCGATTCAGCTTCGATTGAACTCGATCTTTCTGACTTATTGGAACTACTGCCTAGCACCGCTTATGAGGCGATGACTAAGTTGTTTTTCGGTTTGGGGAACTCCGATTCAACCACGGAGTTACTTGCTCTGGCTGACTTTTTCCCTAACGATGAAAGTGAACTGAATGGCGCGGCGAAAAACATGCAGCAATTCAAAACCACGTTGCATGATTTGCTCTTCACGGGTCCAAACCGTCATAAAGTTTCAACTGAAGAAGCAACAGGAGCAACGCCAAGCTTCTACTACTTTGACTACAAACCTGGATTCAACGTATGGACTTACAATACCAAAGGTGAAAATGGCGATCTCGACGTTGGCGATTTACTCAAAAGCATCAGTTGTATTGTCGGCGCTTGTAATGCATCGGAATTACCATTTGTGTTTAACAAGACATTAAAGCTTGATGGTTCAAGTGTTCGCCCAGGTAGCAAAGACAAAGCAATGATGAACGAACTCTCTCGTATGTGGTTTAGCGAACGTTTATTTGAAGACTTCCAATACAACAGCGCGACTGACCGAGTATTGCTGATCGATAACGATGGCGGTATTCAATCCACACAAGATTGGGACAATGCTCATCACTCAGGCATCGATCCAAAACTGCGCCAAGGTCGCCTCAACGGTCTCGAGGAACTTGGGCTGATTCTGAGTCACATGTAACGTTATCTTCAGTCACTAATAGCTCGTTACCAAATACCTAAAAGCCAGTTCACTGGCTTTTTTCATCCTTATTCCTTGAACATCATTAGGAAGGTTTACTCATGTTTCCTAACGCCCTTCGTGCCCTGCTACTCTTTATCTTCAGCGCACTATTGGTTGGCTGTGCCCAGCCCTACCCGCAAGTTGAACCGGATTTTGAAGCCAATTGGCAAACTACTCAGCATCAAGCCGAAGTTTACTTAATTCCTAACGCTCCGGAAGCCTTTGCGCGTCGCGTTGAACTGGTTAGAAATGCTCAGCAAAGCATCGATATGACTTACTTTTCTTGGGAGAGTGACACGCTTGGTTTGATGCTACTCAATGAACTCAAACAAGCAGCAGATCGAGGCGTGCAAGTTCGACTCACTCTCGATGATCTATTGGTTTTTAACGAGAAATGGCTTGCTGATCTCAGCGCTCACGACAACATTCAAATTCGTTTATTCAATCCGTTTGATTCACGTAAGTCAGGTTGGATTGGTCGCGCCGTCAACTTCTCTACTCATCAACAACGTTTGGACAATCGTCTGCACGAGAAGTACTTCAACGTTGACCATCAATGGATGATTCTAGGTGGACGTAACATTGGCGACGACTATTTTGGTTACAGCCGCAAAGCCAACTTCTTTGATATGGATGTCTTGTTCAAAGGCAGCATTATTCGAACGTTCGACCAGAACTACCAACAACTTTGGGACAGCGAGCATGTCACGCCAATAGAAAACATCGTTAAAGTTACCCCAAACTATTCCGCGTTTACTCAAGCGCTTAATAAAGGTGAGAAAGACAAAAGCATCATTCTGGCGGAAGTTGAAAAACAGGTTAAACACCTGACCAGTCCCGACTTCATCACTGCGCAAGTCACCCCCGTTTTCGACTCATTAAACAAGTTAGAAAACAACAAACCCTACTTTAGAAAACGTGCAGAACACCAAGTTTGGCAACAAATAGCCACTGCGTCTAAAGCCGTGATATCAACGCCTTACGTGGTACCAAGTGATGGTGAATTTGCCTTTATTGATACCTTGATGGAGCAAAAAGCGGACATCACGTTAATGACGAACTCGTCTGCTTCTAATGATTCTGGCTTTATTCCGGCTTATTACGAGGAGCATCGCCAAACCCTGTTGGATAAGGGCGTTCATATACTTGAGTACAAAAACCAAGCGAAAAATGATGACCATTACTTCCATGCGGATACTTATTATCACAACAAGACGGTGATACTCGATGGTCGGCTGACTTATATCGGCTCATCAAACTTCGACCCAAGATCGGACTTCCTCAATGTGGAATTTGGTGTGTTGGTCCAAAGCGAAGCCTTTGCAGAACATGTCATGCACTACTTAAATCGACAACAAGATGAACTGTTTTGGCGAGTATCTCGAGATGGACAAGGCCAAACTCAATGGCAATCAATGAATGAGATCCATACTAAGAATCCAAACTATGGTGGATGGCATAAGGCGCCTAACTGGATATTCAAGAAACTGAATGGTGAGTTCGAGCTCTAAACAATCAAGACTTAAAAAGGCTCTCTATCTGCAAGGATGAGAGCCTTTTTAATGCCCGCTAAAACTGCGTGCCTAGTGAGAAGTGAACGCGGAATTGGTCTCCTTGCGGAGCATCTAAACCATAAGCAAAGTCCACTTTGACAGGCACGTATTTTGAATTCCATATCAAACTCAGCCCTGTACCGCTTTTCCAATCCACCCTATCGTTGAAGGCATCACCAACATCATAAAATGCCCCAAGCCACAGTTGGCGGTAGACCTGATATTGATATTCCAGCCCAGCAGTAAACATGTAACGAGCACCCGTTAAATCGCCATTTTCATCTCTCGGAGAGATAGACTCATAACCATAACCACGAAGATTGCCATCACCTCCCGCAAAGAAGCGTAACGAGGATGGAATATCGCTCAAAGTGTCAGCGACATTAATGCCAACATTAGAACGAAAGTGAAACTTGTGTTTTTCACTAATGTCCCAAGACAGAACACTATTGCCCTCAATACGCAGCAAACGAGAATCGGAGAAAAAATTAGGGTCTGAGTATTCCAATGAGTAGACGTGACGGTGCTTTACTTCTAATTGATCGTTCTTACGATCAAGCAGTGAAAATGTCACCCCCGGTAATAACAACTGTGATTCGTTATTCTCCGACGCTTGTCGATAACTTTCTTGCAAATAACGAACGTGCATGGTGCTTTGCCAATCACTGTCTAACTGCCAGTGCTTTTCAAACGATAAATCATTAGAAAAACTCGATGTATCTCGATAATCGACATGCTTAGATTCAAACTGAATCCCGTAGTAATCCGTTAGAACATTTTGTGTGGGAATTTTATAACCAAGTAATAGCGATTGTTCCGGTTTGGAAACGTACGCTTGTGCCTCAAAACCGTGTCCACGTGCGTTGTACCAAGGCTTGGTCCAGTTCAGCGAAGCGCGTAATCCCAAGTCTGTCGAATATCCTCCACCGACTTGCACAATATTGCGTGAATTCGGCTCTGCGAGCACTTCTATCGGCACCTTATGACCATCGGATATCTCCTCGAAATCCGCTTTCACAATCACACTGCGAAACCAATCAGTATTGGAGAGGTCGGCCTGATATTGACTCAATTTCAAAGTGTCAAAATCGTCGCCCCTTTCAAATGTTCTCATCGCTTCTATTCGTGCCGTTTCGATACCCGACGTAAGGACAGACAGCTCTCCAAATTGGTAACGAGAACCACTAGAGAAATGCAGATTTACATGGGCTTGATTCACACTTGGAATGACTTCCAAAGACGATTCGATAAAACGTCCATCCAAGTAACCTTTTTGCTGAGCCAATGAAATCAAGTTTCGCTTTAGCGTATCGTACTCAGAATGAAGCAACGGCTGCCCTTGTTTAAGTTGAGCTTGATTCATCAGTTCGATGAAATCCTGATCGTTACTGGCTTCTCCCGACACAGCAATATTAGATTTTTTGACCAACATCACCTCCCCTGCGTCAACCTCAAGCGTGATGATATCATTTTCCGATCTCTTAACATTGAGCTCGGAATGATAGTAACCATAAGGATTTAACGCTGACCTAACCAGCTTGTTGAGTTGACTAATAGAAAGGTTTTCAGCCGGCACTTCAGCTAATGGCAAGAGGTAATATTCTAGGTTCTTCTCCAGTGGTTTTGATAAACCTTGTATAACAAATTCTGCGGCCAAAGCGTCACCAAAAGGAAGAGAAGCGAATACAGAAATTCCAACAAGTTTTTGGACAAGAGAAGCCACAGATCTGCCTAAGTGAGTTTGACACTCAACTAGGCTAAAGGCACTGCAGAAAACACGTTAATCGTGTATGTAGGATGATTACCTACAAACGCTTACGAGAAGATAACCTCATGCACCTTCCGCACCACTCTTACTCTTTCTCTCCTAAACTAAAACAAGTCACGCGATACACGCTTCAAACGTTTGATTTGTGAATACAGTAGAAACGGTAAAAGTCATAGACATAAATAGGAGATGCTCATGCCGACTGTGGACTTGCTTCTGAAAACTTCAATTATTCCATCAAGAAAGGTGCTGATAAAGACTCTTGTTTACGCCTCTAAGACAAATTCGCCTATCAAGATTTATGGAGAGGATTATCGTAGAAGCGAAGATCACACCTTTTTTGATTTCATTAGTGATAAAGCGCGAGATGCCAAGCGTACAAACGATAGATACTTAAATTGGACTATACAAGTACTTGAAAAAGTTGCTCTTATAGCGAAAGAAGAAGACTTAAAATACGAGCTAGATTTTATACATTTGGACGGACGGAAATGGATCTCACAGCTGATCAGAGAGTCAGATAATAACAACACGCTCTTTGTTGACGCAAAGAGTATCAATATATCGCACGAGCTGATGTCAGCTTTGATAACCGAGAACAAAAACTTGTTCTTACTCACTGACAAGCCGTGGTCAACATCAACCCTAGTGCTCGGAGCGATAGATCCATTACACAGGGACGACGAAAGCGGCACTATAGATCGGGCAATCATCAAAGCAGGGTTGCGTCTTTCTGACACACTGGCACAAAGTTTCAAGCTTGTTTATTGCCAATACGTCGCGGAATATTTGACAGAATTCAGTCGAGAAATATTACAAAGCCAGAAAGAAGGGGTATTGGACTTCCTCAAAGATAAAAACCTCAACTCGGTTCCCTTAACCTTCATCAGAGGAAACCCTGACTTCGCCCTTGTTGAAGCAGTGAAAATACACAAAGGAACGCTGCTAGTGCTTGGTGCATGCCGAAGAAGCAGCGCATCTCGTTACTGGATGGGAAGTACCGTAGATAGCCTATTACAATCTCCTCCATGTGATATGCTGCTCGTAGCTGAGCATTAAAAACTACCTCTCCCTCCTATTACAAGGACGCAATTATGAGTTTCATGATCGAACATTGGGACTTTTCGAGTGAAAAACCGATAAAAAAGGAGAACTCAACTGAAGTCATAGAAGCTGATCATTGGTATCACTGTGAAAGAGGTCACCTCGCTATCCGAGGCTGGCTAGAGTTCAACGCAATACCAAGATCGACGATAGATAACTTGCTTGCAGACGAGAGCCGCCCTTCTTTCCATCAACTGGATGGAGAAAACTTTTTGCTCATTTTGCGCGGTGTCAATATGAACGCTAACGCATCACCAGAAGACATGCTTAGTATCCGAATTCTCTATTACAACGGCGCACTCATCTCAACACGTAAAACACCATCCCGAGCGATCATGGATATTAGAGAGGCTCTAGCGGAAAGGAAGGGACCGCAAAGCCTTGCTAGCCTGTTGAACTATATTATTGATGGGTTAAACGGCAAGATTGATACGTACTTGGATTTTATCGAGAATACATTGAACGAATTCGACGTAAGTGATGAGTCAACTCATAACCATATTTCAGCGCAAAAAGCACTGATTTCAATAAAGCGATTCATACGGCCACAGCAATACGCGATTCGAGATTTGATTGAGTCTGAAGTCCCATTAGTGACCACAAGGCCACACCAGTATCGGTTTGCTCATAACAACATCATTCGAATTAATGAAACCATCGATTTCTTTCTTGGAGAGGTCGAGCTGTTTCAAGAAGAAATTAGGCACCTACGGGATCAAAAGACAAACAAAAATAGTTATCTCTTCACCTTGGTCGCTACCATCTTCCTACCTACTAGCTTTTTAACTGGCCTACTAGGAATCAATATTGGAGGCATGCCTGGCGTCGACTCCTCAATGGCATTTACATGGTTTTGTATCGCTCTTGTTGTAATATTTGGGCTCGAGGTGGTTTTACTAAAGTATTTAGGCTTCACAAACAAAAAAGAGCCATGATAGCGGCTCTTTATTGTTCCAAAGTGTAATCGGCCTACGCCACTTGCTTGGACTTAAAGTTACCAAGCAGCGCATCGTACAACTCGTTATCACTCAATACGCCCACTAGCTTGTTCTCTTCTACTAGCAATATCGGCTGGTTGCTGCGTTGCTTTAGTTCAATCGCCTCACGCATGCTGATATCTGGATTGGCTTGAACAACCGTGCTTTCGCCAATGTCGTCGAGTGTGGTTGAACCACTTTCCCAATTCACCAACGACTTATCGGAATCCACTAGCGTTAAGCCTTTCGGCTCTTGCTCGACCCAAATCTGCTTATCTGCACACACCAATACGCGGTCATTCTGCTGCTTAAGCTCGGTGCTCGCTTGCATCAGTGAACGACCTTTCAATACGTTGAGCGGATTAGTGTGAGCCACAAAGTCCGCCACATACTCATTTTCTGGAGCAAGGATGATTTGCTCAGGCTTGCCGTGTTGAATCAGTTTGCCCGATTCCATAATGGCAATGTTGTTACCGATTTTCAGCGCTTCATCTAAGTCATGGCTCACAAACAAAATCGTCTTGTTGAGCTTCTCTTGCAGTTGAATCAATTCATCTTGAAGCTGAGCGCGAATCAAAGGATCGAGCGCAGAGAACGGTTCATCCATTAGTAGGATGTCGGTATCCATAGCAAAAGCGCGAGCCAAACCAACACGCTGCTGCATACCGCCTGAAAGCTCATGTGGGAACTTGCTCTCCCACTCGCTTAGCCCAACCATTTCTAGTTGTTCACGCGCTTTTTTTCGACGTTCCGCTTTGCCAATACCCTGCATCTCAAGACCAAACGCCACGTTATCCAATACAGTCAACCACGGCATCAGCGCAAATTTTTGGAACACCATAGAAACGCGATGAGTACGCAAGTTACGCAGAGTCTGCTCGTCACAATTGGCAAGCTCCACCATGTCTTCGCCATCTTTGATTTTGAGTGAGCCACGAGAGATCTCATTCAAACCATTAACGGCACGAAGCAAGCTGGATTTACCCGAACCGGAAAGCCCCATCAATACACAGATCTCACCTTGTTTGACGCTCATTGAGACCTTATCAACACCAACTACTTGTCCGGTTTCATCAATGATCTCTTGGCGAGACTTGCCTTGGTCTAAAAGCGCCAATGCTTGCTCTTGCTGCTGACCAAACACAACGTCGAGGTTTTCAATCGTAATTGCATCCATGTTATGCCTCCTTCTGGTTTGGTGCTTTGCATAGGCGATCGAGAATAATCGCGACCAAAACAATCGCTAAACCGGCTTCAAAGCCTTGGGAAATGTTCACGGTGTTCAGTGCTCGTACGACTGGTTTACCCAGACCATCGGCACCTACTAGTGCGGCTATCACCACCATAGAAAGTGACAACATGATGCATTGGGTCACACCCGCCATAATGCTTGGCAATGCGGCTGGGAGTTCGACTTTGAATAGTAACTTCATGCGACTGGCACCAAAGGCTTTACCCGCTTCAATCAGCTCTTCTGGCACTTTGGTGATGCCAAGGTAAGTCAGACGAATTGGCGCGGCAATAGCAAAGATAATGGTGGAAATCAGACCCGGAACGATGCCTAAACCAAACAGAACTAATGTTGGGATCAGGTACACAAACGTTGGTACGGTCTGCATTAAATCGAGTATCGGGCGCAATAAGGTATACAACCAAGGGCGATGCGCCGCCATGATGCCAAGCGGCACGCCAATTAATACGGAAATCGTTGTCGCAGCGAAGACGAGAACAAAGGTTTCCAGCATTTCTTGCCAGTAGCCGAGGTTAAGAATAGTCAGTAGCGCCAGCACGATAAACACAACTAAAGGAATGCTGCGGTGTAGGAACCACGCAATCGCTGCGGTCATGATGATTGGTGCTGCCGGTGGCATCCATTTGAAAATATCCACCACGAACAGAATGATGGTTTCGAGAAAAATAGAGATAGCATCAAAGAAACCCGACGCATTCATGGTTAACCAATCTACGCCTGTTTCCATCCATTCGCCCAACGGAAGTTTGTTGTCCGTAATAAAATTCACAATAAAACCTTTGTGTTAATAGGCGGGCATCACTGCCCACCTTTTCCTAAAGAGAGGAATGATTAAGCGTTTGTTTTTAGGTAAGAAGTAATCGCTTGTTTTGCATCTTTGCCGTCTAGCGTCTTCACGCCTTCTAGCCATGCTTCAAATTGTTGTGGGTTGGCATTCAACCATTCTTGTGCTGCTTTCGCTGGCTTCTGCTTTTGGTTTAGAATCGCTTCCATCAACTGGTTTTCCATCTCTAGGCTGAACTCTAGATTCTTAAGCAGTTGACCCACGTTTTGACACTCAGATAGGTAGTCTTGACGCACGTTGGTGTAAACATTTGCACCGCCGTAGTTAGGGCCAAAGAAGTCATCACCGCCAGATAGGTATTCCATCTCTACATTGCTGTTCATTGGGTGTGGTGCCCAACCTAGGTAAACGATCCATTGGTTACGACGCACAGCACGAGACACCTGAGACACCATGCCTGCTTCGCTTGATTCCACTAGGCTGAAGTCTTTCAAGCCGAATGCATCGCTGTCGATCATATCTTGGATCAAACGGTTGCCATCGTTACCCGGCTCAATGCCATAGATGCGGTCTTTAAATTTGTCGGCATGTTTTACCAAGTCAGCAAAGCTTTTCACGCCTGCGTCGTGCACATACTTTGGTACGGCTAGTGTGTATTTCGCGCCCTCTAGGTTTGCGCGAACGGTTTCCACTGTGCCAGCTTCACGGTATTTGGCGATATCGCCTTCCATGGTTGGCATCCAGTTACCTAGGAATACGTCAATGTCGCCGTTTGCCATTGAAGAGTACGTAACAGGTACAGACAGAAGATCGGTCTTAGTTTTGTAGCCCAAGCCTTTAAGCAGTTCAGAGGTAACCGCTGTGGTTGCAGTAATGTCTGTCCAGCCTACATCGGCAAATCGAACAGTTTCACATTGGTTGGCGTAAGCACCTGTTGCTACTGCACTCAGTGCGATAGATGAAAAGATTTTTGTCATCGTAGACATGTTTAAATTCCTTGTAATGATTACTGACTTTATGAGATTGAGCTTAAGTCTCTTTTCGGCGGACGCATTCGTTGCGTCTCTTGCCAGTTCGGAGCAATCCAAACCGGTGTGTTATTCGATTCTTCGAGTACGTTCCCCAAGATCATGTCCGCAGCACGCTCTGCGACCATGATGGTTGGTGCGTTTAAGTTGCCATTCGGAATCGTTGGGAAGATGGATGAATCCACCACACGCAAGCCTTCAATGCCGCGCACTTGGCAGGCTTCATTCAGAACTGCCATTGGATCATCTTCTGAGCCCATTTTGCAGCTGCACGATGGGTGGTAAGCACTTTCCACGTTTTGCTTCACCCACTCATCAATCGCTTCATCGCTGGTGATGCTAAGACCAGGTTGAATTTCTTCACCGCGGAACGCATCCATTGCAGGTTGATTGAGGATTTCACGCGTTAGGCGAATACAGTCTCGCCAATCCTGCTTATCTTGTTCCGTCGAGATGTAATTGAACTCGATTTTTGGTTTGTCATTTGGGTTAGCAGAAACCACTTCGACACTGCCGCGACTCTCAGGCTTGTTTGGACCAACATGCACTTGGAAACCGTGACCATCAAACGCAGCGCGTCCGTCATAACGCATTGCTGCTGGTAGGAAGTGATATTGAATATTTGGTGATTTCAACCCTTCACGAGAGCGGATGAACGCACACGATTCAAAGTGGTTGGTTGCGCCCAGACCTTTGCGCGTCAGAATCCACTCCGTACCAATCAAACCTTTGCTGATCAAACCTAACTTGCTGTTTAGCGTGATCGGCTGTTTACAGTGGTACTGGAAGTACACTTCAAGGTGGTCTTGTAAGTTCTTACCCACGCCTTCTAGTGCGTGTTTCACTTCAATGCCCGCTTTCTCAAGCACAGTCTTAGGACCGATACCCGAAAGTTGCAGCAGTTGTACCGAGCCGATGGAACCCGCACTCGACACAACCTCTTTGTTAGCAAAGCACTGTTTGATTTTGCCAGATTGCTCAAACTCAATGCCGACCGCTTTCTTGCCTTCAAGCAAAATACGGTGAGCAGTTACGCCTTTCATCAAGGTGAAGTTGCTGCGCTTTTTTGCACGGCTTAAGTAAGCGTTAGAGGTAGAAGCGCGCACGCCTTTATCTACTGTCATGTGCATCGGACCGAAGCCCTCTTGCTGATAACCGTTATAGTCTTGCGTTTCTGGGTAACCTGCATCTTTGCCCGCTTCAATAAACGCTTGGTAAAGTGGGTTCAACTTCATGTCGTTACCGTTGCACGTCCCTACTGGACCGCTGTCGCCACGGTATTCGTCTGCGCCGCCTGTCCACGTTTCCGCTTTTCGGAAGTACGGAAGACACGCTTGGTAGTTCCAGCCTTTTGCGCCTTCTGCTTCCCATTCGTCAAAGTCACAAGCATGACCACGAACATAAACCATGCCGTTAATCGAAGAACTGCCGCCTAACACTTTGCCGCGTGGACAATGCAGTTGGCGTCCGTCTAACCCCTCTTCCGCAACAGTTTCAAACTGCCATGCGTACTTTTCAGTGTTCATTGGGTATGACAACGCCGTTGGCATTTGAATGAAGATACTTTTGTCTGAGCCACCCGCTTCCAGCAGTAAGACTTGGTGTTGGCCGCTTTCACTCAAACGATCCGCCAAAACACAGCCTGCCGAGCCAGCACCGACGATGATGTAATCGTAGTGTTGTTGCATTACAAATCCTCCTGACTGATTAGGCGTAAGGGCTGTCGAAATCACCCAAATGCACTAACACGCTCTTGGTTTGGGTGTAATGCTTGAGGGTTTCGACACCATTTTCACGTCCAATGCCAGACAGTTTGTAACCGCCAACTGGCATTTCAGCTGGGGAGTCGCCCCACGTATTAATCCAACAAATGCCAGCTTGAATTTGATGAATGACGCGGTGTGCACGAGAGAGGTTTTGCGTGAACACGCCAGCCGCAAGTCCGTAATCGGTGTTGTTAGCGCGTGCAATCACTTCGTCTTCGTCACTGAACTTAAGCACTGACATTACGGGACCAAAGATCTCTTGCTGCACGTGCGGCATGTCGTCTTCGCAATCAATGAAAACCGTTGGCACAACAAAATTGCCGCTCGCCAAGCCGTTTTCTGTGACTTTGTAGCCGCCGGTTAGTAGTGTTGCTTTGCTTGCTTTCGCTTGTTCAATTGCAGAAAGGACTTTTGATTCGTGCTCTTTGGAAATTAGCGCGCCAATTTGGGTTTGCTCATCAAGCGGATCGCCAACCACCAGCAGTTCGGTACGTTTCTTAAGTTGAGCGACAAACTCATCATAAATGCCTTCATGCACGAACACGCGAGTACCGTGTGTACAAACCTCACCTTGGGTGTAGAAGTTCGCGACCATTGCAGCAGAAACCGCGTCGTCTAGCTTGGCATCGTCAAAAATGATCATTGGAGACTTACCGCCAAGCTCCATTGTGACTTGCTTCAGCGTCGCGGCGCTATCACCCATCACGACTTTGCCCGTACCCGATTCACCCGTGAAAGAGACTTTAGCGATGTCTGGATGTGCGGTGAGCATCTGCCCTACTCGGTAATCACCTTGAATAACGTTGAACACGCCATCTGGCAATCCCGCTTCGCTGTAGATTTCTGCTAGTTTGAGTGCGGTTAACGGGGTTTCTTCTGATGGTTTAAAGATCATCGCATTACCCGCAGCAAGTGCAGGTGCAGACTTCCACATCGCGATTTGAATTGGGTAGTTCCACGCACCAATGCCTGCACAAATGCCCAGGGGCTCGCGGCGAGTGTAGAAAAACTGTGATTCATTCAGTGGTTGCTGTTCACCATGCATGCTAGGCGCAAGACCTGCGTAGTACTCGATCACATCTGCGCCCGTTGCAATGTCTACGCAATTCGCTTCTTGAATCGGTTTGCCCGTATCCGCGACTTCTAATGCTGCCAGTTCGTCGTTTCTTTCACGAAGTAGCGCCACCGCTTTAAGCAAAATACGACTGCGCTCTGTCGCCGTCATTGCAGACCAAATCGCAAAACCACGTTTGGCAGATTCAATTGCTGCTTGCATGTCTTGCTGGTTAGCCTGCTTCACATTTGCAAGCGGTTCACCATTGGCTGGATTGTATGTGGTGAAGTGTTCTTCTGAGCATCCTAGGTGCATGGCACCATCGATGTAGTGTGCTTTCATATCCATTTGAAGGTTTGACTCTTTATTTTAGTTTTGAGTAGAACGTGAGCTGTTTATCGAGATAGTCGTTAATGATGACGCGAGCTTTCTCGGCATCGATGCCTTGCGGGTTGAGCGTTCCGCGCAGCCAAATGCCATCAATCAGTGACGCAATACCATGCGCTACTAGCTCTGCTTGGTCTTGATCCAGCAAAGCTTTTAATTCTTTTTTTAGGTGAGAAAGGAGGCGTCGTTCATTCACTCGTTGCAGACGTTTGAGCTGTGCGTCATGCATGGAGTACGACCAGAATGCCAACCAAGTTTTTGCCACTTGGTTCTCGGCTTGGAAGCCCACAAAGTTGCCGTCGATGATGGCATTAATACGTTGATGATGCGCATCAGCTGGCAGCTGGCTTAAGTTCTCTTTGATGGTGGCAGAAAGCTGGCGCAGGATTTCACGCATGGTCTCTTCTAACAAGCCGTGCTTTCCACCGAAATAGTGATTAATGATCCCTGTTGATACCCCTGCTTCTTTGCTGATCAACGAGATACTCGCGGCGTGCAAACCTACTCTGTCGATGACCGACATCGTCGCTTTGACTAGCTGCGGTTTTCTGATTTCAGGCATCCCAACCTTGGGCATTTTGCATCCTTGTTATTTTTAATTGAACGGTTAGTTAAATATAAAATGCCTCAAATTTAGTTCGAACTCAAACTAATTATCTACAAAAAACAACAGAAACAGCCGAATCATTTCGACAACAATCATTATTAAAACTTGAGAAAAGAGAGAGTTTATGAAGATTTAACACGTAAAAACAGAAACACAAAAACCATTAAAATCAACAATTAGAGTATTTATAGCGCAAGTTATAGACGCAAAGACTCATGAAAACCCCGTGCTTATCAAAAGTACAAACAAAGATAAATGCAATGAACTCAAATATTTTCTACACATTTTATTTTTAAGTTTATTAATTGACCAAGGAATGACATGCCGCTTCATCACATCAAGTTCATTGCACCAGGATGTAAACACCTTGTGGCAGTCAAGATCGTTCAGTTTGATGACATTCTTTGTTTTTGTTGTCCGGTTTGGACAATAAAATGTCCGCTATCAACATGTGAAGTTCACTTTGCTAAAGACATACTGAATTCCATAAACGCAGATACTAATGAGGAGTCAGATATGTCAGCTCAACCACTTTACGACATTGACCAACCAGAAGCGGCGCTTCGTCCAACGTTAGAAACATTGAAAAGTGCTTTCTTAACCATTCCAAATCCAAGCGCTGGCATGCGTATTGAACGTCTTCAAAGACTGCACTCGGCTTTGTTAGCCTATCAAGACCGTCTCATAGACGCGGTAGATCAAGATTTCAATGGGCGCTCAAGTGCTGAAACCTTGATGATCGAGCTTCTGCCTATTCTTGAAGGAATTCATTACAACAAGAAAAGCCTGCGTAAGTGGATGAAACCATCTCGTCGCAAAACACCTTTGATGTTATTTGGCGCGAAAACTAAAGTGCATTACCAACCACTCGGTGTTGTTGGGATTGTTGTGCCTTGGAACTTCCCTATTTTCTTAGGTTTATCACCTTTGGCTGGTGCGCTGGCGGCGGGTAATTTGGCAATGATCAAAACTTCTGAATTTGCCCCAAAGACGGGTGAAGTGATGAAGCAAATGATCTCCGAATATTTCACATCTGACGAGGTTGTCGTGGTCAATGGTGGTGTTGAAGTCGCGACCGAATTCACCAAATTACCGTTTGACCATATTGTTTTCACTGGCTCAACTCAGGTTGGTAGCATTGTAATGCAAGCGGCAGCACAGAACCTGACTCCTGTGACCCTAGAATTGGGCGGCAAATCTCCTGCCATCATCCACGAAGACTTCCCTATCGAAGAAGCAGCTAAACGTATCGCTTTTGGTAAAGGTCTCAACGCTGGGCAAGTTTGCGTTTCACCCGACTACATTTTAGTGCCAAATGGCAAGGTGGATGAGTTTGCAGAAGCATTCAAAAACGCCATCTCCAAGCATTATCCAACCATGCGTGACAACCCGGATTACACCTCCATTATTACAGAGAGGCAGCGCGATAGATTGACTGACAACATTGCTGACGCGAAACAAAAAGGCGCAGAAGTGATGGTGATAAACCCAGCAAACGAAAACTTCTCTGGGACTCGAAAACTGCCTATGCATGTGGTTAAGAATATCACTCACGACATGCGAGTGATGCGTGAAGAGATCTTTGGTCCAATTTTGCCGCTAGTACCTTACGAAACGCTTGATGACGCCATTCAATACGTCCAAAGCAAGGATAGACCGCTTGCCCTGTACTACTTCGACTGGGATCAGAGCCGCATTGAGAAAGTGGTAGAAAACACTCATTCCGGCGGCGTGTGTATCAATGAAGTGATGACCCATACCATGGTCGATGATATGCCTTTTGGCGGTGTAGGGCCTTCAGGCATGGGGCACTACCACGGCAAAGAAGGATTCTTGAACTTCTCGAAAGCCAAATCGATTGTGCTCAAAGGTCGCTTCGATGCGAGCCAGTACATCTCTGCACCTTGGGGAAATAAGATATTCAACTTCTTCACCAACTTTCAGTTGAATCGTCTGAAGAAATTCTAAAACCAAATAGCCCTAATGACGCTAAGAGTCATTAGGGCTATTTGTGATCAACACGTTCTCTTAATACTACCAGGTGAGAAACCGAACTGCTTTACGAAGGCCCGAATAAAGCTGGCTGGCTCGGCATACCCTACTCGCCATGCGACGGTTTCTACGTTCAAACAAGAAGCCTCAAGTAACTGTCGAGCAATGGTCAAACGCGTGTTGGCATACAGTTCTCGATAAGTTGTCCCTTCGTCACTCAAACGTCTCCTTAAGGTTCGCTCTGTCATTGAGAGTTTGTCGGCGACCGCACTGAGCGTCTTCTCTTCTGCAATATCTTCGAGAACGACTTCTTTTACGCGCTCGGTCCACTGTTTCTCTTCGTCTTCTCCCTGAGCCACAATGGCATCACACTGTTCCAAACAGAACTTCAAGGTAACCGGATCGCTTTTTGGTAGCGGTTGATTGAGCATAGAATGAGGAATCACCAACGCATGGTGTGATTGCCCGCCTTTAACATGAATACCAAGAACCTGACTAAGTTTGTCGATGTGGTCCGGGTTATCTAGCGTGGTTTTCAGATAAAGGTCATCCAGTGCGGGCAAAGGTAATGCTTCACGCATAAAGTTAAGCGTAACGGCGGTATGCCTCTCTAAGATGAAAGGCGTTACTCGTTCAGACAAACCAGACATACCAAAACTCAGCTCACCACCTTCTTGCGTCTCTTTGAAAGTCAGTTTGGCTATCACCAAAGAGAGCGCGACATAGTCGATTGCTGTGTTGAACGCCGCACGCATCGTCGGACTGGTTAGTATCGCAAATCCCCAAATGCCGAACACATTCACATGCATTTGCTGACCTATTTCAACACCGAGCCCCACTTCACTTGGCACCAGTTTGACGTAGTTTTCGATCACCGCGACTTCTTGCGGCATGGTGAGTTTAAGATCGTCTTTGACAAGGTCTTGCTCTGTCAGCCCTGTGCCCGCTAAGCATTCCTCTAAAGGAATACCTCGCTTCTGTGCGGCATCACAAATCAATCGTACGCTGGTTATCGATCTCATAAGCGTCTCTGTAGGTGAACAAGGCTTACGAGTTTGAATTTTAATGCAATCATGCACTTATGCATAAACCATAACTTCCTGATTCAGGTATTTCCTTTTAAGCGAGAGTACTGATAGAAGTATAGAGCGTCAATGCTGAGAAGATAGTCAAAGCACATTGCATTGATGTGAGCTATGTTTCTTGCCCAGTTCAGCCTTGGCACTTGCTTGTTGTATCGATTCATCTTCCGAGCTACACACTCGATTTCGACCCAATGTTTTCGCACGATACAGCGCTTTGTCTGCTCGGCGATAGCTTTGCTCTACAGAACGGTTGATCGTCGTAATTCCGCCACTGATCGTAATACCCAATACACTTTTCGATTGAATAATTTCTTTAAGACGATAAATCGCTTCAAATGCATTGCGAGTATTAGTCTCTGGCATGATGATGGCAAACTCCTCACCGCCAACACGTGCAACAATGTCTGTCTCTCGACACTGTGCTTTCATCAAGTTCCCGAGGTCTTTGATCACCTCATCCCCCACATCATGACCGTGTTTATCATTAATCTGCTTGAAGTGGTCTATATCGATAATGGCCAATGCGGTATTAGACACCGCGTAACGATCAGCAATACTCGCATGACGCGCCAACTCCTTGTCGAAACGACGGCGATTCCAACACCCCGTTAGTGGGTCTTTTTCGGCAAGGTTCTTCAGTTTGTTCTCCAACCGCACTCGATGGCTGATGTCTCGGAAACTAAGCACATAACGGTCGCTCATTCCCATCCCCATTTTATAATGAGTAATGTGCGTATCTAGCGTCAGATGGTCACCAAAACGATTGGTCACTTTGATTTCACCTTTCCAGTTGGCTTTCGCGCCTAACTTCGTCATTGCTTTGTTCAAACAACTGAAGCCATACTGTTGCAGGTTTTCACCATTCAGTTGTTCGCGTGTATAACCTGTCAGCTTAGAAAAACTCTTGTTCGCAAAATCGACTCGTAAATCTTGGTCGAGAATGACGACACCAATCACCGAGTGCGCAGCAATACTCGCGATCTTTTCGTCAATGCGTTCACTTTCTAAGTGGTAGTTGCGTAATACCATCAATAAACCGATAACGAACAGCAATAATGCCTGCCAACTGTAATCATGTGTGAGCGTGTAAATCCCCCAGCCAGTCAGCGTCAATAGATAAACAAACGGAAGTAACTTGCGCTTGGTATCGTCAGTAAATTTTCTCGCATTCATAATGCGTGCTCCGAATAATTCGATGAGCAAAGGTTATTGAATTCAGGTTGTTAAGATTTACCACTTTGCGCCACACCTTAATCACTGACATGCCGCTGACAAACCATCATCGCTATTCGTTTCTTCGTTAATGTCGCTTAATGGCAATTTTTAGACGTCGTTGCCCTTTATCTTATTCAGCAACTTGATTGAATTAGGAAAGAGAAATGAAAGCACGTAATGCCCTTTTGATTTTACTTACAAGCACTATTGGTTTTAACGCTTATGCGATTACCGACGCCAGCAAGATTGGCGCAAATGCAGGAGCGATGAGTTACTGCTACGATCGCGTCGCCTCTGGCAAAGACAAATCGAAATACCGTTTATTGAAGCTCAAAACACTGGAAGAGTATCAAGACCTAGACAGCGGTGATCGAGCGAGAGCCCTAGTAATGAAGAAAGCCGCTGAAGATGGAGAATATCTTGGCGACCCACTGGATAAATCACGATGCAATAGCTTAAGAAAGATGTTGTTTGTAAAATACTAATCGAACCAAAATCCTTAAAGCCATCACTGTTTAGTGGTGGCTTTTTTGTATCTGTAATCCACTCATTACAAATTCACCCCAGCTATTTATAACCACCCCGATCGATATTACTTTTTTATCTTTACGTGCAAAGTGGCGCCAAATGGTAAGTCCCCATTCACGCTTATTTCTACTATACCGCTACAGGGTATGCATTGAGCGACAGGAGTCCCCACTTAAAAAATGAGAGACCAACATGACTTACGCAGAGTTCAAACAAACTGATCTACACACTTGCCTAACCGTTGCTGGTGAGCTGATGCTGACCATTGGTAAAGTTGCCTTCAAGACCATAAAAATTTTATTCAAAGCCTTTGCTTGGTTGGCAATCAAAACTTACCGCTATGTGATGAAGTAAGCTGATTCGAACTCACTCTATCACATTACTTTTAACTAGGACCGCGCCTTTCAAGGTGCGGTTTTTTGTATGTCCTATCCCCAAGTTCAATTCCCTATCACGCCCTTTTCTCCCATCGCTCCTTCTTTGCACTTGGCGCTCAGAACACAGTCAACCAATGCAGGTTATGAAAAAACTAAGAAGAGAAACGGTACCTCTTATTTGCTCCTATGCTGAATCATTCAAGGCGCTTTACTTAAGCTCTTAGGGAGCTAGGTCAATGAAAAGTTCAATGCTAGAAACGTTCTGAGGCACTCTGGATAGGCAATTTAAAATGACTAACAAGGAGCTTTAAGAATCAACGTGAGGTGATCTTGTGACGATATTGGCAGGAAGGTTTAACGGCTTTATAGCTAGGTTAAGGTTGCGTCTAAAAACCGTTCACAAGTTGAGCTTCACTTTTCTTAATACGCAAAAAAGGCGCTCAGTGAGCGCCTTTGCCTAGGAGGTTGTAAGATTTATAGCGTGTTCTTGTACACAACACCGTCTTTCATGATCAACTTCTGTGTCTCTGTGTTTGCCACACATTCCACACCTTCTAGAGGGTTGCCATCGACGATCAACAAGTCTGCGTAAGCACCTTCCACGATTTGACCTAACTTACCTTCTTGGTATGGGTGTTGGTAAGTCGACATCTCGAACAAACGACCACAGTTTGACGTCGCCATACGAAGTGCCGTGATGGTATCGAACGTTTTCTCAATCGCTCCCAGCTCATTTAGCTGTGTTGCGTGAACATTTGTCTCGCCAACGCAGTCTGTACCAAACGCGAGGTTTTGAATATCGTACTTCTTAATTAGCTCGGCAGACTTAAACATCGCTTTACCAACACGTTCGGTTTTGCGGTAAGTCTCCTCATTCGGTAGTGGGATTTTGCGCTCAGCGATTAATGAGGATGTAAAGTATGAAGGGATCACCCAAATACCTTTTTCTTTAATCGTCTGAGCGATGTCGTCATCCATAATCGTTGCGTGTTCGAATGACATCACGCCTGCCTCAGCAGCTCTGCGCATCGCATCTGGCGTATGAATGTGCGCCGCGACATAAGTACCGTAGTCGCTCGCTGCTTCTACCGCTGCTTTCATCTCATCAAGCGTGTATTGCAGCGTATCAAGTGGATCAAAGGTAGAAGACGCACCACCACCAGCCATGATTTTGATTTGTGACGCGCCCTTAAATAGCTGTTCACGAACAGCTCTTAATACTTCTGCACGACCATCTGCTACTTTCATCGCGCCTAGCTTCATCATTGGCGAATCTTCGTGGCCATTCGCTAAACGCTCTTGAGCTTGGTTTTGGCGATAGTCTGCATGACCACTCGTTTGCGAGATGGCTGCCATTGAAGGCAAAATTCGCGGACCTTTTGCATAACCGTTATCGATGCTGTTTTTCAAACCTAATGTATTACCTGCCACGTCACGAATGGTCGTGAAACCGCGCATCAACATCTCTTCTGAGATTTTCGCGGATCGAATCGCGACTTCTTCACGTGTCATAGTATCAATCACATTAAATGGTGCTGACAGCGTGATGTGTACGTGCGCATCAATCAGGCCAGGCATCACCGTTTTGCCTTCTGCATCGATGATTTGCTCAGCATTCGAGTCATCCACTTTCCCGATTTGTGTGATCAAGTTGTTTTCAATCAGAAGGTCCACGTTCTTCAGAAGTTGCTCATCCACACCGTTAAACACGTTTGCATTTTTAATTACGATACTCATGGTTTCTATCTCCGAGTCAGTTGTCTCAATACAGGTGCATCATATCGAGTGACTCGGAAATAGAATTGCCATTTCGCGACAGTCAAATCATTCAAGACTTAAGTAAGTTTTCGTGATAGATTCCGTCGCCATTTAAATATGCATGACCACTCTTATTAACCTATTGTGCGGATAATCCCCGTTATGTTTTCTCAATCTGTCATTGAACAACTGAAATATTATGTCTACTTCTTACGAGACCCGCGTGACGGCAAGGTGTTCTACGTTGGTAAAGGCAAAGGTAATCGAATCTTTAACCATGCAGAATGTGCATTAGAAAGTGAAAGCTCTAGCGACAAACTTGACACTATACGAAGCATTTTAAGTGCAGGCTACAAAGTAGAGCACTATGTATTAAGGCATGGATTGGTAGAAGCTGCAGCATTTGAAGTCGAAGCCGCTTTAATCGATTTTATAGGCTTAACCAACCTGTCTAACTTACAGGGAGGTCATTACTCTAGCGATTTTGGCATTAAAACGACTGATGAGATTATCGCTATGTATAGTGCTGCGCCACTAGACACTTCGTTGCCTATCGTACTGATAAACATCAATAGAAAGTACTATCGTGAAATTACACAAGAAGAACTCTATGACGCAACCCGAGAAGCTTGGGTCATTGGCAGCAAACGAGATACCGCTACCTATGCAGTCGCAACCTATCGTGGGTTAACTCGCGAAGTTTACAAGATCCAGTCTTGGTATCCTGTCGATATTGAAGGAAAAGAACGTTGGGGTTTTATTGGTGAGTTAGCGAGTGACGCCGTTCGAGAACAGCTTCGCTACAAAGCCATTTCTTCGTACTTCCCACAAGGCGCAGCAAACCCAATTAAATACCTAAACTGTGATGCACCTTTATCTGTTGTTCAAGCGATGCCGCCGCAGAAAGTCGTACAAGATCCTATTGATTCAGCCGACAAAAAATTGAATCTCATTGTTCATATCCAGAAAGGCAAAGAAAAATATGGTTATGAATGGGGAACACGCCAAGCATGGAAGTGCGGGGAAAAAGCGCATCGGGTAAAACGTGTAATCGGTGTCGTGAAAGGTAAAATCGCTTGTATCGTAGACGGCGTCAGCGCCGAGGTGTCAACACCAACATCCAATCCGAATCACGACACAGGTTGCGAAGGCCGTTATGTGTTCGTTGGTGGTACATGCGTTAGCGAAAAAGATCTTTGCGTTGAATTGCACGGAGCGCTGATGTTTAAAAAGATATCGGGGCTTGGTCAAGGTCATCGTTATCTAACCGATGAAGAGTTATTTTCCCGCATTGATTAATAAATTAAGAGCCGCTGTTGTCGGCTCTTAATTCGATGTCATCTATACATGATCTCTTGTTTCAACCATGTCTACGATAGGTATTCTAGCGATGTCGGGAGAGTTAACCTTCTTAAAATCCCGTAGATTACACAAATTACAATCAGGATCACAATTCGCTAGGCACTCTAGTTTGTCTTTCACTTTCTTTAACAAGACAGGATTGGATATAGACTTAACAATATTGTGTTTAAACAGATATACGCCCATGCTGCCCTTCTCTTTTGGTGGGTAGTACTTTACTTCTTCCGCATTAAAAACCAATTTGCTAAAGGCAATTAAGGGTTGAAAATCGACAATAAAGAAATACGCATAATCTTTCTTACTTGAATAACGAATTAAGTAATAACAAAGAGCCTGCACAATCAACTCAAAATAGTGGTCTGAACTTGTAAAGTACCCCACACCAATCAGACAGCTTTTTTCCGCCTCTTCTTGAGACATACTAATAAAGGAAGGGAGGCCATTAATGCTATCGATATTCACAAGGCCATACCAATGACCAACAATGGCCTCTTGCTCGTTTTTAATCAAAACACATTGATATTTAACATCATTGCCTTTGTCTTGCAGATCCTGATAAAAACGCGCCAAAGGAGAGATATTGTGATTAAACTCTTTAAACATATCCGCGTATTCATTCAAAGACAGCGATTTAATTTCACTCTTTGGTGGCCCAGATACCTTACGGTACGAGAGGTTAGATATTGAAAAATCGAGCGCTTTTACGAGTGTGCTGATCACCACATCATGTTTGTTCGAGTAACGAGCTTTAGAAAGATCCATTCTTAATAGAACTTCCACCAAATCCATTTCCAAACACTTAGCGATATAGAACTGTTTGTAGATTGGTGGGACGCTTTTTCCAGTAAACCACCTACTCAAGGTAATAGAGTCTAGTCCTTTGAACTCTTCGTAATAGTTGTTTTGCAGTAATGCAATAACATCTTTTCGAGAAATGCCTCTCGTTTCAACCCAACGACTTAACTCGTCTTTAAAGCAATACGCCATATGACTCCCCCTTTCAATCAAAATATCCATTGCTGACATGAGTATTTAGAACAGATATCACATTATTCCTGCAGAGCATTTCTATTGATGCTCTTTATTAAATAATGCGGCTAACTATTAAAGGAGATTATTTAATTTTATCTTTTTTAGATATATGTGCGCACCACTCTCAGAATTTTCTGACAGAATATAAAGAACCACAGAAAACATGAGAGACTCGTTCCGTGTCATTTTTTTGATTATTTTAAAAGGGTATTTAGCTAAACACCGTTCCTCTGAAAGAGGAAAGACTACTCATTGCAATTTTACTCTCCCTGATTTGAGTAGAAGGTTCCGATGGAAAGTAAAAGCCATTTTCTCGAGTACGCCCTCGGCAGAAGTCCGACCGCAACAATGCCCAATGCTTATTGCTACTATTTTCTGGTGCTTTGGTTGCAGCTGCGAGCCAAAACTCACACGCTAATCCCCACTCATATTCCCTTTCATTTGCAGCAGCTTGTTTCGCCAACTCAAGATAATCTTTATTAGGCACATTTTCCTCCGTGAGCCAGTAACAAAAAGTCATCTTAAGGAATGGATAAAGACCATAAATAGCATTCAAGAACGATTTAGTTTTAATAATGCAACTTTCGCGTTTTTTGATCGAATGGCAAGCTCAATTCGAACGTGGTTATCTCATGATCGCCCAACTTGGAACCTGAACATGTTTATTGATAGTAAGGTGACGCATGTATATCACCAAGACGATTGCTCCCACCGCACTGAAGTCAGCAAGTTGTGGCGCGAAAGACAAGACAACCGCATGCAGTGTACAACCTATCGCCACAGGAATAGCGTAAAGCTCTTTAGATAAAAACAAGGTTGGACGCTGAATCAAAACGTCTCTGACTATCCCACCACCTACCGCAGTAATTACTCCCAAGAGAATAGGAGCAACGGGTAGACCAAAACCTAAGCTCCACGCTTTTTCTGTTCCTTGAATTGAGAACATTGCTAGCGCTACAGAATCGACATACAGATTGACTTTATTCATCCAATTTTTCTTTATGAGAGAAAAGCAAATAAATCCAATCAAACCACTCGCTATGGCAATCCAGACGAGATAAATATCTTGAGACCAAAATACTGGAACATCTAGCATACAGTCTCGTATGGTGCCGCCTCCAACAGCGGTGGTGACGGCTAAAACCAGCACGGTAAAAACATCGGTTTTCTTTTCACTTGCAGCAAAAACTGCTGACAAAGCAAAAGCAGCCGTACCGAGAACCGTAATGGTCTCAATCAAAAAAACTGTCGTAATAAACATGTCCACACTCTCTCGCCAGCAAAACATAGGAAGGATTCCGGGTGAAGATTGACCTCACCCGCCATTGTCATTAGTGGTGACACACGCCTAAATGTTCTAGCGCAGTGTGTAGGCAACACTCATAGTGATGAACTTGCTCATCATTAAGTATGCCGCGTGGGTTCGTCACAGTGTCGTTCAATGAAACATACTCACGACCCGCTTTTTTGTTCTCAAATTCTGCTTTAACTTGTTTTAATAAATCAGTATTTGTCATCAACTCTAACCCTTGTGCTGCAAGGACGTGTGCCGCATTCAGCCCTGCTTTCTGACCAATACTCATACCGTTACAAGCCGTACAACCCCATTGATGTGGTGGAATATGCAAAGGCCAAGCCGCGTAAACAATTCCCATTGTTGGAACATTCCAGCTAATATCCCCAACGTCCGTTGAGCCACCGACTTCAATACCTTGTGGTACATCCATCACATCGGTCGCTAAACCGTCTTCAGGCTTACCCATTTCTCGTTGAATGCTCTTAGCGAATTCTTGCTCCTCTTGCGTCCAACTCAATGGAAAATAACGATTCAGATGCTCGGTGATAGAGCTTGCTAATACATCATTTGGCAAACAGTCGTAGATACCGCCTAGGTTTGTCACCTCCGTTGTGGTTTGAGTCGCCAATGCCGCACCTTTTGCAATGTCCTCTAACCACGCTTTGTGTTGACGAACATTCTCCGCGCTTTTTCCTCGGTAACGCACTAACACTTTTGCATAGTCAGGCACCACGTTCACAGCCGAACCGCCATTAAGGATCTGATAATGGAGACGGCCTGTTGGCTCCAATTGCTCTCGCATCATGTTGGCCGCAACAATAAATACTTCAGCAGCATGAAGCGCGCTTCGGCCGTCCCAAGGAGCAGCACCAGCATGCGCCGTGACACCGTGCCACTCGACAATAAGATCGATAGAAGCGGTAGAATGGAAGTTTACTGCCGCGTTAACCATAGCTGGGTGGTTATGCAGACATACGTCAAGCTCATCAAACACACCGGTCGCTGCCATGTAGTTCTTACCATTAAGTGACTCTTCCGCAGGACAGCCGTAAACCTTGATTGTGCCCTGAATGCCCTCTTTACTCATATGTTGCTTGAGTGCAATTGCAGCGCCAATTGAAGAAGAACCAATTAGGTTATGACCGCAACCATGCCCATTTGTGTTGCCGCTTTTAGCCGGTGTTTTGTGAGGAACCGTGTCATTGCCCAAATCTGGCAAAGCGTCAAATTCGACAAGGTAGCCAACCACAGGCTTGCCCTGCCCCCACGTCGCCACCCAAGATGTTGCTAGGTCAGCAATATTGCGCTGTTCAATAGTGAAACCATGCGCTTCAAGAACAGAGCTTTCTAACGCCGAACTTTCAAACTCTTCGTAGCTGAGCTCTGCATAATCCCAGACCTGAGATGCCATTCCCCAAATAACCTCTGATAGTTGCTCTACTTCGCGGTCAATATTGGTGTAATCAGTCATTGTGTTTACCTTATTGGTGATTTGATATGGAAATAATTCGCAGCACCATTGGTTCATCGCCATGTCCTGCGTGTTGATGCAGTTCATATTAGCGATGAATTTAAAACGCAATAAATGCGTTATGACGGATGCTATCCGTCCAAACTAACTCGACTACGTCACAGCAATAAGCTTCATGAATGGCAGTTTATAAGCGTAGTGGTAAGTTTTAGATAGACGACATCGAGGAAAAGGAAGTATCCGATATGAGCACCAGCATTGAACAATTACTGGCATTTGTAACGGTGTATGAAGAGCGCTCCTTTAGCAGAGCAGCAGCCAAACTTGGTAAACATCGCACGACAACAGGCCAAGTTATCGCCAACATGGAAGATATTCTCGCGGTAGAACTGTTTGAGAGAATTGGTCGTAATGTCGAACCAACCGAAGAAGGACACTTGCTCTACCATTACGCCAAAGCAACGATTGCGCAATCTGACACCTTTGACAAAATCGCCCTTAGCCTGGCCTATGGAGGACTGGAGGGAATCACCTTTGCCCACTCAAGCGTTGTGCCCCACGGGATGCTCGCGACCATTCGAATGCAGCTTGCTAACGACTTCCCGAATATGAAGGTGAATTTTCTAGTAAAAACAAAAGCGGAAGTTGAGGAGGGTATTAATAATGGCGATATTCATTTTGGTTTAGTACACATTGATCAAGGCAAAGGAATGTATGGTAAAGACGCTACCTTTATCGGTCATATGGAATTTTTGCCGTTCGTTAAAAAAGGCAGTCCCCTCTCCCAATTGCCAGATGATGAAGTATTAAATGCGCTCAGAACTACCAGACAATTTGTTCTTAGAGCATTTGTGCATGAAGGGTTAAAAGAAAAGCTCATTGTATCGGCAGACAATGAGGAAGTTGATCAACTCGCACTCACGATCAAACTCATTCAATGTGGCTTAGGCTGGGCATGGTTACCAAAGGTGCTTTCAGAGTCTCAATACGTCACAGAAAACTTGCAGCCACTTAAACCTCGAGAACTCAAACACGGACTAAAATTCTCTTTTGCTTTGTGGAATCCGCACTCTAAACAAATTCTTGAAATCAAAAAGTCGGTACTTAAAGCAGTAGATGATTACATCGACCATTTTAAAGCACTGCAACTGAATGATGTATAACAGAAAACATAGATACAAAAAGAGCCGCAAACTGCGGCTCTTAATCTATCTATTTCTATTTAAGCAAAAACTTATTCTTTACCGAATACGTTGTTTTCTTGCTCTTGTACGCGAATGAAGGTAGTACGCTTGGTTAGCTCTTTAAGCTTTGCTGCACCTACGTAAGTACATGTTGAGCGAACACCACCAAGGATGTCTTGGATAGTACCGTGAACGCTGCCACGGAATGGTAGAAGTACGGTTTTACCCTCAGCTGCGCGGTAGCCAGCAACACCACCAGAGTGCTTGTCCATCGCGCTCTTAGAAGACATGCCATAGAATTTCATGAACTTCTTGCCGTCTTGTTCGATCACTTCACCGCCTGACTCTTCGTGACCTGCTAGCATACCGCCTAGCATTACGAAGTCAGCGCCGCCGCCGAATGCTTTTGCAACGTCACCCGCACATGAACAGCCACCGTCACCGATGATCATGCCGCCAAGGCCGTGTGCAGCGTCACCACACTCGATGATTGCAGAAAGTTGAGGATAACCAACACCTGTTTTAACACGTGTAGTACATACTGAACCTGGGCCGATACCCACTTTAACGATGTCTGCGCCCGCTAGGATTAGCTCTTCACACATGTCGCCAGTTACTACGTTACCTGCAGAGATAACTTTGTCTGGGAATGCAGCACGTACACGTTGTACGTACTCGACTAGGTGCTCTGAGTAACCGTTCGCGATATCGATACAGATGAAGATAAACTCATCAGAGATCGCCATGATGTCTTTGGTTTTTTGGAAGTCTGCATCAGACGTACCAGTAGACACCATAACGTTGTTTAGTGTTGTTTTGTCAGCTGTTTTCGCAAACTCTGCCCAGTCTTCTACTGTGTAGTGTTTGTGAACAGCGGTCATTACACCATGCTCTGCTAGTGCCTTCGCCATTGCGAAGCTACCAACCGAATCCATGTTCGCCGCAATTACAGGTACACCAGACCATTGACGGCCACTGTGCTTGAATGTAAAATCGCGGGTTAAATTTACTTGAGAACGGCTCTTAAGGGTTGAACGTTTCGGGCGAAACAGTACATCTTTGAAACCTAACTTAAGTTCTTGTTCGATACGCATTGTGTAATTCCTTGATTCATAAGTATATGTGTCATCTCAGAGTGCGTAGTGAAGTCGTTGGCAGACGAGTTCACTGTTCTTCGGACACAAAAAAACCGGAGCGTTGGCAGACGCTCCGGTTTTCAGCATTATAGGTCGTGATTTATTTCCTACAAGTCTGATATTTGATTTTTTTTTGTGATACCATCTTGGAAATCGCATATCAAAAACACCTCACTACTCTCCAAAATCATAGCTTTATTAACAATATCAAATAGTTAAAACCACCCTTTATTTTATCCTTTGCGCAAACCTTTGCGTTAAACAACGGGATTTTTACCGTTCAACCTCTCATAAACGGTCAAAATCACACCGAACGATACTTATTAGTCGGTTTGTACAAGAATAATTTTCTAATTTTTTTCACGCTCCACATCACTTTTCTGCCACTTTTTTGAGTGTATCAAGCACGCACTAGCTCTCTGTGACGTTTATAGCGCATCGAAGTGATTCAATAACATCACTTGCTAATAAGCCAATTTCGCCTTTTTGTTGAACATTAATGTCCGCAGCGTGACTATGGAGCATGACTCCCAAACGTGCAGCAACAGCAATAGGTAAGCCTTTGGCAAGCAGTGCGGCAATGACACCGGATAACACATCTCCCATACCGCCACTGGCCATTCCCGGATTTCCGGCGAGACAAACGTACATTCTCACGCCATCATAGATAAGCGTACCCGCCCCTTTAAGTACAACGACACCTCCATAACGTTCATGAAGTTGTCTTGCTGCGGCAAAGCGATCTTGCTCTATGTCCTTTGTAGAGACATTAAGTAAACGTGCTGCCTCTCCTGGATGTGGCGTCATAACGCGTAGCTCATCTCGTAAAACCACGACATCATTACGCTGATTCAGCATCGCAAGAATATTCAACCCGTCGGCATCAACGACTTTCAGTTTGTGCTGCTGAGATAAGTATTGATAGGCTTGATGCGCCCATTCATCCTCACCCAAACCGGGACCGAAAGCCAAAACGTCCGCCCAACGTGTCCGTTTAATCAGTTCGTTATCTGCCTCTTTTAACTCATCAAACGTAATAGCCTGACTCATGACTTCTGGCGCACCAACTTGCAGTGGCAACAATGAGCTTGGGTGTGTGAGAGCGGCGGTTAACCCTGCCCCTGTTCTTACTGCGGCTGAGGCGCACAAACGAATGGCGCCAGACATGCCTTGATTACCGCCTATACATAAGAGCTTGCCATTATTCCCTTTGTGGGCTGTGGCTTTTCTTTTTGGTAGTAGCCTTTTGATGATTTGATGGTCGATGCCCAACGCACTTTCTTCTTCAATCGACTCGAACTCAACGTTTACCCCCAAGCCTGAAAAATGCAGCTCACCAACGTAGTCTCTCGCCTGCCCTGTGCATAAGCCTTGCTTCACACCAATAAAGGTCACCGTATGATCCGCTTGTATGGCATCTCCGAGCACGGAACCGGTGTCTGCACTTAACCCCGAAGGAATATCGATTGAGATGACCGGACAATGAATTTGATTAACTTGATCAATGTAGCGGCGATACTCATGCCTTACTTCACCTAAGAGCCCTGTCCCAAGCATGGCATCGATGATTACATCCGCCTCTAAAAGTGCTGTGTGCCAATCATCCCAAGAGCTATTCTCGCCATCCACAGATTGCCAATCTTCAAACGCTCGCAACGCATCCCCTCTCAATGATGTGGTGTCGCCTAGCTGGAAGACACGAACATTCAACTGCGCCTGTTTGGCGAGCGTGGCAAACACGTACCCGTCGCCACCATTGTTGCCTTTACCGCAGACCACCAGCACGGTTCGTGCCCTTGGGTAAAGATGAAGAAATCGTTCGTATACCGCCATTCCTGCACGCTGCATTAGGCTGTACATTGAGACGCCTGCCATTTGAGCGGCGAGTATTTCTCCGTTTCTGACTTGCTCTGCGGTGTAGAGCTTAAGGGCGAGATTAAAGTCCATATTGATATTCTGCGTTTTAGAAGACACGATTTAAGTATACGAAAAAGCCGAGGCGAACCTCGGCTTTTGCGTGTTTATTTTCTCAAGCTTTATTTTTGCTGTTGCGACGTCAAGTTTGCTGCTGCGACATCAAGGCTTCGGCAGTTGCATCTTGAATCGATAAGAACAACGAGTTGATTTTCCCTGTTGGGGTTCGCATTGGGTTTAGCGTCACGTTTTGGTACATGAACTCGGCTTGTTGCGTCACTGGTCGAACATTGCGGCAACGGAACAGATATGGACGCTGACGCCACGTGATGAAGCTTCGACACCCCAAATCGTAAACAGGTTTAGTTTTCAATTTGAACCACTCTTGCGGGATCTCAGGGAAGATATCAAAGATCGAACGACCAATTGCCTCGTGAGATTGCAAACCGCTGTGGTGAGTCATAAAGCCATTCCAGACTTGAACATTGTAATCTTTATCGATAACAACTAAGCCCATGTCGACATTTTGAACCATGTCGACCATCCAATGGAATTGTTCAAATTCTGCAGGTAAGTTCAGCATTAGAAATCCTCCATTAGGTACGACAGTTTGTTATCCAGTAACGGCAGTGACTCATCAACAAACATGAACAGTAGGTCACAACGGATGGAAGTGCCTTCAATGTTGTAGCTGACCTCGAATGTCATGGTTCGACTAAATGCACCTGTTGTCGACTCGATAATAGAATCGATGGAAATATGCTGACCAAGCAGCACTGGTGAACTCTGGAAAAAGCGGACTTCAGACTGTTCGCCCAAACCATTCAAGAATGATCCAACCAAGATATTGGAAATGTCCATCAACAGCTCTAGTTCTTCCAACTCTTCGCTGTCTGCTGGCACCTTCATCAGCTTCTTAAGATCAGAAACACTGGAGTCGCTTAAGATCACTAACGCTTCGCCGGCGATGCCCTCACCACAAAAGCCTTGGCAAACACCAGAGACATTGTCGTGAGATGCGAGATCACGCAAAGCCATGTGCAGTTCGCTGACTTCAAAGATATTCACATTTGGCAATGGAAGCTGAACAAATACATCAAAGTGTCGAGCGAGCGCATCTGCAGCACGACCAATAGAAACGTTCGCCACTTCCATATAGATGTCGCGACGGCGGAGAATCGGCAACTCTATGGTTGTCGGTGTGATGACTTGCGGTCGATCATTCGGCTCGATCAGCTCTTTTAACGTCGCTTTAAGCTCATCTTTACCAATCGGCTTTTGAATAAATGCTTTCGCACCGAGAGCAAACACGCGCTCTTTTGCTTTTGGTTGAATATCACCAGACACAACCACGACAGGCGTTTGAATGCCCAAGCGCTTCATGTTTTCTAATGTTTCAAAACCGTCCATCTCTGGCATGGTGAGGTCAAGAAACATCAGTTTAAATTCTTTTTGCGCTAACTCTTCGAGCGCATTTTTACCATGGATGGCAAATGTCACGTCTGCATTCAATGTTGCTGGCAGTGATCTTGCCATCTGTTTGCGTGCTAACGCAGAATCATCACAGATGAGTACAGGAAAAGACATGCTACCACCTTTAAATATTCAACAATCTGTGCGGAATTCTACCAGATTGTTACTGCTAC
The DNA here is from genome assembly GCF_000305755.2 of Vibrio sp. HENC-03. Lineage (NCBI taxonomy): Bacteria > Pseudomonadati > Pseudomonadota > Gammaproteobacteria > Vibrionales > Vibrionaceae > Vibrio > Vibrio sp. HENC-03. The sequence goes on along the minus strand of NZ_JH976047.1, from coordinate 20,850 downwards.
ACAGACTAAGAGTCTTCGTTTTTTGTTTACTGGGTAAGCATACGCAATATGAATAGTTGAGTGAACCAATGAACTAAGAAAAAATTCGATTCCCTATACATTTAGTGACATCAGTCAGGAATGATTAAAAGTTCTACAAGGCTTGATACGCAAGGGGTTGCGTTTATAAAGTTGCTGCCATTTAAGATAAACAGAAATAAAAAAGGCACCCTCTTTGGAGTGCCTCAGTCTTTTGTTCACTGGTCGCTTTCTATGGCACACCGTGACCTTTTGATGCAACCCAAACTCGGTACCATTGCTCACGAGTTAGCTCAATGCTTAGCGCGTTAACGGCACTATGCACACGCTCGATTTTACCAGAACCAATAATTGGCATCGGCTTTGAAGGCAAGCGACGTACCCAAGCGTAAATCACTTCGTCGATGCTGTTTGCACCCACTTCTTCTCGGATAGCTTCTAGCTCGTTACGAACACGAACCGCTTGCTCCGTATCACCAGTAAAGATTGAACCACCACCCAAACATGACCATGCCATTGGACGAACACGATGCGTTTGAAGTAGATCTAGCGTACCATCGTGTGCCACTTCAAAGTTCAGTGGGTTGATTTCCACTTGGTTAGTCACAAGAGGTTTGCTTAAACGAGATTGAAGAAGCTCGAATTGGCGAGGCGTGAAGTTAGAAACACCAAAGTGCTTAACTTTACCCACTTTATGTAGCTCAGAGAACGCTTCTGCAACCTCGTCAGCATCCATCAACACGTCTGGACGATGGATAAGAAGAACATCAATCTCGTCGACTTTTAGTCGCTCAAGCGAGTTGTTAACGGATTGATAGATGTGCGCAGCGCTGGTGTCGTAGTGGTTGATCTTACGTTCTGGCGTTTTGTCACCACACAAGTTGATGTCGCACTTTGTCACGATCTGAATTTGCTCACGAACGCTTTTGTCCAGTGCGAGTGCTTCACCAAACAGCGCTTCACATTCGTAGTTACCGTAGATGTCAGCGTGATCGACGGTGGTAATGCCTAACTCAATGTGTTGCTTTAGGAACGACAAACGCTCTTGCGCCCTCATACCCCAATCTACCGCACGCCAATAACCTTGTACCAGTTCAGAAAACTCTGGACCGTTTGGTGCAGTCACTACTTTTGCAACCATGGGTTTATCTCCTTTTCTTGATCTGCTTTCATCCTAGTCTTGTTTTACCGCTCGCTCAACGGGTAAACTTTCGCAATTCGAACTGGAGTACGAAATATGTCTTTTGCCAAACGACTCGCGACATTAATTGGCGAAGAAAGCATCAGTGGTTTTGCGCGACGCGTGGACGTTTCTGAAGCTTTGATTCGCAAATACCTCAAAGGCAGCGAACCAAGCTTAGCTAAAGCGAATCAAATCGCCATGCGAGCCAACTGTTCATTGGAATGGTTAGCCACAGGTTGCGGCTATTTATACCGTCAAGCGGAAGTCGTGGACATGGAGGCCTATAAACTGGCCTTCCAACACGTGATGAATGGAACGATATCAGAAGAGGAAGAAGCCAAGCACCGCAAGTTGGTGGCAGGGTATCAGTACCTGCGCGCACACAAAAAGTCAGATGGTTTTTTGGATGAATCAGCGATGGCGACCTTTCTTTCGTTGCATGATGAAAACAAGACCGCGCAAAACTAAACCTTTAAACGATGTTTGTATCACGACGCTTTAACTTCCCCTTTAAAAGCGCTCAACCTTAAGCTCAATCATTTCGCCATCACTGTTTAACGTGACACGTACTCTCGGTGTTGGCGATTCAAACTCTTCAGCTAACACCCAATCAATACTTCGCGGCGCATGCTGAGAGTAGCGGTTGATAAACAGAATTAGAGCTTTGTCGACAGCTTCTGGTGAGTTTTGTTTTAAAGCCGCAGCTATATCGTACTGCTCGCCCTGAATGTCAATTCGCTTCATCACCAACCCATCTTTTCTCAGATTCAGTATCACATCACTCAAGTTTTGAGGTTGATAGTCCGTGAGAAAGTTTAGACGAATCACTTTTTCTTCTATCGTTGCTTCTCCGTAAAGGTGCTGGTGGTAATAATGAAAATCATCCAAGCAGAATGCACCTTCGCTTTCCTGCGTCTCACATCCGTACCAGTCACCACCCTCTTGCAAGGTTTGTTGAACCTCAACAAAAGGCGCTTCAGATAATATGATTTGCCACCATGCATCTCGTGCATTTGCGGTTTGAGAAAACAAACTTAAAGAAAGAAACAGGAAGAATGAGAAACGCAACATAGGGGTACTATCGATTTGACTCGAGAAGATGAATGAAAGAGCTTTATCTTTGCTGTAAGTAGCGCGAGAAGCAAGTGACTATGTCGGATTTCGGGTACAAAAAAAGCGGACCTTCTAGCCCGCATCAATCTTTGTATAAAGCATAAACCGCGTAGTCCATCACGCTGAGAACCATTACGAGACAGCAGAATAGCATACCATTTATATTTATCAATACTTCATACGGTTATTATTAGACAACTGTGCAGACACTTATATAGGCGGAGTAGTGAATAGGCGTGCGGTTTAGACAGGCATTAAAAAGGCGCACTCTTGCGTGCGCCTCTGCCTCGTGACTCAATCGTGAGTATGCGAATCGGGAAGTCTATTGATGCATCCCGAACAAATAACGAGGAATTTCTGTAGGGTTTGAATCCATCCAAATTGTGTGTAAAACCTCACATCCCTCCTTCTGAAGCAGTCATGTTGCTTTACACTTAAAGCATGGTTCATTTTGCTCAGAAAACAAGGTTACTCGATAAAAAAATAGCGTGAGATATGGGATCAATAGCACAATATTTATCAATATTTGCACAATAGACGCTTGAACTGCTCAATAGTGGAAAGCTAAATTGCATCTTTATTGATTAGGTCTAGACTCTCGTGAGCGTATAATTTCTTTCGTCCCTTCCAATTAGTAGTCTAGGAGAATCTGTTAATGACCAAACGCGAGAGAATTGTGAAATCTGTGTTAGCGCACGTACCTAAAGATGCGATTAACCAGTTTGTCTCTCGAGGGTCAACGCCAACATCATTTTCCGTCCTATTTATGGCCGCAATCGTTGGTACGTTAGCAGGTCTTGTCGGCACCTACTTCGAAATTGCCGTTCACTTTGTTTCAGAAACTCGTACCGAGTGGTTAAAAAGCGAAATCGGTAGCGTACTGCCTTTATGGCTTGCTGCGATTCTAATCAGTGCAACCTTGGCATTTATCGGTTACTACCTTGTTCACCGTTTTGCGCCTGAAGCATCTGGCTCAGGTATTCCTGAGATAGAAGGCGCAATGGATAACATCCGCCCTGTACGTTGGTGGCGTGTTATTCCAGTGAAGTTCTTTGGCGGTATGGGTGCGCTTGGTTCAGGTATGGTTTTGGGTCGCGAAGGTCCTACCGTACAAATGGGCGGTGCCGTTGGTCGCATGGTCACTGACATCTTCCGTATTAAAGACGATGATACACGCCACTCATTGTTAGCCTCTGGTGCTGCAGGTGGCTTGGCCGCTGCCTTTAACGCGCCATTAGCAGGCATTATGTTTGTGGTTGAGGAAATGCGCCCTCAATTTCGCTACTCGTTGATTTCTATCCGAGCGGTGATCATTTCAGCGATCATGGCAAACATTGTATTTCGCGCCATTAATGGCCAAGCCGCGGTTATCACCATGCCACAGTATCAATCGCCAGAGTTACAATCACTATGGCTATTCCTACTGCTTGGTTCTCTATTCGGTGTATTTGGTGTCATCTTCAACAAACTGGTGACTATCGCACAAGACAGCTTTGTTGCTCTGCACAAGAACGACCGTAAACGCTACCTAATCACTGGCACTGTCTTGGGTGGTGTGTTTGGCTTGCTACTGCTTTATGTTCCTCAACTTACTGGCGGTGGCATTGGTTTGATTCCGGACATTACCAATGGTAACTACTCAATCTCGATCTTAGTTATGCTGTTTGTTGGTCGTGTTATCACAACCTTACTCTGTTTTGGTTCAGGTGCTCCGGGCGGTATCTTCGCACCAATGTTGGCGCTGGGTACGCTATTTGGCTACGCGTTTGGCGCCAGCGCAGACATGTTATTACCTTCTCTCACGATTGAACCTGGCGTGTTTGCCATTGCAGGTATGGGAGCGTTATTCGCAGCGACAGTGCGTGCTCCAATCACTGGCATCTTGCTGGTAATCGAGATGACAAATAACTACTACTTAATTCTGCCTCTCATCATTACTAGCTTAGGTGCAGTAATCGTAGCGCAGTTACTTGGCGGGCAACCGATTTACAGCCAGTTGCTACATCGTACGCTTAAAAATGACAAGCTACGTCAGCAAGACCTACCGGAAAACCAAGCCTAACTTAATATCGGCTCCAAATTATCTTCCACATAAGATGTTAGTTTGGAGCCAGTAATTCTGCGTTTTTGCATCTCTCTACAAAATTTCCCTACCAAACTCACAAAATTCCCATTCTCTGATATTTACTTATAATATTTAAGGGTAACGACTCATGAATATTGTTAGTATTCTCGCCTCAAATTAGAGTGATTCATCCAATCTCGGAGTAGTTTTGAACTGGAGAAGACTTGTACAGTTTTACAGTGTCCCGCCTTCGCAAGCGGCTTTGGCACTGGGTATGATAGGGCTTGGACAAGCTTGGGCTTTATACATTCCTGACATTGGCGAACCGATAAGACCATTTCTTGCTGCACTTGGTGCATTGCTCCTCACTCCAGTTCTCCTAAAATACGCCACCAGCCCTCGCCTGTTTATGGCGGATATCAAACACCCGCTGAGTGGTAGTTTAATGGCTCCAATGAGCATGGCCTTACTCGTGCTGTGTGACTACCTTGCGGCAGTAGCACCAATTATTGCGTATCCATTGTGGTTTGTGGCGGTCTTACTTCACTTTACGATGATGGTGTTGTTCTTTGGCTTCCAGATCATGAACTTCAAGATGTCGAACATCGTGCCAAGTTGGTTCTTATATCCTGTTGGCTTGATCAGTTCTTCCCTTGCAGGTTCTCAATTCGGCCATAATGTGTTTTCTGAAACCTTGGCGATGATGTGTATTGGCATTTACTTCTTTATGTTGCCATTAGTGCTATATCGATTGGTGTTCTTTGGTTCCCTGCCACGCCGTGCACGCCCAACCTTGGCGATCATGGCAGCTCCGGTGAACTTGTCTTTAGCGGCATATTTGGTCAATTTTGGCGAGCCAGACCCGATTCTGACAGGCGCATTGGCAGGCATCGCAATCACCATGACGTTGCTGATTTATCTGTGTTACTTCCGCTTAATGCGTTTGAAGTTCCAGCCATCTATTGCGGCCGTGACCTTCCCTTCCGTTATTAGTGCTATTGCGATGCATCGCCTCACCACTTTTTTTGCTGAGTCTCATCCCCACTGGCATTGGTTGCACGATTTTGGATTCCTAGAGTTAAGCATTGCCACGGTACTTGTCGTTTGGGTTTCTGCTGGTTATGTGAAAATGTACTGGCCAGAACTGGTAAGAACGCCTTCAAAACAGACATAAAAAAACGACCTCATTACGAGGTCGTTTTCTTTTGTTCTTAGCGAGCTCATATCCCGACAAACATTACTCGATACACATTAGCCGATGCATTGAGTTAGCCGATAAACTTGGCCATAAAGTTGCTGATATTGGTCATGCTTGATGCCGCCATCACTACGACAATTGTTACGCCCGTCAGCGTTAAATAGACAGGGTGTTTGTAGTCACCTACGATGTCTTTTCTGCGTGTCGCCACCAGCACCATACCTAAAACGATTGGCAGGATAATACTGTTAACAAGGCCAGCCAGCATTAGCAGCAGAATAGGCATGTTCATCGTCACAGTGCCAAGCGATGTGATAATAATAAAACCAACACACCATGCTTTCTCGTTGCGAGCCACAACTGGGAAAAGTGTTTTGATAAGGGAGATCGCCATGTACGAGTTACCCACAACCGAGGTAATCGAAGCAACAAACAACACCAAACCAAAGATAAAGTAGCCTACCTCACCCGCACCTTGACGGAACGCGTCTGCGGCTGGGTTTGCAGAGTCCAAAGTCGCGCCTGTGGCAATCACACCGAACACTGCCATAAACAACAGGATGCGAATCACCACGGCAATTGAAATACCAGCCCAAGCTGCCGTCTTGATAGCGGGTACGTTCTCTTTACCTTGTAAGCCAATATCAACCAAACGCTGTGCGCCCGTGTAATAGCCACCGACTGCGCCACCAACGATAGTCAGCGTCGGTAATAGCAGGCTGCCAACATCAGTAGGCATTACTGCTGCGCTCAAGGTCTCCCCCATTGGCGGTAAACTGGTCATCGCAACGTACGCAATTAAGATGATCATAAACAAGCCAAGATAGCGCGCCATTTGGTCCATACGTTTAGAAGCGTTGTGCACCACAAACAGCAAACAACCTACCACGCCTGTGAAAAGAGCCCCCCAAGTCGTATCCACACCTGTTAATACATTAATACCGAGTGCAGAACCACTTACGTTACCAAAGTTAAAAGCGACAGCGCCAAGAGCCAACAGAATGCCCACAATATAGCCCATACCCGGCGCGACTTTGTTGGCAATATCTTGAATGCGCATACCAGACACACCTACGATGCGCCATAAGTTCATCACAATACCAAAGGTGATAAACATGGATGCAAACACAGGGAATGCCATGTCGATTTTGTAGATATTGGTGAAGACCGCTGTTTGGGTTAAAAAGCCAGGTCCAACAGACGTGGTCGCCATTAAGAACGCGACACTAAGAATTGCTTTCTTTTGCCAACTGTTTTCCGATGCTTGAACAGAAGCGGGAGCAGTCGAGTTGATGGTGGTTTGTGTGGTCATGCCAAATCTCAATTTTGTTGCCTTTCTACTATTAGAAAACAGAAAGACAACTGACCGAGATCAGCTGAGCTTGAAGAATCAAATTGGGCAGAACGAATAGAGAAGTGAACCTTCGCAACCGTTTGCTGGGCGCGGATATTAAGTCTATCGCATGTGACTGTCAACACAGAAATCGATAAATGATTTTTGTCGTGTTCATTCTCAAATCATTATTCATTTCAGACAGATACAAAAAAGGATGGCGTTTGCCATCCTCTTAGAATAGTGCTTGGTTACTTAGCGTAAACCGTGCAGAAACTCGGCACGCGTTGCTGGGTTGCTTTTGAAGATGCCACCCAATGCTGTTGTCGTCGTTTCGCTGGTTGCATCCATCACACCGCGAGATTTCACACAGTAGTGTGTTGCGTCAATCGTCACTGCCACATCATCAGACTCAAGCAACGTTTGAAGAGCAACAAGAATCTGCTGAGTCATACGCTCTTGTACTTGCGGACGCTGGGCAAAGAAGCGAACGATACGGTTGATCTTTGATAAGCCAATGATCTTGCCACGTGGGATGTAAGCCACAGCAGCCTTGCCATCGATGGTCACAAGGTGGTGTTCACAAGTACTGGTCACTGTGATGTCCTTCACGCGAACCATCTCGCTCACGTTCATCTTGTTCTCAATCACCGTGATTTTCGGGAAATTGGAATAATCCAAACCAGAGAAGATTTCGTCAACGTACATCTTAGCAATGCGGTGAGGGGTTTCTTCTAGGCTATCGTCGGTAAGGTCAAGTTGAAGCAGACCTAAGATCTCACGCATGTGGTGCTCGATCTTCTCTTTCTTCTCTTCACGACTTACGTTGTTTGGACGCATTGGCGTTTCCAAACCGCGTTGCTCTAGCGCTTCTTTTACTAACTTCGCTGACTCGCTAAGACCTGACATTCCACTTCCTCTTTTGTTACTTCCGCTTTAATACAAACCCAATCAAAATTGCATTCATATTTTTCGCTTTGAGTTGCTCAGTTTCGTGTCTTTACACCAAGTCACATCAAATATAGGTACTGAGCTGATTTTATTGAGCTCCGCGGGCTTTTTTACCCCTTTCGGATGGCTGACAAGGATACTCGGATTTTTGAATAATTACACCCATATTTTATAGGTGGACATTCTTACTCGGTCCCCTTTTTATGGTAAAGTTGCCACAAAACAAAAGAACACAGGATTTTCTCAATGGGCTGCTGCGACGCACCTGGCTTAATGCCAATTGAAGAAGCGATGGACAAAATGCTATCGCGAATCAAACCTATCCAAACAACGCTTTCTCTTCCACTTGCTGAAGCACTCGGTTTTGTACTGGCAGAAGACATCCTGTCTCCTATTCACGTACCGCCATTCGATAACTCAGCAATGGATGGCTACGCTATTCGCATTCAAGATCTTGAGTCGTCTTCTGTTTTGCCTCTGGTAGGTAAATCATTTGCAGGACAACCTTTTGAAGGTGAATGGCCTCAAGGTACCTGTGTTCGCATCATGACTGGCGCAAAAATCCCACAGGGTTGTGATACCGTTATTATGCAAGAAAACACAGAAGTGACGGATGCTGGCATTCAGTTCAACCAAACTGACGTGAAGCCGCAAAACAACATCCGCCCAACAGGTGACGACATCAAGCAAGGCGATATCGTACTGGCAAAAGGTGCACGTTTGACACCTCGTGATATTCCGATGATTGCGTCTCTTGGTGTAAGCCATGTGACAGTAGTGCGTAAACCCAAAGTTGCTTTCTTCTCTACAGGTGATGAGCTTAAACCACTGGGCGAACCGCTAGACGAAGGTCAGATTTACGATAGCAACCGTTACGGTATTAAACCGCTTATCGAGAACTTCGGTTGTGAAGCCATTGATCTTGGCATCATTCCAGATTGCCCAGAGACTCTAAAAGCAACCTTTGAACAAGCGCAAACTTTGGCAGATGTGGTCGTGACCTCAGGCGGTGTCAGTGTAGGCGAAGCGGATTACACCAAAGACATTCTTGAAGAGCTTGGTGAAATCGGTTTCTGGAAGCTAGCAATCAAGCCGGGTAAACCTTTCGCATTTGGTAAGCTAAGTACAGCTTGGTTCTGTGGTCTGCCGGGTAACCCTGTTTCTGCAGTTCTTACTATGTACGTGCTTGTTCAACCAATGCTGGCAAAACTTGCAGGCCACACCGAATGGAAAGCACCCGAGTCTATTCCTGCAACAACCAAAACCGCCTTTAAGAAAGCGCCAGGTCGTACCGATTACCAACGTGGTATCTACAAATTGGAAGATGGTAAGTTTGTGGTTGAAACAACCGGTAACCAGAGCTCTGGCGCATTCCGCTCAATGAGCCTAGCGAACTGTTTTGTTGTATTAGAACGTGAACGCGGCCGAGTTGAAGTGGGCGAAACGGTTCAGATTCAACTATTCAACTCAACCCTTTACTAGGAAGTCGTTGTGGATATTCTTTCCGATCAGGAAATGTTGCGTTACAACCGCCAAATCATTCTTCGTCAGTTTGACTTTGAAGGACAAGAAGCACTCAAAAAAGCATCGGTATTGATGCTTGGTGCTGGCGGTTTAGGCTGTGCATCAAGCCAATATTTGGCGACTGCTGGTGTCGGTAAAATCACGCTGATTGATGATGATATCGTCGAGCTGTCTAACCTTCAGCGCCAAGTGCTGCACCACGATGCGGATATTGGTCGTAAGAAGGTAGAGTCGGCGGCCGATGCGCTACGCGAGCTTAACCCGCACATTATCGTAGATACCATCGCAAAACGTCTTGATGATACCGCGTTAGAGAGCCTGATTACGCAGCACACTATTGTTGTCGATGCATCAGATAACGTCGATACGCGCAATCAACTTAACCGCCTATGTTTTGCGACCAAAACACCGCTAATTTCAGGCGCGGCCATTCGTATGGAAGGCCAAGTGAGTGTGTTTACTTACGATGACCCAACGCAACCATGTTACCAGTGCTTAAGTGCCCTCTTCGGCAGCGGTGCGTTAAGTTGTGTCGAAGCTGGAGTCATGGCGCCTGTTGTGGGTATTGTTGGCGCAGTACAAGCGATGGAAGCGATTAAAGTGATTGCTGATTACGGCCAGCCAAAGAAAGGCAAAATTCTGATTTTGGACGCGCTCAGCATGTCTTGGCGAGAAATGAATCTGATGAAAATGCCCTCCTGTCCGGTTTGTAGTTAATTCTATACCTCTAATCATTCCCAAAAAGCCCAACTCGATGTTGGGCTTTTTTCTCATTTTGACAATCAGATTTAAAACCCTTCTTCTTACAAATTTTAATTTCTTAAAATTCAATAACTTAAAATTTGGCACATTCCTTTCATTGCATATATCACGAACCAATGAGAGGGCGAATTATGAAAAGGACATCACTACTACTTGGGTCTCTAATAGCGAGCGCTTATGCACAAGCGGCGCCATTTGACACATGCCCAAGCAAAGCGTACCTATTCCAATCAACCCCGGTTCAAATCTATGGCGTCAATTTGGTTACAGGTTCTACGACTCTTTTAGAGGACGACACAGGTTTGGCTTCGGGCATTAACGGGGTAGGTTTTAACTTCACTGACCGTTATATTTACGGCTACGACACCACAAACAAAAAGATTGTTCGTCTTGGTCAAGACTTCCAAGCAGAGACGCTTGATGTTTCAGGTCTTCCTACCGACCACACGTTTTACGTAGGTGACGTTTACAACCACGTCTACTACTTGTATCGCAAAGGCAAAGGACTTTTCTCCATTGACCTTTCTCCGCTCGATTCTGATCCAAATGCAACATTGAGCATCGTGAAAATCAGCTCTACAGCGACTGTGAACCTAACCGACTTTGCATTCCATCCCGGCGACGGTTCCCTTTACGGCATCGACAATAACTCTGGAGTGCTGTATCAGTTCAACCCATCAAATGGTAGCGCAAATGCGATTGGTGACACTGGCGAGTTAGGCACATTTGGTGCTGGCTACTTCGATGTAAACGGCAACTATTACGTGTCACGTAACCAAGATGGCAAAATTTATCGCGTTGACCTTTCGGAAGATAACGCAGTCAATATCGCAGCAGGTATCGTTCCAGCGGTCGAGTTTGTATCCAACGGTCCAAGTTCAAGCCAAAATGATGGCGCACGTTGTGCGAATGCTCCCGTGATTAACGAAGACGAGCCAATTGATTTTGGTGATGCTCCAGACAGCTACCACACCACGCTTGCGTCAAACGGTCCTCGCCACGAGGTGGACGGTGTCACTTGGCTTGGTTCAGTCGCTCCAGATGGTGATGCCGACGGTCAGGCAAACGACAACTCTGTGGGCACCGCTGATGAAGATGGTGTTGGTTTTGTATCCGCACTTGACCCAGGTTTAAGTTCAATTGTGAATGTGACAGCTTCTACTTCTGGCTACTTATCAGCATGGTTTGACTGGAACCGCGATGGTGACTTTGATGATGAAGGCGAACAAGTCTTTACTGACCAATTACTGTCTGCGGGTAATAATCCCCTACCGTTTGTCGTTTCAACCGCTGCAACGGAAGGTTCAAGCTGGAGTCGATTCCGCTTTAGCCAACAAACCGGATTAAACTACGATGGTGGTTCGACATCTGGTGAGGTGGAAGATTACCCAATCACCATCACTGGTAATGGTTACTCAGTGGAATATTTCCCGAGTGCAGAAGATTACGCCACCGTGGCTTATGAAGATAATTGGCCATACACCGCAGACTACGACATGAACGATGTGGTCGTGAAATTCCGCATCACTGAAACCAGTCTTGCTGGTCATGTTGAGAATATCCAGATTACAGGTGACCTAGCGGCTTACGGCGCAAGTTACAAAAATGGCTTCGCAATCCGACTACCGGGTGTATTGAGAAGCTCGATTGAAAATGGATTAACGACGCTATCCTTCAATGGTGTAGAACAAGCATCTAATGGTTTGGAAAGTATTTCTGATGAAGCCATTTTCATCATCAGTGAAGACTTAAGCACACACGCGGCGAGCAGCTGTAGCTACTTCCGTACCGAGTCTGGCTGTGATGATGATGTCTCACTCACCTTCACCTTGAATGTTTACTTCACTGAAGGCTCTGACCGTTCAGCCATTCAAGCCATGCCATACGACCCGTTCATCTTTGCAACACCGGGCACTTACCATGGCGATGGTATTACCTTCCAACCAGGTCGTAAGTGGGAAGTTCACTTAGCAGACCAAGCACCAACAGAACAGTTTGATGACCAAAACCTCTTCGGTGTCGGCGTCGATGCAAGTGACCCAGCACAAGGTGTGTACTTTAAAACAGCCAACAACTTACCTTGGGCACTGTTGATAGTAGAAGATTGGGATTGGCCGCTAGAGCGTGTAGACATGGTCGATGCATACCCTCAATTCCAAACTTGGGCTGAGTCTGGTGGCGAACTAAGCACAGATTGGCACACCGCTCCAACACCTAACAAATGCTACATTCCATAGGGAGATAACATTATGAAAGCACTTATCACAATCATCATGGGATTAGCACTAACAGCTTGTGGCGGAGGCGGTGGCGGCGGAGGTGGTAACAGTACACCACCTCCACCAACCCAAACCACCGTACCAGAGGAAGATACTACCCAACAGGAAGAAACAACCGAAGAAGAGACAACGGTAACAGTAGAAGATGTAACCATGCAGGATCTAGTAGTACCAGATGACTTTAGCTACAACCCAGTGACGGAAGGTACGCTCAATGTAGACATCAGTGGTTTCTCTTCACAACGAGCACACCTAAGCGTGTACAAAGAGTTTGTCGAGAACAGTTCAGGTAACTACGATGCAAGATACCCAAGTAAAGTCGCATCGGTTCCACTCAACAACGGTACAGCAAATGTCGACTTTAATGTCTCTGATAGCCAAGGTAGCCTGCTTGTTGAGATTTGGTTCTATGACGGTAGTGACCCAATTCAGAAAGTGATTACTTCTGGAGACAACACTTGGGCCATGTAACTGGGTAAATTGAAGGCATAGCGAAAGCAGCCTTTCAGAACAAATCTTCAATCTTTAACTTAAAAATCGCATCGTTCTTTTGAACATGCGATTTTTTTGTTGTAAAACAGTAGGATTAATCATCGAGCGGGAAAACACGTTGGACAACCCGAAAACCTTCATTTTGGTCTTTGTTGCTGCCATCGTCGCATTATGTTTGGCTCTGTGGCTAACATCTTCTGATGAAACACAAACCATCACCGCAAAAGTGATTTCAAATACCCTGACACAATCCCTCGATGGGCAAAGACGCTATCTCACCGTCGAATCAGAGGCACTCGGAACAAAGCGTGTTGCGGTTCCAACCTCTGTACATTGTCCTGAAGGTGCCTTAGTGACATTCAACCAAGCTACGGATTCACTCTTCGAGCAACCGCTCACGTTTTTAAACTGCGAATGAGCCTACTCTTCGAATTCATGTCAAACGTCATACTACTTTGAGGAAATGAAAAACAATGCAAGCACTGATCAGTACTGATGAACTCAATAGCCTTCTCGGCCAAACTAACGTCAAGCTCCTCGACGCTAGTATTGCGTTTCAAATTCCTTCTGAAGGCAAAAAGATCCAAGATAAGTGGATTCCAAATACTTTACGCTTTGATTACGACAATGACTTTTGCTTACCCGGTTCCTCACTACCGCATATGATGCCAACAGAAGACGGCTTCAACCAAAGTGCGCAACAACTCGGTTTGAACAACGAAGACTTGATTGTGGTTTATGACAACTCAGGCACTTTAGCGGCACCAAGAGCTTGGTGGATGTTCAAGGCCATGGGACATAATAATGTTCGAGTCTTAAACGGTGGGCTTCCAGCGTGGATTGAAGCTGGATTCCCTGCCGAAGGTGCCCTATCGGAACCAAGCGAAAAAGGTAACTTTGCGGGCAAGCTCAGCCAAAATGCCTTTTTGAGTGCACAAGATGTTCTTGCTCATTCAACCAATAATAGTGCCAATATCATCGATGCCAGAGCCAAAGCTCGCTTCCTTGGTGAAGTGCCTGAGCCACGAGAAGGTCTACGTAGTGGGCACATTCCAAATTCGGTTTGCTTACCGTTTCAAGAACTCTTAACCAACGGTCACATTAAACCGAATTCAGAGTTGCAACAGATATTTAGCGCACTAACAATAGATAGTGATAATTCAATCATTTTTAGTTGCGGCTCCGGTGTGACCGCATGCATTTTATTACTCGCGGCGTATCAAATCGGTCTGGACAATCTGTCGGTGTACGATGGTTCTTGGACCGAATGGGGCGCTGACCACTCTCTACCTATCGAGCGTTAAGATCAGGAGCAGTAAAACGATATGATCGGCTTAAAGAAGAACATTTGGACGCTCTATATGACACTGTTTGCCATTAGTGTCGGATTGTTCTCTCTGTTTGGTCACTATCATTACGAATCCACTCTCGATAAATATAAGGACAAGCAGCTCCTTCAATTGGAGTTGTTTGCTTCTTCTGTCGATTCTCTATTCAAAGGGCAAGAAACGCTGCTAGAGGTCGTTGGGCATCAACTGATTGACCAAAACGATTTCACTCGCACCGCGTCATTGCAAATGCGCCCATTGCTTGATGACTTGATGGATATCCATCCCGCCATCGCCGCTTTTGGCCTGACGAATCCTGAAGGGGATTATCTTGCCATTAGTTCCAATCTGGATTTACAAAAGCTCCACAACCTCAAACAAGATCCTCAGACTAAACAGACTTTCGAAGCCGCACTACAATCAGACCATATGGTCGTGGGCCGAACCTATTTCATGCCTGCACTCGATTCGTTAGTGATTCCAATTCGAAAAGCGATTCGAGATAAAAGTGGTAAGGTGCTGGCGGTGATGACAGCAGGGTTCAACATGAACTCGTCTTTGGTGTTCAGAAATGATGTGCACGCCAACAAACACAATCGCGTCTCTTTGGTCCGAGAAGACGGCTACCTAACCTTTACCTCAGCAGAACAAGCAAGTCTATTCAGTTATACCCTGCCTGCTGATGGGCACAAAAAATCCATTGTTTTTGAACAGGTTGAGAAAAAGTACGGGTGGAGTCGAGAAACCGTCAAGGCGTTATCTGGTGCGGTCAACATTGTTGCTGATGATCCGAGAATTAATCAACTCGTCACGCTGAAGTACCTGCCTGATTACAAACTATGGGCCTCGTCTTCCACTGATCTACGCTACATCCAAAGTGGATTTTTCGACCAATTTGCACTGTATTCCATTGTCTTTCTTTTTATCCAAGCGGGTTTTTATGCACTCGTTCGCTCTATTGCCAATAACGAACTGGCGACGCGCCAAAAGCTTCTTTACCAAGCACATCATGATCACCTAACGCTGCTGCCAAATCGCGAATATCTCAGAACACATATCAAAGGTTGGTTGAGCGGGTCTTCAACCCCATTTACTCTGATGTTCATCGACATCGATAACTTTAAATCGGTCAACGACACTCATGGGCACGAGTTCGGCGACGAAGTGTTGAAGCAAATCGCACAGCGCTTGAAAAGCTTCGACAGTGATGGTCGATTGATTGTCAGAGAAGCCAGTGATGAGTTCATACTGCTCGTCAACCGTACCGATGAAAATGCCGTGCGAACGCTGGCAAGTGATCTGATTCAGTACTTGTCTGAGCCTTACCTTGTGAACGAAAACCAGTTTCTATTGAGTTGCAGCATCGGTGTTGCCCTCTACCCTTCACACGGCAAAAATTTAGACGCATTGCTTCGCTCGGCAGATATCGCGATGTATCAGGCGAAAAAAGAGCGCAATGCATACAGTGTGTTCGACCAACAAATGCAAGCCAAACACCTGCATAAAATGAAGGTTGAACAACGTTTGAGGTTAGCAATCGAACGACAAAATCTATTCCTAGTTTATCAACCGCAGTTAAACGTGAACGGTGAAATCTATGGTGTTGAAGCCCTGATTCGTTGGCAAGATGAAGAGTTAGGCTTTGTTCCACCAAATGAATTTATCCCCGTAGCGGAGAGCTCAGGCTTGATGGTGAGACTGGGTGAGTTGATCATCGAGAAAAGTTTGATTGATATGGCTCGCCTAACCAAACTAGCCAGTCAGCCAATTCAAATGTCGATAAATATCTCGGTCAAACAGTTCATTCAAGTCAACTTTATCGACGACTTAGTGGCGTTGATTGATAAACATGGAGTCGACCAACATCGCATCACACTCGAAATCACCGAGAACCTATTTATTGAAGACCTCAACAAGTTTGCCCCGATTTGCGAACGCTTACACACTCTAGGCTTCAAGATTTCTTTGGATGATTTTGGGACAGGCTACTCTTCACTTTCGATGCTCAAAGCGTTACCGATTGATGAAGTCAAAATCGATAAGAGCTTCGTCGACAATATCGAGAACGATGAAAAAGCACTGAACATGGTGCAAAACATCATTGCTATCGGTAAAAACTTTGGGATGAAAGTGCTTGCTGAAGGGGTTGAAACACGTCAGCAACGCGACCAACTTGCCGCTTGTGGCTGTGATTTGATTCAAGGCTACTTCTATTCCAAACCCTTGCCTTTTGAGCAATTGATTAGCTTTGCCGCAGAGAACCACAACGAAAAAGCCGTCGAACAATAGCGACGGCTTAATTTACATGATTATTGCGTAAGAGACAGAGACTAGTTCTGCATTTCCTTATACATCACTTCGACTAACTCCCCTTTCGGATCTCCTGATAGTTCCCATGTAAAGATCCCACCAAGGTTTGATTGTTTCGCCCAATCTGCTTTGGCTTTTATCGAACGCTGATCTTCGAATGAGATGAACACCTTCTTATCTGGGTTCCAAAGGTAAGGCGCTTGAGCTTGCTCATCATATTTGTACTCATATCCCTGTTTCGTGCTGTAGTTCTTCATCAGATCCCAGAACATGAAGTAGCCATTCTCACCAGTACCGAACTGTGCGCCTTGCTCAGAAACTAGGTCTTGAGTTGGTAAGCCTCCAGAAAAATCTTTGGTACCTTGCCAGCCACGACCGTAGAACGCCGCACCAATCACTAGCTTTTCACTCGGAATGCCCAGCTCAATCATTTGATTAATGAACACGTCTGCGCCCATTCCCCACCAACTACGGTCAGTCGCATGTAGGTTCGTCGTATGCCCTGTCTGTTGCCCCCAACCACCAAGGAAGTCGTAAGTCATCGCAAACATGTTGGTTAGGTAAGGCTGCGCCGCTTTCCAATCGATGCCCGCCGCTTTTGGACCAACACCCACCGCGGTTGAAAGCTCGTACTCACGCTTGGTCTTTTTCGCTAGTGTATCTAAATCACCACGCATGGTTTTAACTAGATATGTGAAGGCGTCACGTTCAAGCGCTTTCTGCTCATCCGTCAGCTTAGTATCTGGGTTCCAAGGAGAAGTGGTTAAACCGCCGCCACCTGGGTATTCCCAATCCAAGTCAATGCCATCGAAGAAATCGTATTGAGCAATCAACTCAACAGCCGTTTTAGAGAATTGATCCATCGCTTGCTGGTTTTTAGCCATTGCATGGAAAGGTTCAGACATGGTCCAACCGCCAAAAGAAGGGAGAATTTTCAGATCAGGGTGTTGCTTCTTAAGTTCGGCTAATTGAGCGAAGTGCCCTTTATATGGAACATCGACAGAGACCGGACCAAAATCTTTTTCAAGTGCCGCCTCGGTATCAACCAGAATAGCGGTATATGGCTCTTTGCCTTCACATTGCTTAGCGACTAACTTTTGCACTGTCTGAGATGCGCCAGTATGAGGACCACACATGCTCAAAAACGCATAGATGATATGGGTCAGGTTATCAGCTGGGATCTCTTTTACTGTGTATGGGTTGTCTGCGTTAGCGTATTGCCAGTCAGCAAAATAGCCTGCCACGACTTTTTGCTCGGCGTTCGCCATGCTTGTTAACCCCGTAAATAAAGCAGCTGCGAGAAGTGTCTTTTTCATAATTTCCTCCAGAGTAATCAACTACAAATTACTCCTGAGGATTATTTTTAACTTGGAAACGAAATCAGGCTGCGAGTCATTTATAAATCCTCGCAGCCTGATTACATAGTTTGCATATTATTTGTGCTAAACCTCTGATGTACTGTTGCCGTGCATCTGCTCATCCAAGTTAAGAACCGTCAGTGCGTTACTAACGCTGGTTGCAATAACATCTATCGCGCCAGTTCTTAAAGCGCCTAACAGTGCGAGTGGCTTACTGTTTTCCGCCGCAATCGCAATCACTTCTGCAATAGGTCTAAACTCTTCGATACCCAAGCCGATTACTCGGTCACTCATCACTGTGTTTGCGACGTTGCCGTGGATATCAAAGAAGTCATAGCCAGCAAAATCCCCGACGACACCTTGCATCAAACGAGATTGCACCACTTCATCTGGAGTGAACCATCCAAGGTCAACCATGTAGCTGTTTTCACTCATATCACCGATACCGACAAGGGCTACATCCGCTTTACGTGCAAGATCGAGCGTTTGTTTGACCGTAGCATTTTGCATGAAGGCAATTTTCTGCTCTCGGTTTTCAGCGTAAGCCGGTGCATAAAGGGTTTCGGAGGTTCCGCCATATTTCTTAGCAAACTGTCGGCAAATGTGGTCGGCGTTAAACATACCGCCACGAGGGTGGATCCCGCCGATACCACACACAAACTTACAATCACGCGGCGTAATAACACCAATGTGATGAGCCACGGAAGATACGTTACGCCCTTGCCCTACCGTCACTACCATGCCGTTCTTGAGCGTGCTAGTGAGATAGTTAGAGACCAAACCTGACACTTGAAGGCGCTGCGCTTCTTCATTGGGCTGATCCAATGCCACCAGCGCGCGTTTCACACCAAAGCGATCAATCAAGCGCTGCTCGATCTTGGCGCTGAACACTGGATGGTACTTTACGGTGATTTCAACAATCCCTTCATCACGTGCCTGTTTGAGCATTCGCCCTACTTTGGCACGAGAAATGGAAAATTTTCTGGATATCTCTTCCTGTGTTGCACCATCTTGATAATAAGCAACGGAAATCTCCGTTAGTAAGTCTGTGCTTTCAATAGAAATATCTTGGTTAGAACTGCTCATGGTTTTCCTCGCCCTTTTAGAGGATCGACATTGTATGCATTAGTGAGCATCCGCTCATTGACTTAGCATATGTTACCCTCCAATTTTACTGCGACATTTGCTCACTGCAATGACATTTTCTCACTGCGTAATTTTATTAATATCAGCACTGCTCAAGCCTTGAACAATAAGGGCAAACGTTTATTTCGGCCATGCTCTGAACACACAGCAAAAAAACGTTGATGAACTTCACTTAAAGTCGGTTTCGGCGATTGACTTTCAGCATGGATAGGATAAATATGGATTCATCATTTACTCAGCTACCGATCAAATGTTCATAGCAAATGTTCGGTACCGAAATTTTCCGTAGTTGGCTGAGCAGATGTCTCGTTAAATATGATGAGACGATTAGCCGACACGCTTGCAAATGCACAAGCTGTGGTATTGAAAACCACACTTAAGCCCATTTATATAGGATGATCGATTATGAGCAACAAGTTAGAGCAACTTCGTAAACTAACAACTGTAGTAGCGGACACTGGTGAAATTGACGCAATCAAAAAGTACCAACCTGAAGATGCAACAACGAACCCATCTCTTATCCTAAAAGCGGCTCAAATCGAAGAGTACGCACCTCTAATCGACGCTTCTATCGAATACGCAAAAGCACAAAGCAACGACAAAGCACAACAAGTACAAGACACTTGTGACATGCTTGCAGTAAACATCGGTAAAGAGATCCTAAAAACTATCCCTGGCCGTATCTCTACAGAAGTAGATGCTCGTCTTTCTTACGATACAGAAGGCAGCGTTGCTAAAGCGCGTCAACTTGTAAAAATGTACAACGACGCAGGCATCACTAACGACCGTATCCTAATCAAACTGGCTTCTACTTGGGAAGGTATCCGCGCTGCAGAGATCCTAGAGAAAGAAGGCATCAACTGTAACCTAACGCTTCTATTCTCTTTCGCACAAGCTCGTGCATGTGCTGAAGCTGGCGTATTCCTAATCTCGCCATTCGTTGGCCGCATCATGGACTGGTACAAAGCGAAAGAAGGTCGTGACTTTGAAGCTTCAGAAGATCCAGGTGTAATCTCAGTAACAGACATCTACAATTACTACAAAGACTACGGTTACAACACAGTTGTTATGGGCGCAAGCTTCCGTAACATCGGCGAGATCCTAGAGCTTGCTGGCTGTGACCGCCTAACTATCGCTCCTACTCTTCTTGCTGAGCTAGAAGCTGCTGAAGGCGAAGTTGTAGAGAAACTGGTTGATTCTAAAGGTTCTAAAGAGCGTCCAGCTCCAATGTCTCACGCTGAGTTCCTATGGGAGCACAACCTAGACGCAATGGCTGTTGAGAAAGTAGCTGAAGGTATCCGTAACTTCGCGGTTGACCAAGGCAAACTAGAAGACATGATCGCAGCTAAGCTTTAATTGCTTACCAAAAGCGAGTAGCCAGCCTACTCGCTTTTAGCATCAGCGCTTTATTCAAAAAATTCTATTTGAACTTGTTCCGACAAGTTCCCTCTATTTAAATCAAATATCGAGAAGTAACTACTATGGATCGTAAATACCTTGCAAATGCAATCCGTGCACTAAGCATGGACGGTGTTCAACAAGCTAACTCTGGTCACCCAGGTGCACCTATGGGTATGGCTGATATCGCTGAAGTTCTTTGGCGCTCTCACCTAAACCACAACCCATCAAACCCAGAGTGGGCTGACCGCGACCGTTTCGTTCTGTCTAACGGCCACGGCTCTATGCTTATCTACTCTCTACTGCACCTTGCAGGCTACGAGCTATCTATCGACGATCTTAAGAACTTCCGTCAGCTTCACTCTAAGACTCCTGGTCACCCAGAGTACGGC